>JBAXOQ010000046.1:0-18830 GCA_037133175.1 Actinomycetes bacterium
TCTTGGGCTTCGTTGCCAGGAGCCAGATCAAACGCACGGGTCAGGGCGGCTCGGGGATGGCTACCGCAGCGATCGTGATCGGCTTCGTGGTCATCATCCTGTGGGTCATCTACGTGATTGTGGCGGCTGCTACCGGGAACCTCAACTTCTCGTACAACTCGTACAACAACTGACGAGCCGGCACCGCGGTCCCGTGGCTGGCGGTGCGAGCAGGTCACGGCGATTAGGATTCGTGCGTGAGTGATGAAGCGACGGTGCTGGTTGTTGATTTCGGTGCGCAGTACGCGCAGTTGATCGCTAGGCGGATTCGGGAAGCCAGGGTGTACTCCGAGGTCGTGCCCCACACCGCCTCGGTCGCCGACCTGATGGCTCGCCGCCCGGCCGCGATCGTATTGTCGGGCGGCCCTGCCAGCGTCTATGAGGACGGGGCTCCGCAGTTGGATCCCGCGCTGTTCTCGCAGGGAGTCCCGGTTCTGGGGATCTGCTATGGGTTTCAGGCCATGGCGGCGGCCCTCGGCGGCGAGGTCGCCCACACTGGCAGCAGTGAGTACGGGCGTACCCAGTTGTCGGTGTTGGATCCGGGTTCGCGGTTGCTCGGGCAGCGTCCGGCGGAGTCATCGGTGTGGATGTCGCACAGTGACGCGGTTGTTCGTGCACCAGCCGGATTCGTAGTCACTTCGGGTTCTCCCGGAGCTCCGGTCGCTTCTTTCGAGGACACTGGCCGCAGGTTTGCCGGAGTCCAGTTCCACCCGGAGGTAGTGCACACGCAGGGCGGGCAGGCGATCATCGAGCGGTTCTTGCGCGACGTGGCCGGCCTTACGGGGACTTGGACGATGGACAGCGTCATCACCGAGCAGGTGGCGGCGATCCGCTCCCGTGTCGGTGCCGGCCGCGTGGTCTGCGGGTTGTCCGGCGGGGTTGATTCGGCCGTCGCGGCGGCGCTGGTGCAGCGGGCCGTCGGCGATCAGCTGACGTGCGTCTTCGTTGATCATGGACTGTTGCGCAAGGGTGAAGTCGAGCAGGTCGAGCGGGATTTCGTCGCTGCCACCGGAGTGCAACTCAAGGTGGTGGATGCCGTCGATCGCTTCCTGACTGCGCTTGAAGGGGTCTCCGATCCGGAGGCGAAGCGAAAGATCATTGGTAGGGAATTCATCAGGGTGTTCGAGCAGGCGGCACGCGAGGTGGTCGTCGATGCTGGTGCGCACGGCGAGTCAGTCGACTTCCTCGTGCAGGGAACTTTGTACCCGGACGTGGTCGAATCCGGCGGCGGCACCGGAGCCGCGAACATCAAGAGCCACCACAACGTCGGTGGGTTGCCCGACGATCTGCAGTTCACTCTGGTCGAGCCGTTGCGCGACCTGTTCAAGGACGAGGTCCGCGAGGTCGGCCGCCAGCTCGGCCTGCCGTCAGAGATCGTCTTGCGCCACCCGTTCCCGGGCCCGGGATTGGCGATTCGGATCGTCGGTGCGGTGGACGCCGAACGCTTGGCTATCCTGCGCGAGGCTGACGCGATCGCCCGTGAGGAGCTGACGGCCGCCGGCCTTGATGGCGAAGTGTGGCAGTTCCCGGTGGTGCTGCTGGCCGACGTCCGCTCGGTCGGAGTCCAAGGCGACGGACGTACCTACGGTCACCCGGTCGTGCTGCGGCCGGTGTCCAGTGAGGATGCGATGACCGCGGACTGGTCGCGCTTGCCGTACGACCTGCTGGCCCGCATCTCGACCCGCATCACCAACGAGGTCCCCGAGATCAACCGCGTCACCCTCGACGTCACCAGCAAACCCCCCGGCACCATCGAGTGGGAATAGCCCCGCTCCGCCGCCCACCGAACCGCGGGTTGGTGATGACGCTCAGGCGGTGTTGATGACCATGAAGCTCTCGGCCAGGCGGCCCTCGGGCAGGCCAGCGGCGGTGGCCTGGGCGGTAGCCCACTGGCGCAGCATGGTGGGCAATTCGGTGAGGTGCTCGGTCTGCGACAGGTGGGCGCGTAATGCTGCAACCTTGCGGTCGAATACGTCGGTGATGTCTACCGAGTGGTTCGAGTTGGCGTGGGCCATCACCCAGACCTCGGGCACCGCCCAAGGTTCCAGACCCTCGTCGTCGAGCAGCATCGGGTGGGCGAACGGGTTACGGGCGTCCGGGTACACCGCCTGGATCGCGGCCTCGCCGGCGGCCAGATGGTCGGGATGCGAAGCGTAGATGCGCTCCCAGTTGCGCTCGGGGGACTGGCAGATTACGCGCTGGGGACGCACTTGGCGAATCACCCGCGAGATGTCGCGTCGAAGTTCATGGGTGACCGTCAATTCACCGTCTTTGTAACCTAGGAATCGCACGTCGCTGGCACCGACTGCCGCGGCCGCCGCCCGTTGCTCAGCTCGCCGGATGGTGGGGATCTCGCTGCGGGGAACCGCCGGATCGAAGCCGCCGGCATCGCCGTCAGTGACCACGCAGTAGGTGACCTGTTTGCCAGCGGCCACGAAAGTTGCGATGCTTCCGGCCGACCCGAAATCGGCGTCATCCGGGTGGGCGACTACGACCAGGATGCGGTCAACTTCAGCGTCAGCAAGCACGTGAACTCCAATCCGAGCGGACAAAATGTCCGAAAAGCGCGGTTTATCCGGTTATTTCTCATGGTCAAAAGCGCCCGAGCCCATGCGACCGGCACCTTGATCCTGCCATGGTGACATCGTGCCTTCCACAAACTACCCGCGTATGGCCTCTGAGAAGTCGCTGATCATCGTAGCTTTGACAGTGGCCGGTGCCCTCGTGATGATGTTGATGGTCTCCGTTCTGCCCGGTCGCGCCGCCGCCGTGGCACCCGTCACCCCGCCGGTTCCGGTGCCGACGCCGATCGTCCCAGTGCCCGCGCCGAGGACGCTTCCGGCCGCGATGGATGTTGCTCAGCAGTACGAGGGACAGTCGATCTGCGACCCGGTTGCCAAGCCGGGCGTGCTCAAGTTGCAGGCGCTGCTGCGGGCCACCTACGGGCCCGCCACGTTCTACTCGACCCGCGCATGCGCGGCCGATCCGACGTCCGAGCACACCGAGGGTCGAGCCCTGGACTGGATGGTGAACAGTCGGGTCCCGGCCGAAAAAGCCAAGGCTGAGGCCCTCATCGCGTGGTTGCTGGCGCCGGACGCATCGGGTGTTCCGGGCGCGAACGCGCGGCGCATGGGCATCATGTACGTGATCTGGAACAACCTGTTCTGGCGCGCCTACGATCCGATCGGTTGGAGCAAGTTCGGCGGCTGTTCGGCGAAAGCCCGCGCATCGGAGGTCTACGACACGACCTGTCACAGAAACCATATTCATTTCTCGATGACCTGGGACGGAGCAGCCGCCCTGACGTCCTACTGGGACGGGACGGCTCAGACTCAGGGCTACTGCCCGAGTTCGTTCCGTGGCGGGAAGGTTCCCAGGGTCCCCGCACCGCTGGTCGCGGTTCCGCTGCCGGAAGCGACCATCTTTGACACCCGGACCGGTAGGGGCAACTCCCGGCGTATCTGTCGCATGGAGGAGGACAGGTGGGCTGGCGATGGACACAAACTTGATGTCAAAGTGGCAGGCAAGGGCCGCGTTCCGGGGGTCGGAGCGTATTGGGCGACGCTGCGGGTCACCGCGGTCGATCCGAACGCACCGATGGCTATCTTCGCCTGGCCAACCGGCAAGAACCGCCCGGGCAAGCCGACCCTAACCACGACTATGAACTCTGCCGCCTCGGTGATCGTGGACCTGCGGATCGGTGCCGGTGGTTATGTCTCGATCGCCACCAACACCGGCGACACGAACGTGGCGGTGTCCGTGCTCGGTTACCGGGCTGTCAGTTAGGCAACATAAGATCGGTGGATGCCCGATCCGCTGCTGGACGATCTAAACGACCGTCAACTCCAGGCCGTCACCCACCACGGCGGACCGCTGCTGGTCGTGGCGGGCGCCGGGTCCGGCAAGACCAGGGTGCTGACCCGCCGGATTGGTCACTTGGTGCGCGATCGCAAGGTCGCACCGTGGCAGGTACTGGCCATCACGTTCACCAACAAGGCCGCCGGAGAGATGCGCGAACGGGTGGTCGAACTCGTTGGCACGCGTGCGGCCGCTATGCAGGTGTCCACCTTCCACTCGGCTTGCGTGCGGATTCTGCGCCGCGATGGTGACCACCTCGGCATCCCAAGTTCCTTCTCGATCTATGACACGGCTGACTCCAAACGGCTATTCCAGAACGTGGCACGGGATCTGGATCTGGACGCCAAACGGCACCCGCCGCGCGGGTTGGCTACGGCGGTGTCCAATCTCAAGAACGAACTGATCACCCCGGAGTTGTTCGCGCAACGAGTCGTCAGTCCGAGCGAGAAGACCCTCGCCGCTGTGTACGCCGAGTATCAGCGCCGACTGGCCCTTGCCGGCGCGCTTGATTTCGACGATCTGATCGGGCACACGGTTGCGCTGCTGCAGGGTTCTGCGGAGGTGGCCGCTCAGTACCGGCAAAGGTTCCGGCATGTGCTGGTCGACGAGTACCAGGACACGAACCACGCGCAATACGTGCTGGTTCGTGAGTTGGCCGGTCACCACGGCGACGAGCAGGATCCGGCGGAATTGGTTGTCGTCGGCGACGCCGACCAATCGATCTACGCCTTCCGGGGTGCCACGATCCGCAACATTGACGACTTCGAGCGCGACTACCCGAACGCGGGAGTCGTCATGCTGGAACAGAACTACCGTTCCACCCAGACGATCCTGAGCGCTGCCAACGCAGTGATTTCCCGCAACCAGGCGCGCCGGGAGAAACGGCTGTGGACCTCTGCCGGTGCGGGTGAGAAGATCATCGGCTACGTCGCCGATGACGAGCACGATGAGGCAGCGTTTGTCGCGAACGAGATCAACTCCATGGTTGACGCGGGTCAGCGACAGCCCAGCGACATCGCTGTGTTCTATCGCACCAACGGTCAGTCGCGCGCCATCGAGGAAGTGTTCATCCGGCTAGGGCTGCCCTACAAGGTGGTCGGGGGAGTGCGTTTCTACGAGCGCCGCGAGGTGCGCGACGTCCTGGCGTACCTTCGATTGCTCGCCAATCCTCATGACGATGTCGCACTACGCCGGATCCTGAACACTCCCCGCCGCGGGATTGGAGACACGGCCGTGGCGGCAGTTGACGTTATCGCCAACCGCGACCGCGTCTCGTTCGCGGCGGCATTGCGAGTGATCGACGAGGATTCCGGTATCGCAGCTAGGTCGCTGAAGTCGATCCGGGCGTTCGTGGCGATGATGGACGACCTGCGGGCCGAGTGGCGCGGCGGGTTGGGGGCGCCGGATCTGGTCCACGAGATCCTGGAGCGCACCGGCTACCTGGCCCTACTCAAGGACTCCCGCGATCCGCAGGATGAGGCGCGGGTGGACAACCTGACCGAGTTGGAATCGGTGGCCGCCGAGTTTGAACGCGACTACCCGGATACCACGCTGGAGGACTTCTTGGAGCGGGTGTCCCTGGTCGCGGATGCCGACGAGATCCCCGATTCCGATGGCGGCGTGGTGACGTTGATGACACTGCATACCGCCAAGGGCCTGGAGTTTCCGGTGGTGTTCCTGACCGGCATGGAGGAGGGCATCTTCCCGCACCAGCGGGCCACCGACCGCGACGAGATGGAAGAGGAGCGGCGGCTTGCGTACGTCGGTTTGACTCGGGCGCGGGAGCAGCTCTACATCACCAGGGCGCTAGTGCGGCGGCAGTTCGGCGCACCGGTTGCCAGTGCACCGAGCCGGTTCATCGACGAGTTGCCGGCCGACCTGGTGGCGTGGCGTCGTGACGAGGCCGCGGTGCTTGGTAGGAGGTTCGGTGCCGACGGCTTGCTCGGCTCGGGATCTGGCTACGGTTCGGGTTCCGGCCGCGGAACGGGCGGCCCAGAGGATCAATACCGCCGCGGCAGCACCCGGGCGGGCACCTTCGGATCCGGGCCATCGTTGGTCACGGCGGCTGCCAGGCCAGGAGCGAAGTCGCCCGGCAACCGCGTCGTGCTGGAGCTCAGCGCTGGCGAGATGGTGCTGCATCCGAAGTTCGGGATGGGCACCGTGGTCAGTGTCGCCGGGACAGGCGAGAACGCCGAAGCCCATATCGACTTCGGTTCCGAAGGCGTCAAGCGGTTGCTGTTGCGGTACGCCCCGGTCGAGAAGCTGTGACAGTGCGGTTGAATGTGAGGTTCATCGGCGGCTGGAGCCGGGTAGGGCCGCTGCGATAGTTTGGTGGTTTCAAAGTGGTCGACCGATTCGCAATTCGACATTGACTACCTCGCCGCACCGACTGTGGCGGAACGGAGACAGTTGTCATGGCTGAAACGGCAACCGGCGAGCCGGCGACAGGCAAGGCTGCGAAACCGGAGCAGGGCGAGGCTGACGGTGGGCGGCGGTTTCGCACGGCGGTGGCGATCATCCTGGTGGTGGCCTTCGTGAGTGCCTACATCCTGGTCGTGACCTTCTACCGCACCGGATTCGACGAGACGTTCACCTCGCCCAAGCCGCCGCCGGGGGGTGTGGCCCTGGTGTTTACACCGACCAAAGTGGATGCCGACGCGCGCACCGCTAGCGGTGATGTCCTTCTGTTTTTGTCTCCGGAGCTCACTGATGCTGCTGGCAAGAGCAAAGTGAAGCTGCGGGTCGAGTTGTTCCCTTCGCTGAGCACGAACTCGCTGGACTATCCCGCGGGACAGATCCCGAGCCCGGCGGCGGTCACGTTGCCCACCCCCGGAATCGTGCAGCGCTATCCGTTGGACACCTATGACGTGGCGTTCACCGCTCGGGTCTCCACCAATCCGGCCAACGGCCAGGGTTTGGCCGTTCCGACGCAGGCTTCGGTGTTCTTCCAGGTTCCCGGCTGGAGCTTCGACAATGCGCAGTTCAGACAAGTCAGCGGGTCCGAGGTTGCTGCCGCCGGGGTGATCGGTCGAGCTGGATCGACCAAGATGGTGGCGGTGTTGATGCTCGTGTTGATGGTGGCCCTGGCGCTGATCGCGGTGCTCGTGGTGCAGAGCTCAGCAACCGGCCGGATGCGCCTTGAACTGAGCGTGGCTTCCTGGATCACGGCGATGCTGTTCGCGTTGCTGCCGATTCGGGGCTTCTTGCCCGGGGATCCGCCGGTGGGATCGTGGATCGACATTCTGGTGTTCTTCTGGGTCGAGGTGACGATCATGGTCTGCGTGGGCCTGGCCGCGACCGGGCTGCTGATGCGAGCACGGGAGCAGCGGGTCAGTGGCAAAGGCACCCTCAAGGCCAAATGACCTGCCGCCTCAAGGCTTTGCAGCGTCCGGGGACGCTGCCGTGAGCTTTCCCCACCGGGCCGAACCTTCCACCCAACCGGCAAACCTTCCATACTTCGCGGAGGACGAGTGGTTGGGGTGGCTTGGGCCAATCGGGTGAGTAACCCTTGAGTGCGGAGCGTTTTACGCAGGCAGCTACGACGGGTGGCGCGTGCTCCGAGCAACAGATCTGATTCGGATCTCGCCTAGGAGTGATGCAGTGATGGTCGGTCGTTCAGGACGCGCAATCGGTGTGGCTGTGGCTGCGGTGCTGGCGGTGATCGCCTCGGTGCTACTGGCGGCCGCTCCGGCTCATGCGGCGGGAGCTACGTACACCGTTACTAGCGATATGGGGTGCGGGGCCACTGGCAGCTTTGAGTGGGCGGTAGCGCAGGCCAATGCCAACCCGGGCAGGGACACGATCGAGTTCACCCCGGGATTGTTGGTCGACTACAACGTGTGTCACAGGTTGCACGGCATGTGGTACGGGGTGAACGCGACCGAATCGGTGGACATCAAAGGCAACGGTTCCTTCATCGATGGCCAGCAGATGTGGGCGAACGCCAGCGGCCAGGTCAACCCCACGACCAGCTGCCCGGCCAACACTGCCGGTTCCGTCCAGATCGCGATCTCGCCGGGTTTCCTGGACATCGGCACCCTGGGCGCGAACAACACCGGGGTCGAGGTCACGATCGACAAGCTGCTCTTCGACCGGCTGCCCACCTTGGTCAAGGTAGAGAAGAACGCGGCGTTCACCATGACCGATTCGAGTGCCTCCCGGATCCAGGACTTCCTGGAGAACTGCAACCGTGCTCCGATCCTGGCCGACACGGGCGCCGACGTGACCCTGCGGACCTTCTTCTTCAATGAAGGCAGCCAGCCGAACGGCACTATTCAGGAGTTCAACAGCAGCGCGGTGGTTGAGGGCTTCGAAGGTGACCTGGTCCTTGATCACGTCATCTTCGACACGAATTTCGGTGCGTACGCGGTCGAGTGGGGGACAGTCGGGACGGGGACCGTCAAGATCGTCAGCAGTAGGTTCTTCGAGTCCGGCGGTTTCTCCTTCGCCGGTGCGTCGAGCGAGATCGTGAACAGCGCCTTCGAGACGAGTTCCCGGGCCCCGTCGGACCGTGCCGTGAGCTTTGCGGGCACCGCCACCACTACGGCCAGTACGTTCGTCTGGCGGTTGCCGATCTGCTACGCCGCCCCTCCGCATTACGAAATGTGCCAGGGTGGACTACCGTATGCGCCCGACCCGAGCACGTCGATGGGCTTCGGCACCAGGCAGACCGGCAAGTGGGTTTTCAACTCAACGGCAATCGGCGCCGGCGCCGACTACCCGGACGGCGGACCGCTGCTGTTCAACGGCTCGTGGCCGGTGATCCCCTCATCAACGGCCTTCACCTCCGATGCCATGACCTGGGTGCAGGACACGGTGAAACAGGACAACGCGGCGATCAATGCGATCCTGCCGGGTGCCCGCACCGGCTTCCCCGGACTGGAACCCTCGGCTGACCCGTCAATCAGCGCAATCGAGGGCATCACCCCATTGCTGGGAACCATTCCGACCCCCGGCAAGCTGCTCAACCAGGTGCCGACAGCGAACTGCCCCGGCGGGGCCAACGCGCTGATCAATCCCATTGACGGTACGTCGTGCATCACTGAGGACGTGTTGGGTAGCCCCCGCTGGAGCTCCACGGACAACACCCGCAACATCGGCGCCGTGCAGACGATGGAAACGCCGTATCTGACCGTCACCGGGACCGGGGACCAGACCGTGGACCTGGCCTGGAACCGGCCGAAGGATCCAACTGGCGCCACAGTCACCGGATACACGATCTTGTACAAGATCGCTGGGTCCGCCGACGTCCCGAGCGTGGTTATCGTGTCGGATCCGGCGACGCTGAAAAAGACGATCACCGGGCTGACCAATGGCATCAAGTACGCCTTCCAGGTCGTGGCCAGGACCACCGGTGAGCCGAGTCCACCGAGCAACGAAGTGGAGGCGACTCCGTTCGCCCCGATCGGCTCGCCCGATCCGGCCGCGTCCCCGGGGGACAGCCAGGTCCAGTTGTTCTGGACCGTACCTGCCACCGGTGGGCACCCGGCGCCGCTGTCGTACTTCGTGATGTATCGGCCCAAAGGAACCACTCAGTGGATCACCGGACCGCTGTGGCTGTCTGGACGCACCACTCTCATCCCCGAGTTGAAGAACTTCACCACCTACGAGTTTGGGGTGTTCGCCAGGTCCACCGACGGCACAACCAGCATGACCGGAATCACCACGGCCACCCCCACGGGACCGGGGGTTGCGCAGGTCCCGCTCAACGGCTGCGTGGTGTCCTCGGGCAAGATGCCGACCAAGGGCACGAAGGTCGTGACCAGAGCGAACTGCGTTACCAACGCGGCGAACCGGGTCGCCACGAAGGTCACTTGCCGCGGCTACACCCGCGGTGACATTCGGTACTGTTCGGTCATTCGCAAAGCCAACGGCACTGTGAAGGTTAAGACCTACGGCTACCGGATTCATGTCAAGGTGGTCTGGTCCGCCCCGGCGGTGACCGGATACAACGCCTACCGGCAGGTCAAGAACTTCTAAAACCTGTCGCCTTTGCACCGAAAAGCCGCCTTCCCGACTGATTTTGGAACCGGAAGGCGGCTTTTCGGTGCAAAGGCGAGGTAACAGGGGAGGGTCAGGCTCCGAAGTATGGAAGGTCCGGCCGAAGTATGGAAGGTTTGCGGGTGTCAGAGGCCGGATTTGAACCTACGATTACCGCGTGGATCTGACGGCGGCGCAACGATTCGCTGATCGACCCGCAGGGACATCCTCGCGGCTGCGCTTGGCGGATGGTCCGAGCGTGCCCTGGGTGGCCGACAACGGCGTGGTGCTGGCCCTGCCCGTGACCCTCGATCTGGTTCACATCGACGAGGATCTCGGAACCCTGGCTTGGTGGGTTGAGGCGACGGTGGGGATGGCAGAGGGCAGTCCGGCATTGATCAGTGTGTCCGTTTCTTCTCCGACACGGCTGAACGCCGAGCACTTGCAGCGGGAGTTTCGGTGGGCCACGCCGATCGAGGTTGTGACTCGCCTGGTGCCGAGGATGGTGGCAGAGGGACGAGATCCGTTCGCAGAGAACTTCCCGTTCACAGGTCTCCCGGACGTTTCCCGCATCCGCGATGTGGCTGCGCGCAAGCTGACCGACGAGTTCCTGGAAGATATTGCCCGCCAGTATCTCGTGCTCGGTCGGGGGTATGCCCGTGAACTGGCAGGCAAGTACAGCGTCAGCCCGCGGACAGCGACCAGCTGGGTCGAGAAGGCCAGGGATCGCGGCATCCTCACACGAGCCGATTCCGGCCGGGTCGGGGGCGACCTGGTTCCGCGTGAACACCGGGACGTGCGTTCCTAGGCTGCTGATTCTGGGCCGGGCATGACCGTGGCCAAGCGGCTCACAGCTGGGACGTTGGCGAGGTTCGCGCGTCAGCGTGATGACGAAACGGCGCGACCAGACTTCGCCTTCGGTGCGGTGGACTCGGGGGTAGTGACCTTGGCGGGTTGCTGCTTGGGTACTCGGTGGCCAGGCTGACTGCCGATTGAGATCGCTCCCGCGGCCAGCGTCGAGCCGTCCTGATCCAAGTGAGACAGGGCAGTGCAAATCTCGTGGACGACCCGGCCATCTACTGGCAGGGACATGTGCCCCACCCCGCGGATGAACACATTGCGGGCGGTCAGATCAGGATGCACGATCCGGGCGTTGCGCTTGGGCATGATGATCTGATCGAGGTCCGACCAGATCGCAATGAAGCGTGTGCGGCACCCCGGAGCGGGCGCGTCGAGGTCCTGGATCAGCTTGCTGTTAGGGCGCATGTGCCGGGATACCGTGTGCGGGAAGAACTTCGCACCTACCGTGCCACCGTGCGGCGATCCTAAGGTGACCAGCGTGTCGACGCGGTTGTCCCCGCCCATCTTCTGCACGTAGTAACGGGCGACCACCCCGCCTAGAGAGTGACCGACAATGTGAACTCGCTCGTACCCGGTCTCGCGGCATACCGATTCGACCAGCATCGCGAGCCGTTTGGCGATCCTGGGCACGTCGCCGCTCCACGGCGAGTAGCTCAGGGTCATGACTCGGCCGAAGCCGCGTCGCGCCAGCCCGCGACGCAGCACAGTGAACACCGAGTGGTTATCGATGACACCGTGCACCATGATGATCGGCGTTCCAGCCGCTTCGACGTCGCCGATGATCAAACCACGCTGCACCGGCGGAAGATCCGCCAGGTTGTGACGATCAACCTCGTCGTTGTATCGCTGCTCAAACACGCCCATGGGGTACATGGCCACATGGGTTGCCAGCCAGGCCGCCTCGATGGCCGCGCCGCGCAGGCCGGCCGGACTCAACAACGCCTTGCGTGCTTTGTGTGAAGCGGCACGCGCGCGCTCCGCTGTGGTCTTGGTTCGAGCCAGCGCGCCATCGGCGATCGGTGCACAATCCTGCGGCGCACAATCGGTCGGTGCGCAATCGGACATGGTGGAAAGGTAGCCGCTGTGAGGCGCTTTCGTCCCCTATAACACAGCAATGGCAGGGTAGATCTTCCGTTGGCTACTCTTCGTGTCGCCGACACGCCGCAAGTGCTACGGCGTTCGTCACTTCTTGTGACCGCAGGCACATTCGGGTCGGTTCATTCGCCCAGCCGTGACGACTGCCGATCCGGCGGGTGGGCCAGGTTCGTACACTTGCGGACAGGAACACACCAGGGAAGATTCCGGGGATCCGCGCGGGAACTCCGGTTACCTGACAAGGAGCTGTCGTGGCAACATCCCCAATTCGAGTGCTAGTGGCCAAGCCGGGTCTAGACGGGCATGATCGCGGTGCCAAAGTGGTCGCCCGTGCCCTTCGAGATGCTGGCATTGAGGTCATCTACACGGGCCTGCATCAGACGCCGGCGATGATCGTTGATGCGGCGATCCAGGAAGACGTCGACGCAATCGGAATGTCGATTCTGTCCGGCGCTCATATGACACTGTTCGCCAAGGTCATCGAGCTGCTGAAGGAGCGCGATGCCAGCGACATCATCGTGTTCGGTGGCGGCATCATCCCCGAAGACGATATTGAGCCGCTGCACGAGTTGGGCGTTGCCCGGGTGTTCACCCCCGGTACCACGACGACCGAGATCGTCGAGTGGGTCCGGACGACGGTAGGGCCAGCGACAGC
Organism: Actinomycetes bacterium; assembly: GCA_037133175.1. Classification (GTDB taxonomy): domain Bacteria; phylum Actinomycetota; class Actinomycetes; order S36-B12; family UBA10799; genus ELA509. The sequence continues at coordinate 12,488 of JBAXOQ010000046.1, forward strand.
CGCGTAGTAGTGGCCGGTTAACCTAAGGGGCGTCTGCTCGATCTCGTCTCTTACCTGGAGTTGGTTCGTGGATCTGTACGAATACCAAGCAAAAGACCTGTTCGCAGCGCACAACGTGCCAACTCAGAGCGGCGAAGTGATCCTTGTCGCGGAGGAAGCGCGCGGTGCCACCGAGCGAATCGGCAACACAGTCGTCGTCAAGGCCCAAGTCAAGACCGGTGGCCGCGGCAAAGCCGGAGGCGTCAAACTCGCGCAAACACCTGACGAAGCCGTGACCAAGGCCGAGGGGATCCTCGGCCTGGACATCAAGGGCCATGTCGTCAAGAAGGTGCTGATCACCGAGGCCAGCGACATTGAGGCCGAGTACTACGTCTCATTCCTGCTCGATCGTGCACACCGGACGTTCCTGGCGATGGCCAGCGTCGAAGGTGGCATGGAGATCGAGGAGATCGCCAAGACCAAGCCTGAAGCTCTGGCGAAGATCCCGATCAGTGCGCTGACCGGGGTGGACAAGGCCAAGGCGCTGGAGATCGCCGAGGCGGGGAACTTCCCGGCAGACGTGCTCGATCAGGTGGCCGATGTGCTGGTAGGCCTGTGGGATGTGTTCGTTGGCGAGGACGCCACGCTCGTCGAAGTGAACCCACTGGTCAAGGACCCATCGGGCAAGATCCTGGCGTTGGACGGCAAGGTGACCCTGGACGACAGCGCGGGCTTCCGCCACCCCGATCACGGAGCTTTGGTGGACCTCGACAGCGAGGATCCGCTGGAGCTGTTGGCCAAGCAGCAAGACCTGAACTACGTCAAGCTCGATGGCCAGGTTGGAATCATCGGCAACGGTGCTGGTCTGGTGATGAGCACGCTGGACGTGGTGGCCTACGCGGGCGAGGAGTTCGGCGGCATCAAGCCGGCCAACTTCCTGGACATCGGCGGCGGTGCGTCTGCCCTGGTCATGGCCCATGGCCTGCACATCGTGCTCAACGACCCGGACGTGCGGGCGGTGTTCGTCAATGTGTTCGGCGGGATCACCTCCTGCGACGCGGTGGCGAACGGCATCGTGCATGCGATCGAACTGCTCGAAGCCGATGGCGAGAAGGTCTCCAAGCCGCTGGTTGTGCGGTTGGACGGCAACAACGCTGAGGAAGGTCGCCGGATTCTGTTGGACCACGAATCCGACATCATCGAACTAGTCGACACGATGGACGACGCAGCTCGTCGGGTCGCCGAACTTGCCGCTGCGGCTAGCTGAGAGAGGGCACACACATGGCGATCCTGATTGACGAAAACTCGCGCGTCCTGGTGCAGGGCATGACCGGCGCAGAGGGCATGAAGCACACCAACCGGATGCTGGCCGGTGGTACCAAGATTGTCGGCGGCGTGAATCCGCGCAAGGCGGGCACGAGTGTCGAGGCGCAGGGGCAGCAGATCCCGGTCTTCGGCTCCGTCGCTGAGGGCATGGCGGCCACCGGTGCAGATGTCTCGGTGGTGTTCGTGCCACCGGCATTCACCAAGAGCGCGGTCATCGAGGCCGTGGATGCCGGCGTGGGGTTGTGTGTAGTGATCACCGAGGGAATCCCGGTGCACGACACGGCCTACTTCTTCGCTTACGCGCAGGAGGCCGGTACCACCCGAATCATCGGACCGAACTGCCCCGGCATCATCAGCCCAGGCAAGTCCAATGTCGGCATCATCCCGGCCACCATCACCGGGCCGGGTCCGATCGGGCTGGTATCCAAGTCGGGCACGCTGACCTACCAGATGATGTACGAGTTGCGCGACATCGGCTTCTCGACGGCAATCGGGATCGGCGGAGACCCGATCATCGGGACCACCCACATCGATGCGCTGGCCGCCTTCGAGGCGGATCCGGAGACATCAGCGATCGTGATGATCGGCGAGATCGGTGGCGACGCTGAGGAGCGGGCGGCAGCTTTCATCGCTGAGAACATCAGCAAACCGGTGGTCGGCTACGTTGCCGGGTTCACCGCCCCCGAGGGCAAGACGATGGGTCACGCCGGCGCCATCGTGTCCGGCTCGGTGGGTACCGCTGCCGCCAAGCAGGAAGCGCTGGAGGCTGTCGGTGTCCGAGTCGGCAAGACCCCTTCCGCGACCGCCCAACTGATGCGTGAGATCGTCGCTGGCTAACCACCTGCTACCGCAGCGCCTGCAGGCTGCACAAAGGCCGCGCCGCCGATCTGCGTCCAGCTCCGTTGAGTGGGGAGTTGTCGTCGTTTCCGATCATGGAAACCCGACGACAACTCCCCACTCAACGTGGTTTCTGGGCGTGGGTCATGGGGCTCTGTCGGCGTGGGATCGTGGCAATGGCAGACGGATCGGGGTTCGCGTGTGAAACTTTGCTATGGCTTATCGGCGGGTGGAGCAGCGTCGTGCTGCCCGCAAGGGGCAGTCCGCTGGCGCGGGTCCCCCGTCCCGAACCCCGGCCCGGCCGACTCCCGAGGGTGGCCAGCGCCAGGCGTGGACCAGGGTCGGGCGTAGTCGATTTGACGCGGTAGCCGAGCGACTGTCGTCACCGTCGGCCGGCGCGGTCGCGGGGCTGTGGGCCGGAGCTGTGACGCTCCTGCTCGTCGGCCTGGTTGTGATGATCTCTTGGATTCTGGGTACCGGGGCAGGCGGCATCTCCGGCGCGCTCCGGATGGCTGGCAATGGTTGGCTGGTCACTCACCACCTGCCGGTGTCGATCAGCGGAGGTTCGGTCTCGGCGCTGCCGTTGGGGTTCGCGATCATTCCCGCGCTTGCCCTGTGGCGGGCCGGGTGTTGGGCGACCAGGCGCAATGGTGCCTGCCGTTGGCAAGAGGTGCGGACGATGACGCTGGCGGCCGCCGGGGTCTACGGTACGTTCACGCTGGTGATCTCCGGTGTGAGTTCGACCGATTCGGCGTCAGTCGGTCCGCTGCAGGCGTTGATTGGCGGAGCCGTGTTCGCCGCCGTTTGTTTTGGAGCTGGCGCCGGAGCCGAGGCCGGTTTATGGAACACCATCGCCGACCGGTTCACCGTTTTGATGCGCCGACGTCTGCGGGCTGCTGCCACCGGTTTCATGGTGCTCGTCGCTGGGGCGGCGGCTCTGCTGGCGGTGTCGATGTTCCTGAACTTCGGCACCGCGCTGGACCTGACTGATGCGTTGATGCCCGGGCTGGTCGGCAACCTCATGCTGCTGGTCCTGTCTTTGGCCTACTTGCCCAACGCGGTTATCTGGTCGATTGGCTACGTCTGCGGACCAGGCTTCGCGGTCGGCCAGGACACGATCGTGTCACCGCTGGCAGTGCAGGTCGGCGACGTGCCGGCGTTTCCGCTACTGGCGGCAATTCCGGAGTCCGCCCCGCCTTGGGCGCTTGCGGTGCTGCTGATTCCGCTTATCGCCGGCGCCATGGCGGCGAAAGTTGCCAATCGTGCCAAACCCGGTGAGTTGTGGGGAAAAGTGGCGCTCATCGAGCGCGCCGAGGTCGCCGGAATGATTGCGGTTGCTGTCTGGGCGGTGTGCATGCTGGGGTCCGGTTCGTTGGGTTCGGGCCGGATGAGCGATCTGGGACCGGGTGCCTGGAGGGTCGGCGGCGCGGCGCTGGTGCTGACCTTCGCAGGGGGTTGGCTGGCCGATCTCGGCCGCCGAGCCGGTGCCCGCTTCGCTGGGCGCAAGCGGGCGGTGGTGGACCTGACCGACTCTGACCGACCCGAGCACGCGAGGCGACGCGGGCGTCGACGCACGACACCGGGCACCTAGGATTGCCACGTGCTGCGGCCAATCCTGCGAGAGGCGGATCAGTGACTGACGCAACAGAACGGCGGGCACGCTTGGTCGTGTTGGTTTCCGGCTCTGGCACGAACCTGCAGGCGTTGCTTGATGCCTGCGACACAGCTGACTTTCCGGCCAAGGTCGTCGCGGTCGGTTCTGATCGGGGTGGAGTGGCCGGACTGGACCGGGCAGCCGCCCACAATGTGCCCACCTTCGTGGTGTCACCCAAGGATTTCGAGGATCGCATCGCCTGGGACCGGGCTGTCGCGGCGGCCATCGCCCAATTCGAGCCCGACTGGGTCGTCAGTGCGGGGTTCATGCGCATCCTCGGCCCGGCCGCGCTGGCCGTCACACCAGATCGGGTGGTCAATACCCACCCTGCGCTGTTGCCCTCGTTCCCGGGGGCCCATGCAGTCCGGGACGCACTTGCCTACGGTGTGAAGGTCACTGGTTGCACCGTGCACCTGGTTGACTCGGGGGTCGATACCGGGCCGGTTTTGGCGCAGGCGGCCATCGAGGTCCTGGACGACGACAATGAGGACTCGCTGCATGACCGAATCAAGGAAGTCGAGCACCGGCTGCTGGTAGACGTGGTCGCCCGGCTGTGTCGCAAATCCATAGACAGCAAATCCATCGAAGTGTCTGGCAGAAAGGTCACCTTCTCGTGAGTACCCGCACTATCAAGCGCGCGCTGATCTCGGTGTACGACAAGACCGGTTTGGAGGAGTTGGCCCGCGGTTTGGCAGCGGCCGATATCGAGATCGTCTCGACCGGGTCCACCGCCGCCCGCATCTCCGAGTTCGGGGTTGAGGTCACTCAGGTTGCCGACCTGACCGGATTCCCGGAGACCCTCGACGGCCGGGTCAAGACGCTGCATCCCCGCGTCCACGCCGGGATACTGGCCGATACCCGGTTGCCCGAGCACCTTGATCAGCTCGTGGAACTGGGAGTGGAGCCGTTCGAATTGGTGGTGGTGAACCTGTATCCCTTCACCGAGACCGTCGCCAGCGGCGCCACGCCTGATGAGTGCATCGAGCAGATCGACATTGGCGGGCCGTCGATGGTTCGGGCCGCCGCCAAGAACCACCCGTCGGTGGCCGTGGTGGTCTCGCCGGGGCGCTACGGGGAGGTGCTCGAGGCCGTGAACAATGGCGGCTTCACGATGGCTCAGCGCCAAGAACTGGCGGCCGAAGCCTTCCGCAGTACCGCTGCTTACGATGTCGCGGTGGCGTCCTGGATGGGCGCCGTGGTGTCGCCGGAACCGGGGGAGACCGGGTTCCCGGCGTGGGTTGCCGGAGTGTGGGAACGCGCAGCTGTGCTGAGGTATGGCGAGAACCCGCATCAGGGTGCGGCACTGTACGTGGCGGCCCACGGCGTGCCGGGGATCGCGCAGGCGGAGCAGTTGCATGGCAAGCCGATGTCCTACAACAACTATGTGGACGCCGATGCCGCACGACGCTCCGCCTACGATTTCGCTGAGCCGGCAGTGGCAGTCATCAAACACGCGAATCCATGCGGCGTAGCGGTCGGCGCCGACATCGCCGACGCCTACCGCAAGGCCAACGACACCGATCCGATCTCGGCGTTCGGCGGCGTGATCGCGGCGAACCGGGAGGTCACCGCGGCGATGGCCGCACTGGTGTCCGAGGTGTTCACCGAGGTCATCATCGCGCCGAGTTTTGAGCCGGCGGCGCTGGAGATTCTGCAGCGCAAGGCCAATCTGCGCATCTTGGTCTGCGCACCGGTAGCCGACCAAGCCAGCGTGGACGCCTCCCGCATCAGTGGTGGTCTGCTGATGCAGGCGACAGACAGGATCGACGCCCCCGGTGACGATCCGGCGAACTGGACGCTGGCCTGCGGCGAGGCGGTCGACGCCGCGACGCTCGCCGATTTGGAGTTCGCCTGGCGGGCCGTTAGGGGTGTCAAGAGCAACGCGATCCTGCTGGCTCGCGATACCGCGGCTGTCGGCATCGGCATGGGTCAGGTCAACCGGGTCGATTCCGCGAAGCTGGCGGTCGCCAGGGCTGGGGAGGAACGGGTGCGCCACGCGGTGGCCGCATCGGACGCCTTCTTCCCCTTCCCGGATGGCCTTGAGGTGCTGCTCGACGTTGGGGTCAAGGTGATTGTGCAGCCCGGCGGATCGGTGCGCGACGAAGAGGTCATTGCCACCGCACGTTCGGCCGGGGCGACGATGTACCTGACCGGAACCCGGCATTTCTACCATTAGCCACGGGCAGGAAGATCGCGCGTCGGTCGGCGGTTCAGTGCACAGCCGCCCACCGGACAGTCGGGCCGCGAAGGCCGTGGCGATCCTCGGTTCGATGCTGGTCGGAGCGCTGACGGTGGTGCAGTCCCGGATCAACGGCGAACTCGGTCAGTCGATGGGCGATGGCATCTTCGCTGCCTGGATCTCGTTCAGCATCGGTCTGCTGCTGGTCGCAATCGTGGCGGTCGCCTTCCCCAGTCAGCGTGCCGCCGTGCGCAAGGTGCGTGCGGCGCTGCGACCCGACCCATCCAATCCGCGCGCGCTGCGGCCGTGGATGCTGTTCGGTGGACTCGGCGGAGCCACGTTCGTGGCGGCCCAGAGCATCACCGTGC
>JBAXOQ010000047.1:0-18579 GCA_037133175.1 Actinomycetes bacterium
CCCGCGAGAAGGCTAGTGAGGGCATGCCGGTGATCGTGTTCTTCGATGAGATGGACTCGCTGTTCCGAACCCGCGGCAGCGGCGTGTCCAGCGATGTCGAGAACACCATCGTGCCGCAACTGCTGAGCGAGATCGACGGTGTCGAGAGTCTGGAGAATGTCATCGTTATCGGCGCTTCCAACAGGGAGGACATGATCGATCCAGCGATCCTGCGCCCCGGTCGCCTCGACGTCAAGATCAAGATTGCACGCCCCGACGCGCAAGCCGCTGCCGATATCATGGCCAAGTATCTGACCGCCCGCTTGCCGCTGCACCGCGATGATTTGGCAGCAAACTCAGATAGCCCGGAAATGACCGTGGCGGCCATGATCGAGCGCGGGGTCGATCGGATGTATGCCCAGAGCGAGGAGAACAGGTTCCTTGAGGTGACCTACGCGGACGGCGACAAGGAGGTCCTCTACTTCAAAGACTTCAACTCCGGCGCGATGATCGAGAACATTGTCGCCCGTGCCAAGAAGTCGGCCATCAAGGAGTTTCTGGACACCGGGCAGAAGGGCATCAGGGTGAGCCACCTGCTCGCCGCGTGTGTGGACGAGTTCCAGGAGAACGAGGACTTGCCGAACACCACCAATCCTGACGACTGGGCGCGCATCTCCGGCAAGAAGGGCGAGCGGATCATCTTCATCCGCACGTTGATCCAGGGTAAAGCCGGCACCGAGGCGGGACGATCTATCGACACTGTGGCCAACACCGGGCAGTACCTCTAGTCATCGATCCTGCTGACCGCTGAACCGCCGAATCGCACAAACCACCTTTCCCCTAGGCTCACCGCGTGGGCGTCGAGCGAGTCATGGGAATTGAGACCGAGTACGGCATTTCCGTCCCGGGACGTCCTGGGGTCAATCCGATGATGGCGTCCTCGCTGATCGTCAACGCCTACGCCAACTCGGTGGTGAGCGCGGGACAGCCCAGAGCCAGGTGGGACTACGACGAGGAGACGCCCCTGCGTGATGCGCGGGGGTTCGACATGTCTCGACCCGAGGCTGATCCTTCCCAGTTGACTGACAACGATCTGGGGATGGCAAACGCGGTGCTCACGAACGGGGCCCGCTTCTATGTTGATCATGCGCACCCGGAGTACTCGAGCCCCGAGGTCCGCACGCCGCTCGATGCGGTGTTGTACGACCGGGCCGGACAGATGATCATGGCTCGCGCGGTGGAGTTGGTGGCGACAATACCGAGGGCCGACCCGATCCGGCTCTACAAGAACAACACCGACAACAAAGGCGCGTCCTACGGGACGCATGAGAACTACCTGATGAGCAGGCAGACTCCGTTCTCGGCGATTGTCGTCGGCCTGCTGCCCTTCTTTGTCACCCGACAGGTGATTACCGGATCAGGCCGGGTCGGGATTGGCCAGGCTGGGCATGAACATGGCTTCCAGCTGTCACAGCGCGCCGATTACTGCGAAGTCGAAGTGGGCCTCGAGACCACTTTGAAGCGACCGATCATCAACACCCGCGACGAACCCCATGCAGATCCCGCGACCCATCGACGTTTGCATGTCATCGTCGGGGACGCCAACATGTCCGAGACCTCCACCTATCTGAAGATGGGAATCACCTCGCTGGTGCTGTCGCTGATCGAGGCTGGTGTGCCACTGTCAGATCTTGCCCTGATCGATCCGGTGGCCGAGATTCAGCGGGTCTCTCACGACCCGTCCCTGCGTCATCGGGTAGAACTCGCGGACGGTCGCAAGATGACCGCTGTGCAGGTGCAGCGGGTCTTTCTGGAGCGGTGCGCGGACTTCGTGGAACGAACCGAAGGCCGGGACGCGCACGCTCAGACCGTGGACGTACTGGCACGATGGATCCGGCTGCTGGATGCCTTGGAGCGTGATCCGATGGAGTGCGCCGAGGAGTTGGATTGGGTGGCCAAGCTGCAGGTGCTGGCGGGTTACCGCCGCCGGGACGGTTCCGATTGGTCCGATCCGCGGTTGCAACTCGTTGATCTGCAGTACAGCGACGTCACCCCGAGCAGGTGTCTGGCCCATCGTCTGGAATTGCGGGGGAGCCTGGTTCGGATGACGACCGACGCCGAAGTGGTGGCTGCGATGACCGAGGCTCCGCCCGACACAAGGGCCTGGTTCCGTGGGGAATGCTTACGCCGTTACCCACGCGCAATCGCTGCCGCATCATGGGACTCGGTGGTCTTCGACCTGGCCGGGCGGCGGTCGTTGCAGCGGGTCCCGACGCTTGATCCGCTACGAGGAACTCGCGACCATGTCGGCCGACTCCTGGATGAGTGCCCGAGCGCGGAGGAGTTGGTCGCCTCGTTGGCCAGGGCGCAGTAAGCTGATCGCGGGTTCCCGTCGGTGGTGGGTTCCGGGGTGCTAGCCGACTACCGTGGGCGTGACCCGGATCCCGGATAGTGGAACTCCACCCTGCAGCACACCAAGGAGGCGTCATGGCCAGCGGACAGGATCAGGCACGAGGTTCGCGCACGAGCAGCACAAGTACGCCGAGCGAGCCGCGCGAAGCGAGCGACGTGGCTGCTCGCAAGGACAAGATCGACGCGGATGTCGATGCGATCCTCGACGATATCGATGACGTTCTGGAACAAAACGCCGCTGAGTTTGTTTCCTCATTTGTCCAGAAGGGCGGTGAGTGAGCTCCCATGGCACACGGAAGCGATTCGGCTCGACTCCCGGACGCCTATTTGGCGACCGGGACATCATCGTTCACCGGCTTCTTAGCGAGCCTTGGCCCCAAGTCCGCCCTGGTGCCCGCAGATGCTTCGGTGTCGGGCCTGGCCGAGTCCGGAACCTCCGGCGGTCAGCTGACGGGAGTTCCGCACGGCACGACGATCGTGGCACTGACCTTCCCCGGCGGCGTCGTGATGGCAGGCGACCGACGCGCAACGATGGGAAACTACATCGCGCAGCGCGACATCGAGAAGGTCTTCGCGGTCGATGACCACACCGTCGTCGGCATCGCTGGGACCGCCGGGTTGGCCACCGAGTTGGTTCGGCTGTTTCAAGTCGAGTTGGAACACTACGAGAAGATGGAGGGTGCTCCGCTGTCGCTGCCAGGTAAAGCCAATCGGTTGTCGAACATGATTCGCGGCAACTTGGGAATGGCTCTGCAGGGGCTGGCGGTGGTGCCGCTGTTGGCTGGCTTCGACCTCGATCGAGGCCGTGGACGGATCTTCTCGTACGACGTGACCGGCGGTCGCTACGAAGAGAGCGACTTCCAGGCCGTCGGCTCCGGGAGCCTGTTTGCACGGGGCTCGCTGAAGAAGCTGTACACCCGTGAACTTGCCCCGGACGGCGCTGTGACCGCCTGCATCGAGGCTCTGTATGACGCCGCTGATGACGACAGTGCCACCGGTGGGCCGGACCTGGCCCGAGGCATCTATCCCATCGTCGTGCTCGTCGACTCCGAAGGCGCGCGTAAGCTGACCGACTCGGAGGTCGCTGAGGTTGTCAGAATGGTGGTCAGTGATCGCCAGTCGCGACCGGATGGTCCGCTGGCGCAACTGCCGGCGGCGACCCCCAACGAATTGACCGAAGGGCTGGGCGAGTAGCAGATGACCGTTCCCTTCTATGTCTCTCCCGAGCAGGTAGTCAAGGACAAAGCGGACTACGCACGCAAGGGCATCAGCCGCGGCCGTTCCGTGATCGTAATGCAATGCACCGAGGGCATCTTGTTCGTCGCAGAGAACCCGAGTCGTGCGCTGCATAAGGTCAGTGAGATCTACGACCGAATCGCCTTCGCGGCAGTGGGCAAGTACAACGAGTTCGAGAATCTCCGACAGGCCGGCGTGCGTTACGCGGACTTACGCGGGTACGCCTACGATCGTTCCGACGTCACCGCACGTAGCTTGGCCAATTCCTACGCCCAGACTCTCGGGACGATTTTCACCGAGGCGCCCAAGCCGTATGAGGTCGAGATCGTTGTGGCTGAAGTCGCCGACCTACCCAAGAATGACCAGTTGTACCGGCTCACTTTCGACGGATCGGTTGGCGACGAGCACGGATTCGTGGCGATGGGGGGCTCCGCCGACGTGATCAGCACGCAGCTCAGCGAACTGTGGAGCGACAACCTGGACTTCGAAGCCGGGGTCCGTCTTGCGGTCACCGAGTTGGCCAAGACCGGAATTCCGGTCGGTGCCCCGCCCCGGAACATCGCACCCAACGAGCTTGAGGTTGCAGTGCTCGATCGACGTCGGCCGCGGCGTCGATTCAAACGGATGACCTCCGAGCGCCTCAGCTCTCTGCTCGTGTCGTGAGGTAGCAGCGTGGACCGGCGCATCTTCGGGATAGAGACCGAGTTCGGCGTGACCTGCACTTTTCGCGGTCAGCGGAGGCTGTCCCCTGATGAAGTTGCCAGGTACCTGTTCCGCAGGGTTGTGTCCTGGGGCCGGAGCTCGAACGTGTTCTTACGCAACGGCGCCAGGCTGTACCTCGATGTCGGGAGCCACCCGGAGTATGCGACCCCAGAATGCGACGACGTCATCCAAGCGGTCATCCACGACAAGGCGGGCGAACGGATCATCGAGGGTCTGGTCGTCGAGGCTCAGCAGCGTCTGCTCGAAGAGGGCATTGCCGGCCAAATCTACTTGTTCAAGAACAACACCGACTCAGCGGGCAATTCCTATGGCTGTCACGAGAACTACCTGATTGGACGGCAAGGCGACTTCGGTCGGATGGCCGATGCACTGATTCCGTTTCTGGTGTCACGCCAGATCGTCTGTGGTGCCGGCAAGGTCCTTGCGACCCCTCGAGGTGCCGTCTATTGCGTGAGCCAGCGAGCCGACCACATCTGGGAGGGTGTGTCCAGCGCCACGACCAGGTCCCGGCCGATCATCAACACCCGCGATGAGCCACATGCCGACGCCGAGAGGTATCGACGACTGCATGTGATCGTGGGGGATTCCAACATGTCCGAGACCACTACGATGCTCAAGCTGGGCTCGGCGGATCTGGTACTGCGGATGCTCGAGGCTGGTCGAACAATGCGTGATCTCAGCCTCGAGAATCCGATCCGGGCCATCCGAGAGATGAGCCACGACCTGACCGGTAGCCGGCCGGTGCGAATGTCGAACGGCAAGATGATGTCCTCGCTGGACATCCAATCCGAGTACTTCGAGAAGGTGCATGCTTTCGCCGATTCCACCGGTCTGCTCGATGACCCTGATGGCGTCCCGGCGCGCACCATTGATTTGTGGGGAAGGGCTATCAAAGCGATCGGTGCGCAGGATCTGTCGCAGATCGACACCGAGATCGACTGGGCGATCAAGCTGCGGCTCATCGACAGGTACATGAACAAGCACGGTTTGGAGATGGGGAACCCCCGAATCGCGCAGATCGATATGGCATACCACGACATCACCCGAAGTCGGGGCCTGTTCTATCTCTTGGAGCGCAACGAGCTGGTGGCCCGGGTGGCCACCGATCTTGCCGTCTTCGAAGCTAAGACTCTGCCACCTCAGAACACCCGGGCCCGGCTGCGCGGAGAATTCATCAAGCGTGCCCAGGAACAGCGCCGCGACTTCACCGTCGACTGGGTCCACCTCAAGCTCAACGATCAATCGGCACGCACCATCTTGTGCAAGGACCCATTCCGCAGCGTGGATGACAGGGTCGAGAGACTGATAGCAAGCATGTAGCGCCTATCCTTTGCGGGTGACCCGATTCCCGTTGCGCATTGCCGCCATCGCCACAGTCCCCGCAATGCTGTTCGCTGTCTCTGCCTGTTCGAGTAGTTCCGGCAGCAGCAGTGGCAGCCCGACGCCGATCAACACCAGTGCATCCGCGTCGGCCAGCTCGTCGGCTTCTGCCGGTGGCAGCCCCGGAGCCACGCCCGCCGGCTGTGCCACGCCGAACCCGCCGGTCACCTACAAGACCACCAGCCTGACGGTCAAGGATGTCAAAGTATCCGGGGTCGGAGCGAACCTGACGGCGGCCTTCCCGTCACCCGCCTGCGCCCAGGAGCTGACCTCCAAGGACTTGGTCGTCGGTACGGCCGCTGAGGCCAAAGTCGGATCGACCATCACCGCAAACTACTACCTGGCCAGCGGATTGACCGGTCAGAAGCTTGAATCCTCCTTCGGGGCGCAGCCCTTCTCCGCGCCACTGACTGACGGGTCGTTGATCCCCGGTTGGGTCAAAGGCATCCCAGGAATGAAGGTTGGCGGGCAGCGGGTACTGGTGATCCCAGGATCTTTGGCGTACGGCAGCCACGGCAATGGCCAGATCATCGGGAACGAGACCCTGGTTTTCGTGATTGAATTACTCGCCGTCAAGTAGGGACTGTGTCCGGCAACCGCAGTGAGCGTCTGCTGGCCATTGTGCTGGTGCTGTTGGGTTCTCGCCGACCACTGACCCGATCTGAGATCCGGGAGGCGGTCGGCGACTATCCCAAAGATCAAGACCAGGGTGCTTTTGAACGGATGTTCGAGCGCGACAAGGATTTCTTGCGTTCCATGGGCATCCCGATCGAATCGGTGTCCACCACGGAATCCGAGGGGGTCGGCTACCGACTGGAGCGATCCGAGGCATTTCTGGCGGGCATCGAACTTGAGCCGGCCGAGCGGTTCGTGCTGGCCCTGGCTTCGAGGCTGTGGGACGAGTCGGCGTGGGGCCACGACTCCCTCAATGCGCTGCGCAAGCTGGAGGTCGCGGGGGAGTTCACCACCGCTGACGAGATTCGCGCCCCAGTTTCGGTGACAGTCAATTCGGCCGTGCTGACGGCGCTTCTCGACGCGACCGACAGTCGCAGGCGGGTCGAGTTCAGCTACCGCAAGGCCGGGATGCCGGTCGCCGAGAAGCGTTCGGTCGAGCCGTGGGGAGTGGTAGCGACCAAAGGTCAGTGGTATTTGGTCGGGCATGACACGGATCGATCGGCGACCAGGGTGTTTCGGCTGTCTCGGATACAGGGAAACATCACGCCCAAACGTCCTTTAGGCGCGTTCGACATTCCGCAGGATGTCGACTTCCAGTCCTTGGTCAAGAGCACTTACCCACCGGCTGGACTCATCGAGGTCACTGTCGAGATCGACCCGGATGCAGCGCCCAGGTTGCGGTGGCTGGCGACCCGGTTGGACCAGGATGTGGCCGTACTCGCTGCGGCCGATCCCGATCGAGTTCTGTACGACGTGCTCGCGGACAGTACCCGGGTCGCCGTGCTCGGTCCGCCGGACTTTCGGGATCGGGTACTGGCGGGACTGCGGGCAATAGCAGTTGCGGAGCCCGCTGTGGTCTCGGCAACCGAGCGAGATCGCCTCGTTGCTCTCAGGGACACGGCGACCAAGGCCGAGGTCCCCGCCGGGGCGCAGGTGTCGCGATTGCTGGCGTTGGTGCCGTGGTTGCTGAACCATCCGAGTGCCACCCACGAGCAGGCCGCTGAACACTTCGGGGTCTCCGTGGGCCAGTTGCGCTCGGACCTGTCCTTGGCCGTGTGCACTGAATTCGGCTCGGACCTGATGACGTTGGACATCGACTACTGGGGTCGGCGGATCGTCGTTCGAGACGCTCAGGGAATCAACGCACCGCTTCGGCTGACCCCTGCCGAGAGCATCTCCCTGTTGATCGGGCTTCAACTGCTGGAGCAGGTGCCCGGGGTCCACGACCGGGCAGCTTTGGCGAGCGTTCGGACGAAGGTTAGCGTTGCTGCGGGGTCCTCCGCCGCCCTGGCCAATCTGGTCAGCGCACCCACTCTCGCGCAGGACCCCGACGGACTAGTGCAGAAGATCGATCGTGCCCTCGACGAGTCCCGCGCGGTCAGACTGCGGTACTGGTCGGCAAGCACCAATGCGGTGACCGACCGAACGGTTGATCCGATCGCACTGGTCACGAGCTTGGGTCAGACCTATCTGCAGGCGTATTGCCGAGATGCCCAAGGTCTGCGGGTGTTCCGTCTTGATCGGATTGGGCGGCTGGAGGTCTTGTCCGAACCACTGCACGTGCCAGCTGATGTACGGGCAATTTCGGCGACCTTCCGGCCACATGGAACGCCCGCCATCGTCGAGGTGGACAGCGATGTGGCCTGGTGGAGTGAACAGGTACCGACGCGGGCGGTCCTCGTCCGTTCCGACGGCTCCCTGCTGGTCGCGCTGGACGTTGTTTCCCAGACGTGGCTGATCCGGACGATGCTGAGCTTTGGTGGTCGAATCCGTGTGGTTGAGCCGCCGGAATTGGTGCAATCTGTTCGTGAAGCCGCAGTCACAGCAATCGCCAGGAATGCAACTCAATAGAGTCCGGATACGGAGAGTAGTAATTCCGTCTTTGTGGGGAGTTTCTCCTTTTTGGCTTGGAAAAACGCCTCAAGTTGGGCCACGCTCGTGTCGAAGGAAGATCACACGGGGAATTGGTACTAACACCGGACCGGAGGCGATCGAGATGACGACGATCAAGGCCACCTGCCCCGTTTGCGGGGATGTGGACCTCACGCCCAAGGACGTGCGCCTCACCGTTGCCGAGAGCGCTGGCTGGGCGACCTACACTTTTCGATGCACCCAGTGCAACGACGACATTGAGAAGCCCGCAGACGAAGAGGTCGTGGCACTACTGTCAAGTGCCGGGGTCGTTGTGGACCGAGTCCCTGCAGAGGCGCTAGAGGATCACTTCGGCGCGCCGTTCTCTTACGATGATGTGCTCGACTTCGCCTTGTGGCTGGCCAGCAACGACTTGGTCGCCGGGGATTTCATGCCCGCTCCTGGCGCCTGATTTGGCGGAATGTTGCACCGGTTTGGTTGCGCGAACCTGACCATCTGCGCGTATGCTGCCTGCCATGGCGAACTTTCGTGGCTGGGAATGGATCATCATCTTGGCATTGGCACTGCTGCTCTTCGGTGGCTACAAGAAGATGCCCGATGCGGCTCGTGGCATCGGAAGGTCCCTGCGGATCTTCAAGGCTGAGACCAAGGGTCTCAGCGATGACAGCGGGGATGAGGATGCGACTCAGGTGACCCAGGCTGTCGGTGCTACGGCCGCACCCAAGTCCGTAGAGTCAGCCGCGCCCACTTCGGTTGCGGATTCTCGATCTGAAGCGACTCCTGTGCCGACTACGCAGTCGGCGTCGCCCGCGCCCCCTGCGTAGTCGGCCAGGGAACTGATCCGTGAGCGTGACGGAGGCAAAAACCGACAAGGCATCCCGCGGTACCCCCGGTATGTCGATGACCTTGACCGACCATCTCTACGAGTTGCGGTCACGGCTATTCAAGAGCGTGCTGGCATTTCTAGTCGGCGCCACGGTCGGCTGGATCTACTACGACCCCATCTTCAGGTTCCTGTCCGCCCCAGTCGATCAAGTTGTTCAGCAAGCCAGGATGAATGGGCAAGACGTCCAGCTGACGATTACTGACATCACTGGTGCATTCACTTTGCAGCTGCAAGTGGCGGCGATCGTCGGCTTGATTCTCGCTTCTCCGGTGTGGATCTACCAACTGTGGCGATTCATCACTCCGGGACTGCACAAGAACGAGCGCAAGTACGCGATCGGATTTGCCGCAGTTGCCGTACCACTGTTCTTGTTCGGCGTAGTAATGGCGTACGTCGTGCTGCCGGGGGCGCTGGGAATTCTATTCTCGTTCACTCCGCAGAACGTCGCGAATATGCAGCCCGTCGACGCCTACCTGGCGTTCTTCAGTCGAATGGTGATTGTTTTCGGGGTCAGCTTCTTGACTCCGTTGATTATCGTCGCGCTGAACATGTTCGGCATTCTGACGGGGAAGAAGCTGCTGTCCTGGTGGCGCTTCATCATCTTTGGGGTCTTTGTCTTCGCGGCGGTGGCAACCCCGACTGCGGATCCGTTCAACCTGTGTCTGCTGGCAGCACCGATTCTGATCCTCGTCGGAGCAGCTTTGGTGTTCTGCTTCATCAATGACAAGCGCCGTGCTCGTAAGGCACCCGTCGACGATGACTACAGCAAATGGGCGGACGACGAGACTTCACCGCTCTAGGCTCACGGGTCGGCATGCTGTGACACTTTGAGCTCGGGTGTCACACTTTTCGGGTCCCTCTTTCTGCGTCAAGAATCTTGGGGGCTATCTTTTGCCCATGACTCAACGCAATGTGGCCCTGCTGGTCAACCCCACTTCAGGTAAGGGTCGCGGAGGCAAAAATGCCCCAATCGCCGTTGATCGGTTGCGAGAGCGCGGACTGATCGTTTCGGAAATCATCGGCGGTAGCGCGGAGGAGTCCGCCGCGCTGGCCAGGGCTGCAGTTCGAGAGGGCGCCGATGCGCTGATCGCCTGCGGCGGTGACGGGACTATCCATCAGGCGGTCCAGGCGGTCGCTGAGACGGACGTCCCGCTCGGCATCATCCCGCTCGGCACCGGGGACGACAACGCCCGCACCCTCGGGCTTCCGTTGGGCGACATCGCAGCCGCGGCCGATGTGATCGCCGATGGACGCACCCGGTCGGTGGACCTCGGACACATGACCCTGGCAGACGGCACTTCCGAGTACTTCTTGGCCGTCCTGTCCATTGGCTTCGACTCCGACGTCAACGAGAAGGCCAATGAGATGACCTGGCCACACGGACAGGCCAGATACCTTCGGGCGATCATCGCCACCCTCAAGGGCTTCAAACCGGCCACTTTCACGATGACTCTGGACGATGAGCACCGGGTCACCGATGCCATGCTGATCTCGTTCGGCAACGGCGTGTCCTACGGGGGTGGCATGAAGGTATGTCCCAACGCCAAGCTCGATGACGGTCTGCTCGACGTGACCGAACTCGGTGCGGTGTCGACGTTCACGTTCCTGAAGTCCTTCCCGAGCGTGTTCAAGGGCACCCACACGAAGTTCCCGTTCGTCACCACCCATCGGATCAAGAAGGCCTACGTGGACGCACCCGGGCAGATCGCCTACGCGGACGGCGAACGACTCGGTCCGGTGCCCGTCGAGATCGAGGTCCGCCCACTAGCGTTGAGGGTCCTTGCACCAGTTCATGGGTAGTCTGGGGCGATGACCTCGCCCGCTGAACGGTTCTCTGCCTCGAAGCGGCGGGCAGCCGACGCGCAGTCGGTGTTTGGTCAGTGGTCCGGGCAGTTCCCGTTCGAACTCGACGACTTCCAGGTGCAGGCCTGCCGCTCGCTGGAGGCTGGCCGGGGCGTGTTGGTGGCCGCGCCCACCGGTAGCGGCAAGACCGTCGTCGGCGAGTTTGCGCTGCACCTGGCACTTCAGCGCGGCGGTCGAGCCTTCTATACGACTCCCATCAAGGCCCTGAGCAACCAGAAGTACCGGGACCTTTGTGAACGCTACGACCGCGACACGGTCGGCCTGCTCACCGGCGACACGGTCATCAATGGTGATGCGCCGATCGTGGTGATGACGACCGAGGTCGTGCGCAACATGCTCTACGACGGATCGCCGGCGATCGGGATGCTCTCTCACCTGGTCATGGATGAGGTCCACTACCTGGCTGATCGCCAGCGCGGCGCCGTCTGGGAGGAAGTCATTCTGCACCTGCCGGAGCAGGTCAGGATCGCCGCACTGTCGGCCACGGTCAGCAACGCCGAGGAGTTCGGGGCGTGGCTCGCCGATGTCCGGGGCGACACCGACGTCATTGTCGAGGAGCGTCGGCCGATTCCGCTGCACCAGCATGTGCTGGCCGGACGCAGCCTGGTGGATCTGTTCGCAGGGGACACCGAAGGCGTCAACCCGGTGCTGATTCGGATGGCCCAAGACGATGCGCGGGCCGCCAGGATCGGTCGCGGTGGTCGCGGGTCCGGACGTTCTGACTTCCGCGGTGGCTATCAATCCCGGTCGTCTATGTTGGACCGGTTGGCCGCGGCGGGATTGCTGCCTGCCTTGGTGTTCGTCTTCAGCCGGCGCGGCTGCGATGAGGCCCTCGTCCAGTGCATGCGCAGCGGGGTTCGGCTGACCGACGACGGTGAGCGTCGCCGGATCCGCAGCCATGTGGACGAGCGGTGCGCCGACCTGCCGCGCACGGACCTGGCGGTGCTGGGCTACTACGAGTGGCGAGATGCGCTCGAGCGTGGCGTGGCCGCACACCACGCCGGAATGCTGCCGTTGTTCAAAGAGGTCGTCGAAGAGCTGTTCACCGAGGGTCTGACCAAGGCTGTGTTCGCGACCGAGACGTTGGCGCTGGGAATCAACATGCCCGCCAGAAGCGTGGTTCTTGAGCGGTTGGTCAAATGGAACGGTCAGACCCACGCCGACATCACCGCGGGGGAGTACACCCAGCTGACAGGGCGCGCCGGGCGGCGCGGTATCGACGTGGAGGGCCACGCCATCACTGTGTGGCACCACGGGCTTGACCCGAACGCGTTGGCGGGCCTGGCCTCCACCAGGACCTATCCATTGAAGTCCTCGTTCCAACCGTCCTACAACATGGCCGTGAATCTGGTGGGTCGTCTCGGCAAGCAGGAGGCGCGGGATCTGCTGGAGACCTCGTTCGCCCAGTATCAGGCCGATGCCGGGGTGGTCGGTCTGGCCAACCAGATCCGCCGCCATGAGCACGCATTGGAGGGTTATCGCGAGGCGATGACGTGCCACCTGGGGGATTTCGCGCAGTACGCCAGTCTGCGCAGTCAGCTGTCCGAGCGCGAGCGCGCTATCTCCCGTGACAGCGCTGCGCGTCGTCGGCAACAGGTCGAACAGCAACTTGCCGCGCTGCGGGTCGGTGACATCGTGGTGGTCGGGGTCGGGCGCAGATCGTCCCCTGGTCTGGTGGTCGAGCAGTCGGCGGCTGCAGGCCAGGAGGCGCGCACCTCGGTGCTGACACTGGATCGGCGGGTTCGTCGACTCACTGCCACCGACGTTCCGCACGGTGTCGATTCGGTGGGAAGGATGAAGGTCCCGCGGGGCTTTGACGCCCGCAGCGCAAACTGGCGGCGAGATCTGGCGCGAACTCTCGACGAGCGTTCACGCGGTTTGGACCTCAAACGCGCGCGTAAATCCGGGCAGTCCTCGCCAGATGACGACGGCGACATCGCGGCGTTGCGCGCGCAGTTGCGTGCACATCCCTGTCACGGCTGTACCGACCGCGAGGCCCATGCCCGTTGGGGAGAGCGGTACCACAAGCTGGAGAAGGAGACTGCGGCTCTACGCAGGAAGATCGAAGCGCGTACTAGCACGGTGGCCCGGCAGTTCGATCGCGTGTGCGCACTGCTGACTGACCTGGGTTACCTCGAGACCGTTGGGCAGGAGTTGGTCGTTGCCGATGCCGGCCGCACGCTCGCCCGGCTGTATTGCGATCAGGATCTGGTCGCCGCCGAATGCCTGCAGTCCGAGATTTGGCAGGGGCTGAGCCCGGCCGAACTCGCCGGAGCCTGTGCTGCCCTGGTCTACGAGAGCCGCCTACCGGAAGACGGCTCCTACCCGCCCATGCCCCACAGCCCCGCGCTGCGCGCTGCTGTTGCTGACCAGGAGAGCATCGCGGCCGAACTCGCCGAGCGCGAGTCCGGTCATCGGCTGGGCTACGTGCGATCTCCCAATCCAGGTTTCTGTCAGGCGGCCTGGATGTGGGCTGTCGGCGAGGATTTGGACGTGGTCCTGCGGGAGTGCGAGATGGCTCCGGGTGACTTCGTTCGCTGGTCCAGGCAGTTGATCGACCTGCTGTCACAGATCGGTGAGGCTGCAGCCGATCAACCCGATCTTTCGTCCAATGCGCGCAGGGCGGCGGATGCGATGCGCCACGGCGTGATCTCGTACACCGGCGTGGTGTAGAGCCTTCCAGCCTTGACTGCGCCATCCGGGTGAAATCGGCTTGCGCGCCAGCGTGTCGTGTCGAAGAGGGTTGTATGCGCCGAACTGCAGTGGTATTTGCCCTCGGCGCCGTGCTGCTCGCCGGTCTTGCTGTGCCCTCGGCTCGCGCCGTTGCTACCGCACCGGTCATCGGCCAGCCCTTCCCAACACTGGCGGCCCCGACCGGGATCGCCGGGGGAGTTGCCTCGGCGGCAGTCGAGTCGGCGCCCGCGTACGTGCCGCAGACTTCCTGTGATCCGTCCGAGAAGCCTGGCATCACGGCGTTCAAGAAGCTGGTGCTCGCGCAGTATCCGGGGACGAATGACTGGGGATCCTCTCGCAACTGCAGCGATGACGGCATCAGCGAGCATTTGGAAGGTCGGGCCTGGGATTGGAATGCAGACGTAAAGAACACCGCCGGGTTCGTGGCGGCCGCGAACGTGTTGCAGTGGCTGACCGTTGGCGATGGATACCAGGCTCGGCGCCTGGGCATCATGTACATCATCTACAACCACCGAATCTGGGGCGCCTACAGCGCGTCGCAGGGGTGGCGTGCGCTGAGCCCGACCAGCAACCCGCATACCGATCACGTCCATTTCTCGTTCACCTGGAACGGAGCGACGAAGAACACCAGTTTCTGGACCGGTGTGGTGGCATCTCAGGACTACGGGCCGTGTCAGCCCTACGCTGGCCAGCCCGCGCCAATTCGCGGTGGCCGCAACCCGAACCCCTGCCCCACCGCGCCGGCGTTGCCGACGCAGTGGAAGGGTGCGACGATGTTGTGGCGCGGAACCACCGGGGCCCTGGTGACCGCCGCGCAGGTCAAGCTCGGGGTGTCACCCACCACCGGATCGTTCGGCCCCCTCACCCAGAGCGCGACGATCACATTCCAGCGCAAAGCGGGTCTTGGGCTAACTGGCGCGGTCGATGCGCAGACCTGGTTCGCCCTTGGAATGGGTACGCCAGGAACGACTACCACGATTGCCACGGCCAGCAAAGCGACACTGCGGCTCGGGATGTCCGGCAAGGCTGTCAAGCGACTGCAACGGGCGCTCGCAATGGCCAAGAAGGATCGGACAGGCTACTACGGCGCCAACACTAAGCGTGCCGTCAAGAGGTGGCAACGGGCGCATGGGCTGAAGGCAGACGGAGTAGCGAACGCGGCGGTGCGCGCCGGGCTCGGCGTCTGAACGCACCGCGAGCGGGCATGGCTATTGAGGGTGCTTGCCGGGTGAACGGCTCGTAGGCTCGGGCCCATGCCGATCGATGTATCCGCGGATGGCCGGGTGTTCCTGTTGAGCACCAAGTCGATGAGTTACGCCTGCTGCCTGGAAGACAGCGGGCTGGTCGCGCATCTGCACTGGGGGCCGCGCCTACCCAGTGTCGAGGAACTGGCCGTCCCGATTCGCTGGGATTTGTCGCCCAACGACCCGGTCGCCCAACTGACACCCGAGGAGTACCCATGTCACGGCGGGTTCAGGTATAAGCAACAGTGCCTGGCCGCGGAACTGGCCGACGGCACCCGCGAACTCGACATGAGGTACCGACGCCATGAGGTGCGAGGTGACGTCCTGGTCATCCACCTCGCTGATCCGATCGCCGGGCTGGGCGTCGGCATGTACTACCGGGTCAGCGAAGACCTCGACCTGATCGCCCGGTGGACGGTCGTCCGAAACGAAGGGTCCGAGTCGGTCGAACTGACTGCCGTGGCCTCGGCGATGTTCCACGTCGATCGACGTGAACTGGCTGTGTCCAATGTGCACGGTATTTGGGGTGCCGAGCAGCAGCCGTTTCGGCAGCCGGTGGGCTATGGCAAGGTGGTGCTCGAGAGCCGTCGCGGCATCTCCTCGCACCACCACAACCCGTATGCCGTCCTGGATTCCGGTGCCACCGAGACTGACGGCGAGGTGTTCTTTGCGGCGCTGGAGTACGGCGGGAACTTCAAGGTCGTGGCGGAGCCGTCGCCGTACGGTTCGACCTCGGTGAGTCTGGGGATCAACGACTACGACTTCAGCTGGCCACTGGCCCCGGGGGAGACGTTTGAAGCCCCGCGGGTGGTCGCCGGCTATAGCGGCACCGGGCTGGCCACGATGAGCCACCAGCTGCACCGCTATGCCCGAAGGCTGATGCGTGACGACCGGTCCCGCCCGGTGTTGTACAACTCCTGGGAGGCCACCGGGTTCAACGTGACTGAGTCGAACCAGCGAGAGTTGGCGCGACTGGCGGCACCGCTCGGCGCGGAACTGTTCGTCGTCGATGACGGCTGGTTCGGCAACCGGGCCAGCCAACTCGACGGCCTGGGCGACTGGTGCGTCAACCCGGGCAAGTTCCCTGACGGCTTGACCCCGTTGATCGACGAGGTCAAGGCACTCGGGATGGCGTTTGGCATGTGGATCGAACCCGAGATGGTCAACCCGCCGACCCGGCTGTACGCCGAGCATCCCGACTGGATCCACCACACACCCGGACGAGATACCCAGACCTCGCGGGACCAGTGGGTGCTCAACCTTGCCCTGCCGCAAGTGCAGGAGTTCATCTTCACAATGATCGACGACCTGCTGCGGAACAACGACATCAGTTACCTGAAGTGGGACGCGAACCGGCCGATTGCCCAGGTCGGTGCAGACCCGAGCGTCTGGCACCGGCACATGCTGGGGGTGTACGCGGTCGTCGACCGGGTCACGGCCGCCCATCCGGGGGTGCTGATCGAGGCGTGTGCCTCCGGTGGGGGACGGATCGATCTGGGCACGCTGGCTCACTTCGACGACTTCTGGACCAGTGACAACACTGATGCGCTGGATCGGTTGACCATCCAGCGCGGCTACTCGCTCATCTACCCGGCCAAAGCCATGCGGGCCTGGGTCACGGACTCACCGAACTTCCTGACCGGCCGAGCTGTCCCACTGCCATTCCGGTTCCACGTCGCAATGACGGGGTCGCTGGGAATCGGTATGGATCTACGCAAGACCAGCGACTCCGACCTGGCGACGGCGACAGCGATGATCGAGACCTACCGAAGGATCCGGCCGATCATCGCCGAGGGGGACCTGTATCGCCTGGTAGGCGGGCTTGACCAGGAGTACTGGGCGGTGCTGTACGTCCACGGTGCGTCCGCTGCGCTCTTCGTGTTCCGCCCGGTCGCCCGCATCGGCCGCCGCCCTTTGCACGTACGACTGCGCGGACTCGATCCGGAAGCGACCTACCGGTACCGGATCGACGCCTCCACCTTCGAACACACCGGCACCTATCTGATGAATCACGGCATCGAGTTCTCGTTCTACGGTGACTTCGCCAGTCAATTGGTGGAGTTCAGCTCCTGACGCTAGCTCCAGCCCAGCGCGGTGGACAGGCGGTGGACGCTGGACACTAGACCCCATCGCACGGCGAACCTGGCAAGTGCCTCGGGGTCTGGGTTTCGGACGGGCAGCATCGGGTCAAAATCCGGCAGCGGCACGTCCCGAACGACATCGACGACGGTGCGGGCCTGTTCCAGATAGGGCAGCCCGGCCATGACATTACGTCGAACGGCTGGCGACAAACCGGACGACCCACCGGTCACGGCAGCGACGAGGGCCTCGACGGTGCCGTACTGGTTGAGCAGCTTCGCGGCGGTCTTCTCGCCGACACCTTTGACCCCCGGCAGTCCGTCGGACGGGTCGCCGCGCAGCAGCGCCAGATCGGCATACTGCGCTGCGTCGACGCCGTACCGCGAGCGCACGGCTGCGTTGTCGATCAGCTCGGCACGGCCCACCCCCCGGGCCGCGGTGTAGAGCACTCGGACCGGCGCCGCGTCGTCGACCAACTGGAACAGATCGCGGTCACCGGTGACGATGGCCACAGGGCACCGAGCGCGGGTGGCCAAGGTGGCGATGACATCGTCTGCTTCGAACCCGTCGACCCCGATCCGGCAGATGCCCGACAGTGCCAGCAGTTCAGAGATGAGGGGGACCTGAACCGACAGCTCGTCGGGGACGTCCTCGTCGTCGGCGGCCACCCGGTGGGCCTTGTAGCTCGGCACCAGGTCCACCCGGAATTGCGGCCGCCAGTCGTTGTCCCAGGCGGCGATCAGGGCGGTGGGCCGGTGGTCGCTGACCAACCGGCTGATGAAGTCCGCCAGCCCACGCACCGCATTGACCGGCGTCCCGTCAGGTGCCTTGATCGAAGTCGGTACACCGTAGAACGATCGGAAGTACAGCGACGCGGTGTCGAGCAGCATGAGTCGGTCGGTCATACCGGCCATCCTTGCGCTTCGGCTATAGCGCCGCTACTACCCTGGCCACCATGACCGGATTCGATGATGTGCTGTGGGGTCCCGAACAACTGCGCGACCGGCTCGCGCGGGCCGCTACGGCCGCTTCCGCGGCTGGCGTCGACGCGCTTATCGTGACCCCGGGAACCGACCTTCGCTACCTGACCGGCTACGACGCTCCCGCGCTGGAGCGGCTGACGTGCCTGATCCTGTCTGCCGACGGGTCGCCGGTAATGCTGGTCCCCGGCTTGGAGGTGGCAGCGGCGAAGGCCAGTCCGGTGGGCGATGCTGACATTGAGGTCGTCGGCTGGGCCGAGACGACCGATCCGTTCGCGCTGGCCGCGTCGGTGCTCGGTGAGCCGGGGGTGATCGCAGTCAATGATCAGATGTGGGCTCGGGCGGCGCTGGCGTTGATGACGGCCGTCCCGGATGCTCGGATGATCGCCGCCGGGGGAGTGCTCAGCGGGCTACGGATGATCAAATCGCCGGCAGAGGTCGCCGCCCTGCGCCATGCCGGTGCGCTGATCGACGACGTACACGCTTGCGTCGGCGACTGGCTGCGGCCAGGGCGGACCGAGAACGAGGTCGCTCGTGACATCGCCGACGCGATAGC
>JBAXOQ010000048.1:0-18505 GCA_037133175.1 Actinomycetes bacterium
ATCGAGGTGATCGAGCGGCCCGTGCGCGGCTGGAGGCTCTGGTTGCTTGTAGGCATGCTCGCGCTGCTGGCCGCCTGCATCGCGGTCCCGTTCACGCGTGATTTCTTCGCTCTGGCCGTCCCTGCGGTGGGGCCGCTGCTCGCGGGTGTGGCGGTCGGCGGGGTGGTCTGGGCGGCGCTGGGGTTGGTCGCACGGCTGACTCGTCCGCGCGAGCCATCCGCGTAGGAGCGTGTGCGCGACCGCCGGCCCTGGCCGCGGCGCTCCAAGCCCGTTGGTGTCCGGCGTCGGCTAGACTCGAGTCCACCCCTCGCGAACCGCAGACCCCACGGAGGTCCTTCATGAAGGTCGTCGCACTCAACGGATCCGCCCGCGCCAAAGGCAACACCGCGATGCTCATCGAGGCGGCGCTCAAGCCCCTGCGCGAGGCCGGGGCTGAGTGCGAGGTCGTCAACCTGCGCGGCAAGAAGCTGCATGGCTGCAAGGCCTGCTACAAGTGCCGGTCCAAGCAGGACCGGACCTGCCCCGCGATCAAGGACGATATGAACGAGATCATCGCCAAGATGGACGCTGCCGACGGCGCCCAAGCGCAGTGGGCGGCGTCCGCACCGCGCTACCGGTCCGAGATCCTGCGGCGGGCCTTCGAGCTGATGGTGGCCGAAGCCGACTCACTGGCCGAACTGGTGACCCGAGAAAACGGCAAGGTTCTGGCTGATGCCAAAGCCGAGGTGACCTACGCCGCCGAGTTCTTCCGTTGGTTCGCCGAGGAGACCGTGCGGACTCCCGGAGACTACCGACAGTCGCCCGGCGGGGATAAGCGGATCATGGTGACGCATTATCCGGTCGGTCCGAGCCTGCTGATCACGCCGTGGAACTTCCCGGCCGCCATGGCTACCCGCAAACTCGGTCCCGCGTTGGCGGCGGGCTGCACCACGATTCTCAAGCCGGCCACGGAGACGGCGCTGACGGCGCTTGCCATCGCCGACCTGATGAAGCGCGCCGGTGTCCCCGACGGCGTGGTGAACGTCATCGTTCCCAAGCCGGTAGGCGCCTCGATCGATCGGATGCTGCACGATCCGCGCATCCGCAACCTGTCCTTCACCGGATCGACCGAGGTCGGCACTGTGCTGCTGCGTTCGGCCGCCGATCGGGTGGTGCGTTGCTCGATGGAACTTGGTGGGAACGCTCCGTTCGTGGTGCTCGCGGACGCCGACGTCGACGCCGCGGTTGCCGGCGCCATGATCGCCAAGATGCGCAACGGCGGATCGGCGTGCACGTCGGCCAACCGATTCTTCGTGGCGCGTGAGGTCGCCGACGAGTTCACCAGCAAGTTCTCGGTCGCTATGGGAGCCCAGCGGGTCGGACCGGGTTTGGATCCGCAGACCCAACTCGGCGCCTTGGTGTCCACCTACGAGCGGGACAAGGTCGCCGATCTGGTCACCGCGGCGATCAGCGCCGGCGCGCAGGCGGTGGTCGGCGGAGCGACCCCGGAAGGCCCGGGCGCGTTCTACCCGGCGACGGTGCTGGCCGGCATCGAGTCCGATGCCGAGATTCTGCGGCACGAGATCTTCGGGCCGGTCGCTCCGATCGTGGTCATCGATTCCGATGACGAGGCAATCGCGTTGGCCAACGACACAGACTTCGGTCTGATCAGCTACGTCTACTCCGGAAACCTCGGCCGGGCCTTGCGAGCGGCCGAGGCGATTGAGTCCGGCATGGTCGCGGTCAATCGCGGGGTGATCTCTGATCCGGCTGCACCATTCGGCGGCGTCAAGCTCAGTGGCCTCGGCCGCGAGGGTGGCTTCGACGGCATCCACGAGTTCCTCGAGAAGAAGTACATCGGCTTCGACTTGTAGGGATAACAGCTACCAGCTACCAGGACACCAGGTACGGCAAAGCCCCCCGGTGTGCCGATTTTCGTGGTCGAAAACCGGCACACCGCGGGGCTTTGCCGTCGGGTCGCAGACTCAGTAGGCTTCGTTGGAACCGTGGGTCCACGCGGCGAACTTGGACATCCCGTAGTTGGCCTTGACATAGTGCAATGCGGACCAGATGTTCGTGTACGGCACGGTCTGGTACTGCAGGTTTTTGTAGCCGGGCTTGGCGTAGAACTGATAGGTCGGGGCGATCACCTGCAGTAGCCCCTTGGATGGGGTGCCGGCGGCGGCGTTTCCGTCGCTGTTGTTCACCGAACCGGGGTGGCCCATCGATTCCTGTTCGATCTGGGCCAACACGCCGGTCAGGTTCTTGGCTGGGATGCCCTCTTCGGTCATCACCGCGAGCACGATGTTTGCCCAGCGGGTGACGACCTGCGGGAAAGGCGAACCGTCAGTGTGGCGCAGTCGGGGCCCGGTCCAGCGTGACGGTCCGGTGTCCGGACCGATCGGCGGCGGCGCCGGGACAGTCGGAGCAGGCGGGACAGTCGGGGCAGGCGGGACGGCGACGGAGCCCACGGCCAACGCGAGGGGTGTCGCGGGGGTGCTGGTCGGCAACTCCGGGAAGGGGCTGGTGATGGATGCTGGGCGCAGGCCTTGCGGCTCGGCTCCAGCGCTGGGTGCTGCCGTCCAGGCGATGCCTGCTGTTGCGAGCGCGAAGACTCCGCCGGTGGCCAGCAATGATGAAACGGTCTTGCCATAGGTAGGTCGCAAAATGCCTCGTTGCGTCAGGACCCCACAGTGCCGGAGGTCAGAAGTGCATGTCTCACGGCCCGAGAGTGATCGTTGCGGGCGAGTGCTGACCGGTTACGACAGCTGTGCATGCCCTTCCAGCATGGGGGGAAGATCAACGGTATTGCCACCCGAACCGGCATCTTGATCGAGATCAAGGCAGACATTTCACGACGAAGTCGGACAGAACCACCCTGTATCGGTGTGTGACCTTCGTCATGATTTGCGGTTGCGGAGCCCGGATCAGGTGGTGGCTGTGGCAACTGCCTCGTGGGAATCGATGAGCGGGATCGATCTGTTGATGCGCACCAGCGGCGGTCCTCATCTTGTCGGGCGAATTCCAACCCAAACGGCGGTACGGCCACGGGTTTGCCAATGCCCGGCCACTTTCGGTGGCTGCGTGAGGGCCGCGCCGTTGGTACTATGACCAGCGATCTTCGTCGGATTGGGGCGTGGGATGAGCGACTCGGGCGCTGAGAACTCCACGGTCGATGGCTCACGCGGTGGCGATGCCCAGACGCCGCAGCCAACCGATCTGCCGCCGGTGATCGAGACGATCGGGGACATCGACGAACTGGTCCGAGCTCGGGAGCTGCTGCAGGCAGATCACGCCAGGCTGCGCGCGACGATGGATTCCCTGCTGGACCCCCACGTGTTGATGGTGGCGGTTCGCGGACCCACTGATGCCTGTACTGATTTCCGCTGCGTCGACGCCAACCAGGCTGCTTGTGCTGACACAAGAACCGACTACGACTCGTTGGTCGGCTCGACTCTGGCAGACATGTTCCCCGGGCCGCAGGGCGAGCAGTTGCGGCAGGACTTCGTCAGGGTCGTTGAATCCGGCGAACCGCTCGTACTCGATGACTACGCCTTCTTGCCAGACCCGCTGGGGGGCGTGCGAAGCTACTTCGACATTCGTGCCACAAAGGTCAACGACGGGTTGGCATTCACCTGGCGCAATGTCTCTGACCGGCGTGCCGCCGCCGTCGCATTGGCGGCCGCCGAGAGTCAGTACCGGTTGCTCGCGGAGAACGCCACCGACGTGGTCATCTTGATCAGTCCGGACTGGTCTTTGTCGTGGGTGTCCCCGGCGACAACGCAGGTGTTGGGCTACGAACCAGCCGAGTTGATCGGCACCGATACCAAGGATCTGATCCATCCGGAAGACCTGTCTGTGCTGTTCACCCTGCGGGCACCCATCAATCAGGGCGCCGCGAGAGTCCACTACGACCTGCGAGTGCGCCATGCATCGGGGGAGTATCGGTGGATGTCGGGGGTTTCGCGACTCGCCTTCGATTCCGAGGGTGCCGCGGTGGGCCGCATCTCGACCTTGCGGGATACCCATGAGCAGGTCCTGGCCCAGCGTGCCCTCGCGCGCAGCGAGCACATGTTCCGCCTTGCTATGGACGGCGCACCGCAGGGAATGGCGGTGGTGGGTCTGCATCTGGCTTTCTTGGAGGTCAATGGAGCGCTGTGCGCCTTGCTCGGCCGCGATGAACATTGGTTGATGGGGCACACCATCCGCGACGTGGTCCATCCTGACGATCTGGAGGAGGATCTATCCGGCCGCGATGAATTGCTCAGCGGTTCGCTGGCATCTCGGATCCGTGAATGCCGATGGCTGAAGTCGGACGGGACTGCCGTCTGGGTGCTTCAGTCGACCGGTCTGCTGCGAGACGAGCAGGGCATGCCGCTGTTCTACGTTTCTCACATCCAGGACAACACAGATGCTCATCGGGCCAAAGCCGACTTGGCCTACCGTGCCAATCACGACCCGCTGACAGGTCTGATCAACCGGGCTCAGTTGCAGGATTACCTGGAGGGGATTCTTGCTTTCGGAAGGCGGGTCGGTGGTGTCCCTGGTCTGTTGTTCTGTGACCTCGACTTCTTCAAGAACGTCAATGACGTGTATGGGCACGCTGTTGGCGACGAGGTCCTCAAAGAGACCGCTGAACGGATAGCCGGTTCCCTTCGCTCCAGCGATGTCGTGGCTCGCCTTGGTGGTGACGAGTTCGTCGCGGTCCTGCCGCAGGTGCGCGATGCTGCTGCGGCCGCCGAAATCGGCGAGAAGATCAGGGCGGCAGTCGCGCTGCCCATGCGGGTCGCGGGCGTCGATGGCGAGGTGGTCCTCACCATGAGCATCGGAATCGCCCTCGCGTCAGAGCAAGCTCAAGCGCAAGGGCTGTTGCACAACGCGGACCAGGCCCTCTACGCTGCCAAGCAATCTGGACGGGACCGGATCGTGGTCTTCCCCGATCCGGTCCCGTCCGCCGACGTGGTCCGCTGATTGCCGTGACCCGGTTCGAATGTCAAATGAACAGGATCTGAGCGCCCTCGGTCATCACGATGAAGTCAGTGGCGTTGATGATGTCTTCGACTCCCTCGTAGAGGTCGGCTTGCGTCAGTTTGTTCATGTCTGCGCTCATCTTGCAAGCGTGCAGGTGGCCACCGGAAGCGACGATCTGGTCCAGGAACTCGCGAACGGGCGGGATGCCCAGATCTTCGATCTGTTGTTTCATCATTTTGGTCGAAATCGACGTCATACCGGGGAAGTTCGCCAACGACTGCGGCATGCGCTTGTCTCCGATGGGCAGGTGCATGGCGGTGTTCCCGACTGCCGAAAGCTGCAGTGAATCCATCCGGCTGTCGGTGATCATGTCGAAGCCCCAGAACGTGAAGAACAGGTGGGTCTCGATGCCCTCGCCGAGGGATGCGTTGGCCAGCACCAGCGCGGGGTAGGCCATGTCCAGGTTTCCCTTGGAGCAGATGATGACGAACTTGCGGTCGCTTTCTTCGTCGTCGAAATTGGGAATGATGCTCATATCAATCTCCGATCAGACGCAGCCGGCAGGCTTGGGCAAGCCGGCGATGTAGGCCATCTTCTTGGCCGGCTTCTTGGGGAACATCTGGAATTGCACCTTGGTGGGAAACCCTCCGACAGTCTGAACCCGCCGGGTGGTCGCGGTCTCGCCGGTCTCTTTGTAGTCCTCCCGCAGGAACCTGATGACCTTCCAGTGCTCATCTGTCATCTCGACGCCGATGTTCGTCGCGAGCTCCGCGCCGATGTCCTCGGTCCATTGGTCGTACTGAGTCATGAAGCCCTCGTCATTGACGCTGACCTCGGTTCCGGCAACTGTTGTCACTGGCATTGCTATCGCCTTCCTCGGGTTGTCGCAGCAGGTGATTTCTCTGGTCCTGCTGCAGTGGTTGGCGCGTCCGATCCGACGGCGCGCAAGATTGTCATCAGTCGTGCCAGTCCGCGCCTAGTCTGAGGGTCGCGAAGTGTGTTGGCAATCGAGAAGACAGACGGTGTCTGGTCTGGAACCAACCGTCCGTCACGCACGAGAGTGTCGACGACCCGGTCGGCAACCGCGGCGCCCTCACGTGCCAGCACGAAGTAGCCCTTGTCCTCGGCGGTCTGCAGAACCGCGGTGAGTTTGGCCATGCCGGCGCCGCTGATGGAGTTGATCTCGTGACCCAACTCGGTCACGCTGTCGAGTTGGGCGATCATTGCTTCGAGTTGCGGCATTGACCGAATGGCGGTGCGAGCCAGCCGGGCGGCGTCGTCGAAGTCGACGTCCGTGCTCAGGTCCTCCAACTCCCGGGTCGCCACGTCCATCGCGCCGCGGGACACCGGAACCAGCGTCTCCATCAACTCCGCCCACTTCTCGCGGGCCTCGCGGGTCTGCCTGAGCTCCTCACTGATGGCGGCAATCTGAACGGCCATGGCGTCGAGCTTGGCCAGCACCTCTGCGCCGGCCGGATCTGGTGCGCCGGTCGAATCTGGTGCGCCGGGCCCGGGCTGCGCGGAGTCGGCTTGCATGGGGTTGTCCATCACACATCCTCCGTCTGCTTCCCGGCCATCGACATCAATGCTGGCAGCGGCAGATCCTTGCCGGGGAGCATGATGTTCCAGTACATCCAGCGGAACATCACCTTGCCCCAGTGGTTCATCTCGGTCTCCTTGAGCAGCGAGAACGGTCCGATCCCTGGCAGCGGGTACTTGCCCGGCAGCGGCTCAGTTTCGTAGTTGAAGTCGATGAGTAGGCCTTTGCCGTGGCCGGTCTCGATGAAGCAGTTGGCATGGCCGTCAAATGCCTCGGTCATCTTCAACCCGGCGATGTGCCGCAGGAAGTTCTTGGGGAACAGGTCCATCGAGAAGTGCGCGACAGAGCCGGCCTTGGATGCCGGAATGTTGGAGGCATCGCCAACCGCGAAGATGTTGTTGTGCTTGGTGCTGAGCAACGTCGCCTTATCGACGGGAACGTAGTTCAGGTCGTCGCCGAGTCCGGAGCGACCGATGAAGTCCGCGCCCATATTCAGCGGGATTGTCACCAGCAGGTCGTAGGGGACCTCTCGCTCGTCGTACGACACCAGTTTCTTGGCTTCGTAGTCGACGGACTCAATAGCGAAGTCGCTCTCGAGTTCGATTGACCGGGCGTCGAGCATGTCGCCTAGGTAGCGACTTGCGACCGGCTTGGTGAAGGCGCCCTCCAACGGCGTCACGTAGGTGATATCGACGTCGTCACGAAGGCCTTGCTCAGTGAAGAAGGCGTCCGCCAGGAAGGTGAACTCCAACGGCGCGACGGGGCATTTGATGGGCATCTCGGTGATGTGGACGACCAGCTTCCCGCCCTCCCAGGTGCGCAGCTTCTCGGCCAGTTTGGTGGCACCCTCGAAGGTGTAGAACTCGTGGACGTCACCGCCCATGTCCTCGGCCATCCCCGGGGTCTGGTCGGGTCTCGGTGACGTGCCGGAGGCGATGATCAGGTAGTCGTAGGCAAGCTCGGTTCCATCGGTCAGCAGTACCGTGTTATCCGCCGGCATCACCTTGTCCACCTCGGCCACGATCAACTCGACACCAGCCGGGATGAATCGCTTCTTGGGCTTGACGATCTCGTCGGGCCGGTAAATCCCAAACGGGACGAACAAGTAGCCCGGCTGGTAGTAGTGGTCATCGTTCGGGTCGACGATAGTGATCTTCCACTCGTCACGGGGCAGTTGCGGGCGCAGTTTGTTCACGGCCATGGTTCCGGCGGTGCCGGCGCCGAGAACGAGCAGGTTCTTCATGCTGTCTCCTTCGGTTGGTTGACCGGGGTCTTGGAACCACGGGTCGTGATCGTTGCAGCGATCTTGGGCAGCGCAGCCAGAACACGGTCGCGGTCGGAGTTGTCGAGGTGGTACAAATCCGGCTCGGGGCGCGCGTCGCCGATTGGGCTCACTCCGCCGGCAAGGACCATCCCGACCAACTGTGGTCCACTGCGAACGAAGGTCCGAGCGCATTCGAAGCCGACAGCGCCAATCCGGAATCGAGGTGTGAGGTCAGGATGATCTGCCAGGTTCTTCCATTCGGCGACGCACCTGTCGAAGACATCAGGATCGGCGGCGTGTTCGGTGAACCATGGGCAGGGGTTGGCGACTTCGGTGATCGGCCGGCCGTTCATGTCGGTGACGACCATCATCACTCCGAGCAGGTCGGAGGCCACATCGATGACGGCCTGGGCGACGGATTGGTCGAGTTCGCGGTCGGTCGAACTCCCTGACGCCTCAGCCGCGGATGGCTGTGCGGAATCGAAAGCTGCGGGTTGCAGCGGACTCGGCCCAGGATCCTCCCCGAGCATTCCGGTGATCTTGTCGGCGGGGAATCGCCAGCTTCGTCCGACTCGAATCGATGGCAGCCGGCCGTCTTCGGCCATTCGGTACACGGTCGACCGGTCGATGTGCAGCAGTCGCTGGACTTCCAAGGCGGTGAGCCACTGTCGTTCCGGGCCGATCGTCTGCTGCATGTAATGCATTCTATGCCCGTTATGCATATGCGGAATAGGCAATATGGGTGACGCTGCTGTGATGCGGCGCACAATATGCATGACATGCAGATCCTCTTGCAGAGTTGCGTAGCCCGGGGGATGACGTGACGGTCGACACCGGTGCGCTCGAGGGTGTTGGATGGCTGGCGTAGAGACAATCGGTAAGCCGCGGTGATTTCGGGTCGTCGGCGACAGCAGGAGTGAGACCACAGATGGACAATCCGCAGACTCCAGCACTATCCAACGACAGCATCGACAGCCTGGCCGCGATGCTCTCAGAACCGACAGTCGCGGATGTGGACGCCCTCGATGCGTGGTGGCGTGCAGCGAACTACTTGACTATTGGGCAGATCTATCTCGGCGCCGATCCGTTGCTGCGGACGCCTTTGACTGCGGCGGACATCAAGCCTCGACTGCTCGGACACTGGGGGACCAGTCCCGGTCTTTCGTTGATCTACGCGCACGTCTCGCGGCTGATTCGAGAGACCGGCCAGCAGGCGATCTACCTTGCTGGTCCGGGTCATGGAGGTCCCGCTCTGGTAGCGGCGTCCTGGCTCGAAGGCACCTATAGCGAGTTGTTCCCAAAGATCCCGCAGAACGAGGTTGGCATGCTGCGGCTGTTCCGGCAGTTCTCTTCGCCAGGCGGTATCCCGAGCCACGCGTCGGTGACGACACCCGGATCGATCCATGAGGGCGGCGAGCTCGGCTACGTGCTGATCCATGCCTTCGGCTCCGTGATGGACAACCCAGATCTGATCTCGATCGCCGTCGTGGGTGACGGGGAGGCCGAGACGGCCGCCCTTGAGGGGTCCTGGAAGGGCATCTCGTTCATCAACCCGCAGTACGACGGTGCGGTGCTGCCGATTCTGCACCTCAATGGCGCAAAGATCGCCGGGCCGACGGTGCTGGCGCGCAAGGACCCCAAGCTGGTACGCGACCTGTTCGAAGGTCACGGCTACGAGGTGCTTGAAGTCGGTGGTCACGACCTGCCCGGAATGCATGTGCGCTTTGCCGAGACGCTGGCGCTGGCCTGGTCGAAGATTCGCAAGATTCAGAACGCCGCCCGATCTGGGCGCTCGGATGGCTCCCAGGCGCGTTGGCCGATGATCATCATGCGCACCCCCAAAGGCTGGACCGGACCGGACAAAGTCGATGGAGTGCAAATCCAGGGAACGTGGCGCGCCCACCAAGTGCCGCTGTCGACGGTCCGTGAGAACCCGGAGCACCTGGCGATCCTGCAGTCGTGGCTGCGCTCGTACCGGCCCAACGAACTGTTCGACGACGAGGGTGAGCCGTCCGGGCTGGTCAAGAGCAACAACCCGGTCGGCCTGCTGCGGATGAGCGCCAACCCGCACGCCAACGGCGGATTACTGACCAAGCCGCTGGAGATCCGGCCGATCGACGACTACGCGATCGAGACGACGGTGCCCGGATCGGTTCTGGCCGAGTCGACCAGGGCGCTGGGGGAGATGATGCGCGACATCTACGTGGCGAACCCCGACAGGTTCAGATTGTTCTGCCCCGACGAGACGAACAGCAACCGTCTTGGTGCGGTGTTCGAGGTGACGGACCGGGCGTTCATGGAGACCCTGGAGCCTGGTGATGTGAAGCTGTCGCACACGGGCCGGGTGATGGAGGTGCTCTCCGAGAACAATTGCCAGGGCTGGTTGGAGGGCTACACACTGTCCGGCAGGCACGGGCTGTTCGCCACCTACGAGGCCTTCGCCATGGTCAGCGCGTCGCAGACGATCCAGCACGGCAAGTGGCTGGAGGAAGCTGAGCACCTGGACTGGCGAGTCAAGGTGCCGAGCCTGAACATCCTGCTGACGTCGACCGCTTGGCGCAATGACCACAACGGCTTCTCGCACCAGGGCCCGGGGCTGTTGCACATGGCTACCACCATGCGTGGTGGAGTCGCGCGCATCTACCTGCCGCCGGATGCGAACTGCCTGCTGTCGGTCGCCGAGCACTGCTTCAAGTCCCATTCGTACGTCAACGTGATCGTGATCGACAAGCAGCCGCAGTGGCAGTGGCTGGGGATCGAACAGGCGAAGGAGCACTGTCGCCTCGGTGCCAGCGTGTGGGACTGGGCGGGCAACGAGTCCGGTGACTGCGACCCCGACATCGTTTTGGCCTGCGCCGGTGACGTGATGACGTTGGAGGTCGTGGCGGCAGCTCAGATCCTGCGCGAGCAGGTGCCGTCTCTGCGCGTTCGGGTGGTCAACGTGGTGGATCTGATGGCCCTGCACCGACACAAGGATCATCCCCACGCAATGGACAACCTCTACTTTGAGGAGTTGTTCACTGACTCGGTTGATGTGATCTTCGCGTTCCACGGCTTCCCGAGTGCGGTGCACGCGATCGTCCACGGACGCCCTGAGCCCGATAGGTTCCGGGCCAGAGGCTTCCTGGAGCGCGGCACCACGACGACGCCGTTTGACATGGTCGTGCGGAATGAGGTGTCGCGGTATCACTTGGTGATGGATGCGTTGAACAACGCCTCCAGGACCGTTCCGGGAGCAGCCGCGCTGAAGAAGTGGTGCAAGAAGCAACTCAAGCAGCATGTGGTCTACGTGGATGAGTACCTCGAGGACATGCCGGAGATCCGCAACTGGCAGCTCAAGGTCAAGCAGTAGCGTCCGCTGGCAACCAGCGGGCCGAGTGCGGCTAGTGGTCCCGGGCGTCGGGAACGGCTTTCGGGGCGAAGGCAACGACTGCGTCCTCGACCGTGTCGAAGATGCGGCTGTGTTTGTGGTCTGCTAGCTCGCGTGCCAGCCCGCTGCGGTCCAGTACCTCGCCGGTGTGTCCCAGGTGACGGGCTACGGCCAGTTTCACGTCGCGCAGCTCGCAGATCTGGGCGAGGTCGAACAGCACGCTGCAGCCGGTGTAATCGATGTCGTCGATTCTGGTCGTGTCAAGCACCAGCAGGTAGGGCTTGTGGGGTCCCTCCTTGATGACATCGATCATCTCCTGCTTGAACCAGTTGGCGTTGCCGAACCACAGCGGGCCGTTGAGCAGGTACGCCTCGACACCGTGCGGCGAGTGCGAACGGTCGTCCATCTCGGGCAGCCACAAGCCGGTGCTGGTGCGCCCGAGCCGCAGCAGTTCGGGTCGGGCGGTGCGCCGCGCCCGGTCGGCGAAGGCCACCAGCACCGCCAGCCCTAGCCCGACTTCGATGCCGAAGACCACGACGCCGGCCAGCGTTCCGGCCATCAGCCAGAAGGCGCGCCAGGAGTAGTTCCACATCGACTTCATCTGTTCGACATCGAAGATCTTCGTGGAGATGTAGACGAGCACCGCGGATAGAGTCGCTTCGGGCAGGTTGGCCATCAGCCCGCCCGCGAACAGGATTATCAGCAGGACCAGACCGGCCGCCGTCAGACCGGCAAGCTGCGAGCGGGCTCGCGCGCTTGAGATGACCGCAGTGGATGGTGGGCTGGCGTCGATGGTGAACGATCCGAACAGGCTAGACACGATGTTGGCCAGCCCGAGGGCTCGGAAGTCAGCACTCAGATCGGTGTCGAAGCCGCCTACGGCGGCCGCGGTACGGGTGGTGGCGGAAGTCTGAGCAAGGCAGATGACCACGATTGCGACGGTGGTCGGCAGAACGGCGTCCAGCGAACCGAGATGAATCGGTGGCAGTTTCACCGGAGGCAGCCCGGTCGGCAGCGCCCCGAGTATGGCCACGCCCCGGTCGGCCAGGTTGAACACGGTGACGACGACGGTGGCTCCGATCAGGATCAGCAGGGCTCCCGGGAACGTTGGTCCTAGTCGAGGAGCTAGCAGCAGCAGAGCCAGTGACGTGCAACTGATGATGACCGTGGTGCCGTTGATGTTTCCGAGTTCGCCGGCCAGTTGGCCGATGCGCTCAAGCGCGTAACCCGATCCGCCCTTCACCCCCAGCAACGCGGGCAGTTGGTCGACGCAGATTGTTACGGCGATGCCGGCCAGGAAACCAGTCACCACGGGTTTGGATAGGAAGTCCCCAACC
The DNA here is from genome assembly GCA_037133175.1 of Actinomycetes bacterium. GTDB lineage: Bacteria > Actinomycetota > Actinomycetes > S36-B12 > UBA10799 > ELA509. The sequence continues at coordinate 12,462 of JBAXOQ010000048.1, forward strand.
CACGCCAATTTGGCCACCCCGATGGCCAGGATCACCACACCCACCGTGGCGGTGGCAACGATGACCAGTCCGGTGTACTCCGGACTCCCGATAACAGCGATCCCGGCCAGTCCGGCCGCCAGGATCGGTGCCACCGTGCTGTCGCATCCCAACGCAAGGTGCCGGTTGGTGGACAGCAGCGTGGCTACCAGGCAGGCCGCTAGAAATCCGTACAGGCCGGTGATGGGTGGCATGCCGGCAAGGCGCGCGGTCGCCAGTTGCCCCGGGATGGTGATCGCGCCGAAAGTGATCCCGGCGAGCAGGTCGCGCCCGAGCCAGTTTCTGTGGTACCCGCGCAGTGTCGGAAACACAACCAGCTCTGACCTGAACCAGTTGAACACCGTACGAACCCTAGACCAACAGACGGTGACAAGTCCTGTGGAGAAGTCATCGTGCCACGACTGGGCGCCGCCTTTGACGGTGTTGGTCGGACTAGGCGACAGCTCCGCTGGTCGACAGGCTTTGGAAGGTGCTGGTTCCAGACCAGGATCGGACCCCGGTGTAGTTGTTGGTCGGACTGGCCGGGTTGTTGAAAGTGAAGTTCGAGAAGACCGTTTGACCGTCGATCGCCAGCGCCAGAACCCGGCTGGTCGCACTTGGTGCGGTGACGCTCAAGGTCAGGGTGTGCTGGGCGGACCACCACGTCGGATTTGTCGCCTTGTCGGGAATCAGGCCCGGGTTGGTTGAGCTGTTGTACCTGGCGATGGCCCCAGCTTCGCTTCCGCTGGTTCTGGGTCGGATGACGATGTCTCCGCTGGCGCTGAAGCCGCGGTCGAACTGCAGGCAATAGCCGGTATCGAGGTTGTAGGTGGCCAGGGTGGTGTTGAACAAGATGCCGTAACCGCCGCCGGTGCCGACGGTCGCTACGGAGGTGATGGTGTATTCGACCCGAGGATTCGGCACGAACAGCAGCCCGGCCGTCGAAACGAAGCCCCCTGGGGATTGGGTCCAAGTGCCTGTCTGCGGATAGTTGGACAGTTGGTCGCTGGCGAAGTTGTAGTCCTGGGTGTTGCCGTTGAGGTAGAGCCAGCGACCGCTGGCGGTGTTCCAGGTGAAGCTGGCGCCGGCGACTTTGGGGGTGATGACCTTGACGCCTCCGACCGGGTTGGTCAGCAGCCCCACATCGAACAGCTTGTTCATTCGGGCGGTGTCGCTGGTCAGATCATTGAGGTTCTGACCGGCTGGTGCTGAAACCTGATAAGCCGCCGATGCGTTGTTCAGAAGCTTGAGGTTGGCGAGGTCCGATGCGGTGTTGGCATCGTCGCGGAACCTGCCCACCCCGAACACCACGATGCCGGCCAGGATGCCGATGACGACGATGACGATGAGCAACTCGACCAGCGTGAAGCCGCGATCGGTCGTGCTGCGCCCTCGCACCTGTCGCCACCCCGTACGCATCGTCTCAACTCCTTGCGGCATCGCAACGGCTGATGCCTCACCGCCCCGACCCTGCGGCCGCAGGTTGTCAGTGGTGTTCGGCGGTTGCAAATCCCAGGATACTCGCCTTCGAGGTGTTCGGCATCTCACAGAAATCGGAGATCAGGATTCACCGAGGTGGTCGTTGCACACCGTTATCAAGCGTCAGGCTGCCACGCCGCGGCCGCTTGCTTCAACAACTCGGGCGGTCCTTGTGACTCATCGACGGCATCGCGGTCACGCATCACCTGGCGGCCGCCGCCATAGGTCCGGTAAACCGTCCACGCGGTCGAGGTCTTGCTGTCTCCCCAGGTGATCGCATGCTCGGGTTTGAGGACATGTGCGTCGTCCGAGATGACACTCGCACCGGCCACCGAGGCAGTACCGGCGACCCTCGCGGTGCCGCCGACGAAGGCGTCTCCGGACACCTCCGCGTGACTTGTCACGGTGGCAGTTCCCGCAACGACGGCCCGCCCGGACACCTCGGCGTGGCCGGCGACCTTGGCATCCTCACTGACCGTCGCGTGGCCGAATACCCAGGCGCTTCCCGAGACGACGGCGCGATCGCTGATCTGAGCGTGTCCGGAGATTTTGGCTCGGCCCTTGATGACGGCGTTGCCGCCGACCGTTGACTTACCCTTGACCTTGGCTTCGTTGCCGACTGCGGCGTTGCCGGTCACCCGTGAGTTGCCGCCCATGACGCAATTGTGGCACCGCCAGCAAGCCTTGGCGCGGCCAGAACGGCTAGGCCGAGGGGGTGTTCGCCGCCTCCCAGTGGCGATATCCGGCTATTGCCGTGGGCAGGGTCGGGTAGATGTGATTGTCGCCGATCTTCTCGACCAGCCCGAACCGTTGCAGCGGCAAGTACAGTTCGTGCTTGACGCGGGTCAGCGCGAGTACGATGTCGCGTCGGGCTAATTCGGTGCGCAATGCTTCCAGGGCGTACATGGCGGTGATGTCGACTTCGACGTTGGCCTCCATATTGAGCAGCAGCCAAGCTACCGGGACCTCATCCTCGTTCTGGTCCACCGCTTCCAGTGCGTTCACCCGAAAGTCGTCGGCGTTGGCGAAGAACAGTGGCGAGTCGTATCGGTAGACGACCAGCCCCGGGATGGTGATCGTTTCGGGGTAGTCCTCGACGTCGTGCATGCCTGCCAACCCGGGAACGAATCCCTGGACCGCGTCGTGGGCTCGGGATATCCGACGCAGCATCTCGGCAACCGACAGCGCGACGGCCAGCAGCACCCCGGTGAGAATGCCGAAGATCAGCACACCCAGGAATGCGCAGATAGCCAGAGCGAACTCGATCCGCCGAAACGACCACAGCCGCGCGAATCCAGGGATGTCGACCAGATGGGTGGCCGCGTACAGGACGATGGCCCCGAGGGCAACCGTTGGGAACCGCGCCAGCAGCGGGCTGAGGAAGAAGATGACGGCCAGCGTCCACAGCAGTGCCACGATCGAGTACAACTGTGTGCGGGCCCCTGCGGTGATGGCAAGCGCGGTCCGGCTGGCGCTGCTGCTGATCGGGAATCCGCCGATCGCTCCGGCCCCAATGTTGGCGGTCCCGAGGGCGAACAGTTCCTGGTTGGCGTCCACGTTCCCGCTCTCCCTGGTGGCGAAGGCGCGGGCGGTCAGCATGACGTCGGTGTACCCGACCAACAGCACTCCGAGCGCCGGAATCGCCAACCCGGTGAAGTCGGCCAGTGAGGGCAGGCCAGCAGTGGGCATGGAGGTCGAGAAGGGACCGACGACGTCGATGCCGAAACGCTCGAGGTTGAACGCCATGACCGCAGCGGTGGCCAGCAGCACAGCCAATAGCGGACCAGGCAACGACGGCCACTTCCAGGCGGCCAGAAACAGGAACAACAACACCACAACGCCCATGATCATCGTCGCTGGATCTGCTTGGTTCAGGTTCTTCAGGAACGAGGACAACTCGGCACGAAAGCCCTCTCCCGCGACCGGCACGCCAGTGAGGTGGGACAGCTGCCCGACGATCATCAGTGCCGCGATACCGGCCATGTAGCCCACCAGCACCGGCCGCGACAGCAGGTCAGCGATGAACCCGAGCCGGACGACCCAGGCGACCAGGCACAGCACGCCGACCATGAACGCCAGGGCCGCGGATAGGGCGGCGTAGCGGACCGGGTCTCCTGCTGCCAGCGGGGCGACGACGGCCGCTGTCATTAGCGCCGTGGTCGATTCCGGCCCGATCGACATCTGCCGGGACGAGCCGAACACGGCATAGATGGCTAGGCAGGGGATGATCGTCCACAGCCCCACCACCGGAGGCAGCCCGGCGATGGTGGCGTAGGCCATGCATTGCGGCACGAGGTAGGCGGCGACGGTACAGCCGGCCAGCAGATCGCCCCGCGTCCAGTTGCGGTGGTAGGACGTGACGATCGCCCACCCTGGCACGGCTGGCCAGTACGTCGGGGGCGACGTGTTCCTCATGCTGGCAACCTAGCGTCAGTAGCCGACTGGTGACCAATCGGGAAACAGCGGGTTAACACCCGGGTGCGATCACGCAGACGAGCCTGCCCACCGATGCCCGCGGCGATCCGTCCCGTTGCCTACCGCTGGGCAGTGACCGCCGGAAGGTGCTGATCGCTGCCCAGCGTTGCGACTACTTGCTTTCGACGCGGTCTTTGAGCCCGTTCAGCGCGATCTTGACCATCTGCTTGGCTGCCTTGCGCTTCGCGAAACCCGGCAGCGGCATGTTGATGCCGACCTCGAGGTCGTACAGCACGGTGACGGTACCGTCGCCGTTGTCGGTCAGCGTGTAGGTGCCTTGCTCCTGGGTGATGACGTGACCCTCAGTTAGGCACCAGCTCACGGAATCGTTGCCGTTGAAGTCGTAGAGCAGTGTGAATTCGTCCTTGATCGGGCCCGATGCGAAGCTGAACGTCGCCAGTTTGGGGCGTCCGTCGTCGAAGCTCTCCTTGACGTCGATGCCCTTCACCCCGTCCGCCCATTCCGGGTAGGAAGGCAGATCCGCAATCACGTCCATGATCGCCGATTTGTCGGCGGTGATCTTGATGTCTCCTTGGGTCTTGTCGCCCATCGGCGTGTTCCTTTCAGTGTGCTTCCAGGCAGTGTGCTGGTTGGCTGGTTGTCTGGTGACCCGATCGCAGCGCAGTTCCTGCCCCGATCGCGGTCGCAGCGTAGTGATCTCGGTGATCCGGTGTCCACTTCACGGCAGCGGGGGCGGGCGACGGGATACAGATGTTGCCCCGTGGTGGACGCGAACCGGCTCACGGATTCGGCGAAAGTGTGGTTCCGGTTGCTTCGCGCGTGGGTGGCGACAATGCTGGTCTCCGACAGCGGATCGCGTCAACTACTCTCGGAGGACTGATGACCAAGAAGGTTCACAACGAAGACCAGTACGATTCCCCGCCAGCGGCGCTGTGGGCGATGATCTCTGACAAGGCGTACACCGAGAGCAAGTACGCCGCACTTGGGGCAGGCAACTTCCAGTGGCTCGATCACCAGAGTTCAGAGGATTCGCTCACCGTCTCCACAGTCCGCGAGGTTGAAGCCAACTTGCCTGGGTTCGCCAAGAAGATCGTTGGAGAAAAGGCTGTCGTCACGCAGACCGAGACCTGGACCAAGTCTGGAGACACGATGACGTGCGACCTTAAGATTGCTGCCAAGGGCGCGCCGGGAGGAACCACCGGCACGCTGTCGATCAAACCTTCTGGTAGTGGCTCTGTCTGGGCCACAGACATGGAGGTTCACATTCCGATTCCCCTCATGGGTGGCAAGCTTGAGGGCGTCACGCTTGATGAAACCAAGTCCAGTCTCGTCAAGGAGTACGCATTCAACAAAGAGTGGCTTGCCAGTCACTAGTTCGTTTGGAACATCTCGGACCCTTCGGTGGTTGGAGAACGTGTGGCGCGCAAGGAGTTGTGGGAGCAGGTCGATTCTGACCTGTACCAGGTTCTGGGCGTAGAACACGACGCTACCGAAGAGCAAATCGGGGACGCGTGGCGTTCGGTCGCCAAGCGGACCCATCCCGATCGGGGTGGGTCGGTAGCCGAATTCCAGGCCGCCGAGGTTGCCTACCAAGTATTGTCCGACCCGTTCCAGCGGCGGCGCTACGACCGGGCGATGCTCCCGCCAGCTAACGCCGGCGATAGTGGCATCGTCTGGGGTAGCGCCGCGGCTGGGCGGAGCGGCGGCTTCGAGTGGGTCCGGACGAATTCGTGGCAGGACGATTCAGCCGATGTCGGCTTCGTCCCGCAGTTCGAGTACGACTACCGCGATCCCGGTCCGGTGAGGCCCATCAATCCTTGGCTGGTGGCGTTGTGGGTGCTGCTGGCCGTGATCGGCATCGTGTTGTTCTTCGTCTTCCTGGCGGGCTTCTCGCTGCTGCTAATCATTCTGCTCGCGGCGACTGCTGCCGGTCGTTGGCTGAAATCCGCCGCAGGAGGCAGACGCTGATTCGGACGTCCGCGGACCGGCGCCCGGCGGGCGTGTCATTCGGGTAGCGGCAGGACAGTGGACAGGACAAGTATTCGAGGCGATCGGTAGCATCGCGCCCATGGGAATCCCTGACATTGATGCCAGCATCGAACGTTTTGAGT
>JBAXOQ010000049.1:0-18277 GCA_037133175.1 Actinomycetes bacterium
CTCGATACGTGCCAGCGCGTCCCGCGGGGGGACATGCGTCGGTGTTGGCGTTGGTGTTGGTGTCGGTGTCGGTGTCGGTGTTGGGGTCGTACCCGACGGCGAGTACACGCGCAAGTAGTCGACCAGCATTGTCTGTGGAAAAGCGGTCGTGGCGTCCGGGCTGCCGGGCCATTGGCCACCGACGGCGGAGTTCAGCAAGATGTAGAACGGATGGTCGAACACCCAGGGCGTTCCCGCTGGTAGATCACTGGGGGTCCGGGTTTGGTACAGGATTCCGTCGACATACCAGCGCACCACATTCGGAGCCCATTCGACGGAGAAGGTGTGGAAGGCGTCAGAGAAACGCTGGCCTGCCGGAAGTGTGAACCCCTTGGTGATAGCCGCTCCACCGGAATAGCCCGGGCCGTGCAGACTGCCGTGCACGGTGGAGGGCTCCTTGCCGATGTTCTCCATGACGTCGAGCTCACCGCGACCGGGCCAGGCGGTGCCCGCCGATCCGGTGTCGTCACCCTGCATCCAGAAGGCTGGCCACATTCCCTGTCCCGCAGGGATCTTCATCCGGGCCTCGAAACGGCCGTACTTCTGGGTGAACTTGTTCTTGGTCAAGATACGACCTGAGGTGTATTGGCAAGCGCCGTACCAACACGACGAGCCGGGCAGGTTCTCCTTGATGGCAGTGATGGCCAAGTTGCCGCTGGCATCGGTGGAGACATTCTGGGTGCGGTCCGTGTAGTACTCCAGTTCGGAGTTCCCGTAGCCACCGCCACCGATGTCATAGCCCCATTTCGCGGCGTCGGGTCTGACGCTGGGGGTATTGAACTCGTCGGCCCAACTCAGGGTCCAGCCAGCAGGATCCGCGGTCGGCGTCGCTGCCCCGGCCGGAGACCCGGCCACGGCCAGCGCGGACAGGCAGAAGGACGCGCAGATACCCAAGACGAGGCCGAGTCGACCTCTGCCCCAGCGAGTTCGGGGGCTACTGAGAGTCCGGTTGGATTGTGACGAGTCTGGATTCATTGTAGGACTCCTTGAGTGTCTGGTTCAGTGCACATCGACGGGGCGGTTTCGCGAATTGGAGTTTGTGGATACTCGCGACCCGTCCAGCGGTTATGTTATCGAAATTATCATATATTAGCAAGTATGAGAATGATAGCCAACGTCCTGCCCCACGACTCTGTTGGAACAACCGCGCTGGTGCTGGCTATTTGACCCGAACTCGGACCAGCTGAATCAGCGGATTCCAGTTGGCGTTGCCCGCGTTGGTGATGCGCAGCGTGCACACACCACGACGCTGTCCGGTGACTTTCCAGTGGTTGGCCGCCCGCGACACCTTGCAGACTCTGGCTGAGGATCCTCGGACCCACACGGCGATGCCCGCATTGGTGCGACCTCGGATGGCAAAGGACCAGTGGATTCTGACTGCCTTCCTGACTGCGAGATTCTGTTGATTCGCCTTCACTACAGGCGTCGGTGGGGGCACCACTGCAGTGATCGCAAACGAACCCGTCACCCGGGGCGCTGGAGCCCAGGTTGCGTTCCCGGCCTGATCGGCATTGATGGTGCAGGTGCCGGCGGACGCCAGGGTGACGGTGGCGTCGGTCACGGAGCAGACTGCTGCAGTCGCGGTCGTGAAGCGGACCGGCAAACCCGAAGTCGCGCTAGCCGAAACGGCGACAGTCCGGGCCGACATGGACGTGGTGCCCGGCGATGTGAACGTGATGGTCTGCGGCGTCGGCCCCCAGATGGTGACACTGAACGCGTTGACCGTCGCGGTATCGCCGGCGGCAGTGTCAACGATCTTCAGCCGCCAGTTGCCCGTCGGACTCTGGCCGTTCAGGGTTGCCAGCGAACCCTGCGGGCGGAAGGTACTGGAAAACGGCGCCTTCCCGTTTGTGATGGGCTCTGCTGCGCTGTCGTCAAATACGGTGCCCACGTAGTTGTCGCCGCTGCCGCCGTTGCCGGTGGACAGGGCAACCTCGGTGCCGGCGGGGCTGATCAGGGAGATGTTCAGGTCTTGGTCGTAGGTCGAGTCGATCCGTCCCAGGGTGAGGGTGACTTTGGTGATCGGTCCGATGCCCGCTGGGACCGCGACCTGCCCGATCGCACCACCGCTGTCGTTATCCGGCACCGCGATCGGCGGCCCCGCGAAGTTCGCGACGTAGTTGCTGGGCGTTGATGTCCCGGGCGTGATCGTGGTGCTGGCCGGGCTGTAGTCGCTGGTGCCAAGGGCATTGACGGCGGCGATCCGGAACACGTATCCGGTGCCGTTGGTCAAACCCGTCACCGTGCTAGCGGTGATCGTCGCGACGCCGTCGGAGAACGTGGACCACGATGACCCGCCGTCGGATGAGTACTGCACCAGGTAGTCGGTGATCGCGGACAGGCCGTCGGCCGGGGCGACCCAGGCCAGCGATGCCTGGCCGTTGCCAGCAAGAGCGGCGGGAACCGCCGGTGTCAGCGGAGCCGTCCTGACGGGAATGATCTCAACCGCCTGACCGGCTCTTTCGACTTGGGCGCAGTCGGCTTCGGTGATCCCGTCGGTGCCGACCAGCGAAGCGCACGACGCCTGCAGTGCCTGCCCGAAGGCCGCGTAGTCGCTGGTCATTGTCAGCAGATTGGCCGCCCAGTAGATGACTTGCGGTGCCTTGGTCAGGCCCAAGCCGGTCACTGTTCGACCGTTGAACGTTCCGCCATCGGTGAGCAGATACGCGAACTTGTTTCCGACGCCGCTGTTCGTGTGAACTCCGCCGTCGTCGTTGATTCCTGTGTAGTAGAGCGGACTGCCCATCCGATCGGGGTCGTCGAAAGCTGGCGGGTTCTCCATGTTGCGGAGGGTCCCGGTGGTGGGGATATCTTCGCCGAGCAGCCAGCGAGTGGCAGCAGTATCTGTCCCGCCGGAGTTGGTCAGATCAACGAATTCGCCGAAGACGTCGCTGAGGGATTCGTTGATGGCCCCGGACTGGTTCTCGTAGATCAAATCCGACATGTACGTTGTCACGCCGTGGGTCAGTTCGTGACCGACGACATCATCCGCGCCGGCGTACCCGGCGCCGTACACCATTTGGGAACCGTCCCAGTAGGCGTTGTCGTACGGGCATGCATCAATCGTTTCGCAGTAACGGACTGTCGAGATCATCGACATTCCATGATTGTCCAAGGAGTCGCGGCCGAACCGCGAGGAAAAGAAGTCGTAGGTGTCTCCGGAGTATTTGTAGGCGTCCTCGACGTCTGCCACGGCGGTCTCCGGGCTGCCTTCGGTGCGCACTGGTGCAACACAGGGCACCTGATTGGGGGTGCTGTTGGCGTCGCAGATCTGGCGGTCCTCGGCGTTCTCGATCTGGTTCAGATCCAACGTCACGGAGCCGGTGTGGGCGTCGACGAGAACGAGGTGATTGATACTTGGCGCGGTCGAGCTGGTGACCTCGGTGCGCCACACCAAGGCCGACTCCGGGCTACCGGCCACGCCCAGGATCCTGGGGTCGTAGATCCACCGCCGTGGGTCGCTGGCACGCAGTGAGGCCGGAGGCGTCTTCGTGTTTCTCGCGACCTCTGCCAGTGCCGTGGCCGAAGCGTCCGCGGGAGGGATCGAGGCTGTCGAATCGGGTGCTGCCCCGGACAGTGATTCGCTTGCTGCTGACCGCACGTTGCCGGACTTGTCCAGGTCCACAATGACTTCGCCGCCGAGGACCGGGATGCCGCTCACCGTCTGCTGAAAACGCACCACCTTGCCGTGCGCTGCTGACGGTTGAACAGTGCGCAAGTCGAGTTCGGTATTGGCGTCCGAGGGTCCGACCTGTGATCGCGAACCCGCCAGGAAGGCACGGGCCAGGGTCTCGGGGGACGCGCCGGCGGGCACTCCCGACGCTCGAGAGATGGGATGCCCGGGCGGCGTGAGTTGGAACTTGGAGGCCGAAGCAGCCGAGTTCGACCCCGCGTCGGCCGGTGCGGGACTCTTCGCTCCAGACGCCGGCGCCGCTGCCGCGTACGAAGGCTGCGACTGAGCGACGGTCAACGTCGCCACCGCGCAAAGCAGAGACGCCACAGCAATGACGCCTCTGGGTCTTTCGCTCCTTCTCACTTCGTACCCCATGCCAGCACCTGAGAGTGACACGTCGAGGGCCACTTGGTGCGTTCCCTGCCCCCATTGTCCTACCTATCGGCAGGAATGCCTAGGCGCCAACAGGGGGACAGTCCCCGTGGGTGCGGACAGTGTCACGGCGTCGCCCCCAACTGCAGCAGTGCCCTGGTCGCCGCCTCTAGCCCGGTCGCCAAGCACGACTGCGGGTCGGCTCCTGCCGCCCAGGCGTGCAGGAAGCCCGCATCGAACGCATCGCCGCCGCCGGTGCGGTCGACGGTTTCAACCGGAGCAACCGGAACAGTGATGGCCTCGGTGTGATCGACGTAGCGGACGCACCGTGCGCCAACCGTGACAACCAGCGCCGCGCCGGGACTGGGTAGCAAGGTCCTGACGTCATTGGGATGCAGGGCGGTCCAATCGATGCCGAACACGACTCGCAACTCCTTACTGTTGATGAAGGCCAGCGATGCGACGTCTCGTGCCCTCGCCATGCTCCTGCCGTCCAGCTCAAGACTGACGCGAATGCCAGTGCCGCGGGCAAATCGCAGGGCGTCGACCAGCGAATCCGTCTCAGTCGTCGCCACATGCAGAATCGGGCTCTGGGCTGCGTCGAGTCGCAGCAGGTCATAGGGGAGCGGGCTGGCGAACCCGGTGTAGGTGACGATGCGCTTGTCGTCACCGGCGGACCAGCAGACGGCGATCGATGTCGGCGCGGTCTGATCGCGGATAACCCCGTCACAATTGACGCCCAGCCGCTGCAGCTCCTGCAGGCAGAAGCTGCCGTGCGCATCAGCGCCAATCCGGCCGATCAGAGACACTGTGTCGCCGAGGGCGGCAAGCCAGGCGGCGGTGTTAGCTCCCGCCCCTCCAAGCATCTCCGTCTTGCCGACGGCGCGTACTTTCGTATGTGCCTCAGGCTGTTCAGGCACAACCAACACCATGTCGTAGTTGATGCTGCCGATCACCAAGAACGTGCTCATGGACTTTGCGATCCGACCATGTGGGTTGCGGACCCCGGCGCTTCCCCTACCAACGGTCCGCACCTCCCTGGCAATCTGATCGGAAACTGACTCAAACTCTCCTGTATCAATCAGCCCGCGACTCTTCAGGTGAGGCAAAGACCTCGACCAAGGAATCTGGGCTGAAGTGGCTCAAGGCCCGAGTCTATGACTTCTGCGAGGGGAAAGGATGAGCTTCGACTCGCCTGGAGCAGTCGCGTCAAGGTCCCGATCGCTCGGAACGCCGTGCCAAAGCGCGGCAGTTCTGGCAGACTCAAGACGATTTCCCGGCTGGACCGGCAGTGCCGAATTCGCGCTTCCAGCGGTTCAGGACCAGACTTGAGCCTTTGGAGGGACGATGGAATTCGGAACAGTCATGCAGCCGCTGCCGCCGATCTGGAACGTCGTCGAGTTGGCGCGCAAGTCCGAACTCGCGGGGTTCAGCCACTTCTGGACCTTTGACTCCCACTTGATCTGGCAAGAGCCCAACGTGATCTTCAGCCAGGTGCTGGCCAACACGCACCGGATCAAGGTCGGGCCGATGGTGACCAACCCCAAGACTCGCGACGCCACGGTGACGGCGTCGACCTTCGCCACCTTGAACACCATGTTCGGCAACCGGACCGTGTGCGGCATCGGCCGCGGTGACTCCGCGGTCCGGGTGCTGAACGGCAAGCCGGCCAGGATGGCCGAGCTCGCCGAAGCCGTCACAGTGATTAAGGACCTGGGCAACGGCCGCCCAACCCAGTACAAGGGCAGCACCTTCGTGTTGCCCTGGTCGGGCGACACCCAGCTGCCGGTGTACGTCGGCGCGTATGGGCCCAAGATGCTGGCGCTGACCGGACAGATCGCTGATGGGCTGATCCTGCAGATAGCTGACTTGCACATCGTCGAGTGGGCCATCGGCCGGGTCCGCACAGCAGCCCAGGAGGCTGGCCGCGATCCTGACGAGATCAAGATCATCGTTGCTGCCCCGGCTTACGTGGGCGACGACCTCCCGCACCAGATCGACCAGTGCCGTTGGTTCGGGGCGATGGTCGGCAACCATGTGGCCGATATCGTCAAACGTTATGGCAAGGAGTCGGGCGCCCCGGAGGAACTGACCTCGTACATCGCCAACCGCACCGGCTACGACTACAACGAGCACGGCAAAGCCGGCAACGCCGCAGCGGAGTTCGTGCCCGATGCCATCGTCGAGCGCTTCTGCATCCTGGGCCAACCCGAGGACCATATCGCCAAGCTCCGCAAACTCAAGGACCTCGGAGTCGATCAGTTCGCGGTCTACCTGCAGCACGATGCCAAAGAGGAGACCCTGCTCAACTACGGGAAGTCGATAATCCCGGCCATCGTGGAGTATGCGAAAACCAAGTCTTGAGCTAGGTCGCCGCTGAGCTTCTCGGAGCCTCAACCAGTCGGCGTAATGCCCTCTCGTCAACACGCAACACGGCAATCTCGGCTGCTATTTTCGGTGCGTAACCGACCCTGACTACGACCCTGGACGGTTGCGCACCATGCGACGAACATTCGCGCCGGTTGTGCGCGACAGGCGCTCGGAATGGATCCGAGAGAGAGCAGCGGGACCGTGGCGGACACACTCCAGCAATTCGACTGGGACGCACTCAACGGTGCGGCGGTTGCTGCTTTGCAGCACGCCTACGCGCCGTACTCACACTTCAAGGTCGGGGTTGCCGGCTTTGTCGACGATGGTCGCCTCGTCACCGGGGCAAACGTCGAGAACGCCTCCTACGGATTGACGCTGTGCGCTGAGTGCAGCATGGTTTCGAACCTGATGGCAACCGGCGGCGGACATCTGGTCGCCGTCTCGTGCGTTGATCAGCACGGCGCCTCGCTGATGCCGTGCGGGCGCTGCCGGCAGCTGCTGTGGGAACACGGCGGCGCGAACATGCAACTGATGACGCCCGAAGGCATCCTCACCATGAAGGATGTCCTGCCACAGGCATTCGGGCCAGACGACCTACTGACAAGGGCGGAAGACAATGTCTGACAATGCAGCACTTCTGGACCCGAATGCCAAGGCGACCAAGGCCGCCTGGGCAATTCTGGCGGCCATGGGCTTCGGTGCCTTCATCGCCCAGATGTTCAGCACCGTCATCGGTCCGGCCCTGCCGACCATCAAGGGTGACCTCAGCCTGTCGTTGTCAATGCAGACGTGGACGATCACGTCCTACTCGTTGGCATTCGGCACCGCGCTGGTAGCCGGCGGCCGGTTGGGCGACATCGTTGGCGAAGTCCGAATGATCGTCATCGGATTCATCGTCTTCGGCGGTGGCCTGGTGGTAGCGGCCATTGCGGCCGGCGGCGGAATGCTGGTCGCAGGTCGGACAATCCAGGGCATCGGAATCGGCCTATCCGCGCCGGCAACCCTGTCCATCGTGGTCAACTCGTTTCCCTTGCTCAAACGTGGGTTAGCCGTGGGAACCTGGGGTTTCGCCCACGGTTTCGGCCTGTTGGTCGGACCTCTGATCGGCGGGTACCTGACCGAGACCATCGGCTGGCGCTGGGTCTTCTGGATCGCGGTTCCCCTAACCGTCGCGGTCATCCTGGTGACGCTGCTGGCGACCCGTGGCTACAAGAGCGTGTTGGCCAAGGGCAGCTACGACATCGTCGGGTTGATATTCGGCGGCATTGGCATAACCGCCGTTACCTACGGCCTTCAGAACAGTGCGGCTGGCTGGGGTCTGCCGGGAACCTGGGGCAGCATCGTCCTCGGCATCGTCCTGTTGGTGATCTTCGCTATCGTGGAGATGAAGATCGAGTTCCCGCTCGTCGAGTTCGGACTGTGGAAGGAGCGGCTGTTCTCGGGCGGATTCTTTGCTGAGTGCGCGGTGGGCTTTGTCTACATCCCGATGCTGACCTTCGTCGGGTCGCTGTACTTCATCAACGTGTTGGGCTACTCACCGGTCAAGGCGGGCTACGTCATCATCATCACCACGGGTGTCTGCATGGTGCTTGAGCCGCCGGCCGGACGCTTCGTCGACAAGGTTGGTCCGGGCATCCCGATCGCAGTTGGGCTAGGCCTGCAGGCCGTCGCGCTGTTCTGGTTCGGAACACTCACACCAGAGACGTCGTTCGGCATGCTGGTCATTCCGCTGGCCTTGATGGGTGCGGGAGTCGGAATATCTCTTCCTGCCTGCAACACAGCGGGTATGACGGCTGTCGATGCCGAACACGCAGGGATGGGGTCCGGGCTGATGCAGATGACCTTCAACATCCCGGCAGCGTTGGGAGTGGCAGTCGCGACGTCGGTGGTTGGCACGGTCTCTGCCTCAAAGGTGCTGTCCGCCACCAACGGCCAGCCCTATGCCGACAAGGCCGTGGAATACAACGCAGCACTGCAGGCAGGTGACACGTCCACCGCCGACAACATCATCAACTCAGTGTCCTCAATAATCGCTGACGCGATCCACCACGCGGCAATTGCCGCTCAGTCCTCGGCAATCGCGCTGAGCATGGTCGCGATGGGGATCGTAGCCGTGGCCGGGGTCATCATGACCGTCCTGGTGATCGGGCGCCGCCGCACACCCGACCACGTCGAGATCACCCAAGCCGCGGCCGTCTAGACACAACGTAACCCGGGCCCCGGCATTTCGCCGGGGCCCGGGTTATGGGTTGGTTTGCTGCGAGCGCTACGCGGACCGAAGGATCTCGATAATCCGACTAGTCGGACTCTCGGGGGCCGACTCATCGGTCACCACGAACGCATCGAGGATCCTTTGCTTGGCCCCTTCCACCCCGCGGTCGGCGGTGTGCATGATCGCCAACACCTCACCTTCGGCAACCCGGTCCCCGACGGTGTGCAACATCTGCACGCCGACCGAGTGATCGAGCACGTCCGTCTTCTGGCGGCGGCCACCGCCGAGTTCGAGGGCTCCGATCCCGATGCCGGTGGCGTCGATCTCGCTGATCACGCCCGATCGGGGGGACAGCACCTCGACCCGGTGAGGAGCCGTGGTCATGACCCCCCACGGATCGTCCACCACGCGCGGGTCGCCGCCTTGAGCGGCCACCATCTGGGTGAACACATCCAGCGCCGACCCGTCGGCCAGCGATGCGGCGATCCGGGTCCGGGCGTCGTCCGGACCATTAGAGATACCGGCCGCCGAGAGCATCTCGGCGCCCAGTTCGACCACCAACTCGCGGGTGTCGGCCGGCCCGCCGCCCTTGAGTACGTCGATCGTCTCGACAATCTCAACGGCATTGCCGACCATCGTTCCGATGGGCGCGTCCATGTGGGTCAACGCCACGGTGACCGGCGTGCCGGCCGCCGACCCGATGGTCTGCATGGCAGCGGCGAGGGCGTGGCCGTCCTGCGCCGTCCGCATGAACGCGGCCTCGCCAACCTTCAGGTCGAGGATCAGGGCATCGATTCCCTCGGCCAGTTTCTTGCTCATGATCGATGAAGCGATCAGCGGAATCGAAGCGACGGTTCCGGTGGTGTCGCGAAGTGCGTACAGCACCCGATCGGCCGGGACCAGGCGTTCGGTCTGGCCGACGATCGCGATGCCGACGGTGCGCACCTGATTGATGAAATCGTCGGACGTGAGCTCCACCCGGAACCCGGGAATCGCCTCCAGCTTGTCCAAAGTCCCACCCGTATGGCCTAGTCCCCGTCCGGAGATCATCGGAACGGCCAGCCCACAAGCGGCGGCGGCGGGGCCCAGCGGCAATGACACCTTGTCACCGACTCCGCCGGTGGAGTGCTTGTCAACTGCCGGACGACCGAAGGATCCTCGCTCGATGACATCACCGGAGTAGAGCATCGCGTTCGTCCAGATGGCGAGCTCGTGGTCAGTCAATCCGCGAATGTAGATCGCCATGAGCATCGCCGCGGACTGGTAATCCGGCACCGATCCGTCGGCCACTCCGGCGATGAACGCTTCGATGTCGACATCGGGAATGACGCCGCCGTCGCGCTTGACTGCGATGATCTCCTGAATCAGCGCGCTCATGAAGCTCCTGTCAGTTCGGGCAGGAAGCTGGTTCCGTGCGAGGGTGCCGGAGCGCCGAGGGCTTCGGTGACGGTTGCCCCCAGATCGGCCATGGTGCTGCGCGTGCCCAGGTCGACGTTGGCCGCTGTGGGCGGGCCGAAGGCGAGCAGCGGCACGTACTCGCGGGTGTGATCCGTTCCCCGATACGTGGGGTCATTGCCGTGGTCCGCGGTCACCAAGACCAGGTCGGAATCCGGGTTCAGTTTGGCCAGCAGCGACGGGATCCAGGTGTCGAACTCGACCAATGCGTTGGCGTAGCCCTGCGCATCGCGGCGGTGGCCATACAGCATGTCGAAGTCGACGAGGTTGGTCATGATTAACCCCTGATCCACTCGGTCCAGGGCTTTAAGGGTGAGCGCCAAACCATCGGTGTTGCCTTCGCTGTGCACCCCTTCGGTGATGCCGTGGCCGTGATAGATGTCGGGGATCTTCCCAATGCCCACTACGGTCTCGCCAGCCTCCGCGACCAGGTCGAGCATGGTTTTGCCGGGGGGCTCCAAGCCGAAGTCCTTGCGGTTGTAGGTCCGCTGGAACTCCCCCTTCTTGGTTCCCACGAACGGCCGGGCAATCACTCGACCCACGTAGTAGGGGTCCAGGATTTCCCGGGCGATCGCGCAAATGCGGTACAGCTCCGGGATCGGCACCATCTCTTCGTTGGCCGCGATCTGGAATACCGAATCGCCGGAGGTGTACACGATCAGTTTTCCGGTCGCGATTGACTCCTCGCCGAGTTCCTCCAGAATCACGGTTCCGGATGCGGGAATGTTGCCCAGGTAGCCGTAGCCGGTGCGCTCGCAGAACGGGTCCAGGATCTCGTCCGGGAAGCCATCGGGGAAGAGGGCAAACGGTTTCTCAACCAGCAGACCGCCCATCTCCCAGTGACCCGTTTCAGTGTCCTTGCCAGCGGATGCCTCGTGCATCCGGCCGTAGGCACCGGTGGTAACTGGATCAGGGGGGCAGCCCTGGATATCGGTCAAGTGGCCGAAGCCGAGTCTCTGCAGGTTCGGCAGGTGTAGTCCGCCGACAGCAGAGGCCGTATGGCCGAGGGTGTCGGATCCCTCGTCGTGATACTTGGCAGCGTCGGATGCTTCACCGCACCCAGCCGAGTCCAGCACGATCACAATGCATCGTTTCATCAGTACCCTCCATCGCCTTGAGCTGAACCATCGGTGCCAGCCACGATCGCAACCCCGCCCGACGTGCCGATTCGGTCGGCACCAGCGGCCAGCATCGCCTCGGCGTCAGCCAGACTCCGGACCGCGCCCGCCGCTTTTACCCCCAACTCGTCGCCGACGACGGCTCGCATGAGCGCCACGTCCTCGACGGTTGCACCGCCGGTGCTCGTGCCCGTTGACGTCTTCACATACGCGGCTCCCGCGGCGGCCGACATCACGCAGGCAGCGATCTTCTGGTCGTCCGTCAGCAGACAGTTCTCGAAGATGACTTTCACCGGCGACGGCCGCGCGGCGTCTACAACGGCGGCGATGTCGTCGAACACGGCAACCAGATCGCCGGACAGCATCGCCCCAATGTCGATCACCATGTCGACCTCGTCGGCACCGTCCTGCACGGCGACCTTGGCCTCATAGGCTTTGGCTCGCGACGCCATCGCACCGAGTGGGAACCCGACGACTGTGCAAACCATGGAACTGCTGCCGGCCAGCAGCTCGGCGGCCAACGGGACCCAACGGCCGTTGACGCAGACCGAGGCGAAGCCGTGTTCGGCGGCTTCGGCGCACAGGACCTCGATGTCGGAACTGGTTGCGGAAGCCTTCAGGATCGTGTGGTCGATCCGGCCGGCCAGGTCTTTGGCGGTTCGGACCGCGTACGGACGATCCACCGGACGGCTCAGACGGTCACCCAATGCGGCATTGACGTTGTCGGTCACTTGCAGGATTTGCGCCTCAAGCGCTGGATTTGAAGTCACCCGAGCCAGGTTAGTGGGGATTTGGCGGCGAAGCAGCGCCTGCGGCCGATCGCCACCCGTGCGGGCGACTGGAACGTTCGTGACGACGTCCTCACATGGCAAACCGGTGGCCAACGAGTTGCATACCACGCTCCTGCAGTGCCAACGTCGCCCTCATGGATCCTGTACCGAACGATGTCGCCACAATCGTGATCCACCATCGGGTCGACCCGGACAGAAACGCCGAGTTCAACGCGTGGCAGGACCAGGTATTGGCGGCGGTTCAACAGTTCCCGGGTTTTCTGGGCGCCGAGCGGGTACCGCCGGTGCCCGGCGCTCAGCCGGTGTGGACGATTATCCTTCGTTTCGCATCACTGGCCCAGCACGATGTCTGGCGGGACTCGCCGATCCGACACCAACTCCAGGCCGATGCCCCGCAGTTCGCGGACTTCGACATCGACAAGCACGTTGGAACGTTCGCCGGCTGGATCCCGACGACCATCGACGGGAACGCGCCGAAGTGGAAGAGCGCCACCGCGGTTCTGACGGCGTTCTATCCGACTGCGGTCTTGCTGACCTACACCGTCGTCAAACTGCTGACCGCCGCAAACATCACGGCACTGTGGGCGACCGCCCTGTTGGTGAACGCGGCCGGAGTGGCATTCCTGACGTGGGTCGTGATGCCGTTGCTGGTCAAGGTGATCGGGTTCTGGCTGGTCCCATCCCGGGATATTTCGATGCGCGCCAACGTGCTGGGCGCCGGTATCTGCGTCGGCTTCATGATCCTCACCGGGATCATCGCCTGGGCCATCGCCGGCTGAGGGCCTCGGCGCTGTGATCCTGAACTGTTCGCACCACACCGCCGATTGATAACGTCGCGGTTGCCTGCCGGTGGCTGACAGCGCTATTTTCTATTCACCATTGGACCCTCGTAAGGTGGCGGAGAATGAAATCGGACAACATGAACCATGCGTTCCTCGACGGTGTCTTGGACGGCAGCAGCACCGACGTGTACTACCACTTCGGAGTCTCTAGCGCCGACCCGATCCTGCAGGGATTGCGCAACGTCAAGGCCGTGATCATGTGTGGTTCCGGTGGCAGGGTCAAGGAGTTCGCTAGCCATTGGAGCGAAGTCAACGGCGGCTCCGAGATCATCGCTTTCCCGAAGGAGGATCGGTTCGTCACCCGCTACACCGCCGGAGTCTTGTTCGCGTCCCACGGCATGGGGATGCCCAGTGCATCCATCGCAGTGCAGGAGGCGATGCGCATCGTGTTCTTCCTCAAGAACGGCGACGCTGACGCGATGGACGAGGTGTTCTGGGCCCGGGTCGGCACCAGCGGCGGAGTGGGCCTGCCCGGCGGCACGGTCGTCGTGTCATCCGAAGGGCTGATGGCGGACCTTCGCCCCTACCGACTTCTGCAAGGCGGCAAAGGTGAGTACTGGTTTGACGGCACGTTCCCGTCAGATGTCTGCGATGCGATCATCGCAGCCAACCAGGGGGTCGATTTCAACATCGTCGCGGGCAAGACGGTGGCAGGCAACGAGTTCTTCCTTGAGCAATTCCGGCTGGACGGAGCGATCTGCCTTGAGACGCCGGAGTCCAAGATGGAGTGGTTGAAGTGGTTGAACGAGGACGGCGTGCGGAACATCGAGATGGAGGGAGCCATGTTCGCCGGCTACCTGAACCACTGGGGCTTCTCGAAGTTCGCCATGATCTGTTGCACCCTGCTGAACCGGCTTGAGGGCGACCAAGTGACGTCCAGTCCGGAGCAGCTGCACAAGTTCAGCGAGGACTCCGGTGTGGCGTTGTTCAACTACCTCAAGTCGACCCTGCTGCCCGGCTGATCTGACAGCAACTCCGTCACTGCCTCGATCGGCTGGCCGAGGAAGTCGATCACCGGTTGCCCGCCGGTGATCGTGAACCGGGTCAGGCTGGTGTTGGGGGTGTCGGTGTGTCGGATGCGGTCTTGGTTCCACTGCCCGATCAGTCCGGCAAGACACCTGGTGGCCATGCCGTGCGCGAAGACGAGCACCTGCACATTCGGGTGCTCGTCTTCGACGGACTTCAGCCACTGCAGCATCCGCAGTCCGACGGCCCTCATGGATTCGCCGCCGGGCGCGGCGAAGTCGACACCGTGCGCGGCAATTAGCAGGGCCGACTCCGGCGTGTAGGCATTCTCCCGCAGGCGCCCTGTCCACTGACCCTGGTCGAGTTCCTGGAGTCGATCATCGAGCTGGACCCGGGCTTGGAACCCCATCGCGGCCATGGCGGACTCGGCAGTCTGCACAGTGCGTACGGCTGGAGATGAATAGACAACTTCGGGTTGGTACCCGCAGGCGGCTAGCCCCCGCCCCAACCTAGTGGCCTGCTGCTGGCCCGTCGAGGTCAGCGGACTGTGATTCGATCGACCGCCGATGATGTGCGGCCGGGTGTTGGCGACAGACTCACCGTGCCGGACCAGCAGCACCCGGGTCGCATGCTCCGCACTAGGCACACGGGCGACATCCATTCCCAGATCCTAATTCTTCGCCGGGCACCGCCGCGGCGGTCGTGGACTGCGACACCACCGCGATCAACAACATCCCACACGGGTCGAGGATGGCCGCCGTCCGCCGCGCGAACGTCGGCCGATCGGCAGACGGTCGGGGCGACATCCGACACCTTCCCTAGGAATGAGCGCTACCCGCCAGGCAAACCCAAGCGGTTGTGCGCCGTCATCTCCTGCCACTATGCGGCCCGCCGATCTGCTGCCAGGGACGGCCCTGGCTGACGGTTCGGCGTTTGGTCTTTCTCCCTGGGCGGCGGATAATCGCCAAGTGACCAACCGCCTGGCCGACTCGACATCGCCATACCTGTTGCAGCACAGGGACAATCCCGTCGACTGGTGGCCATGGTGCGATGAGGCGTTCGATGAGG
Source organism: Actinomycetes bacterium (assembly GCA_037133175.1). Classification (GTDB taxonomy): domain Bacteria; phylum Actinomycetota; class Actinomycetes; order S36-B12; family UBA10799; genus ELA509. Next base: position 14,907 of record JBAXOQ010000049.1, read on the forward strand.
CGCGGCGTCGGGATGTGCCGGTGTTCCTGTCGGTGGGGTACGCCGCATGTCACTGGTGCCATGTGATGGCCCACGAGTCGTTCGAGGACGACGCTACCGCCGGGGTACTGAACGACGGGTTCGTCGCTATCAAGGTGGACCGTGAGGAGCGCCCCGATGTTGACGCCGTGTACATGGCGGCGCTGCAGGGGCTGACCGGTCAAGGGGGTTGGCCGATGAGTGTCTTCCTGGACCACGAGCGCCGTCCGTTCCACGCAGGCACGTACTACCCACGGTACGCACGAGGCCGCGGCGCGACGTTCATCGACGTGCTCGACGCTGTGTCCAGAACATGGATGCTGCGCCGTGAGGACATCACCCGCGCGGCCGCCGGGGTCCGCGAAGCGTTGGCGGAGCATGCCTATCGATCGGCGGCTGTCGCCGCAGCAGTGTCCGTCGACTCGGATGTGACGCTAGCGGAGCGACTGCGCGAAGCAACTGAAGTAGCGACGGACGTGCTGGCCGATCTGTTCGACCACGCCAACGGTGGCTTCTCGAACGCCCCGAAGTTCCCACCGTCAACGGTGCTGGAGTTCCTGCTGCGCCGGTCAGCCCGTCACGACGACCCGCGTCTACTGACGATGGTCAGCATCACATGTCTGGCGATGGCCCGCGGCGGCATGTATGACCAGTTGGCCGGCGGATTCGCCCGCTACAGCGTCGATGAGAGTTGGACAGTCCCACATTTCGAGAAGATGCTGCCCGACAACGCATTGCTGCTGCGCGCCTATACCCATTGGTACCGGGCCACGGGAGAGCCCTTCGCCAAACGGATAGCGCGCCAGACGGCCGAGTTCCTGCTGGCGGATCTGCTAACGGACCAGGGCATGTTCGCGTCATCGTTGGACGCCGACGCCCCGGCCCGGCTCGGTGGGACTGTCTGGGAGGGCCAGTCGTACTGCTGGACACCGGACCAACTGCGCGGCGCGCTTGGCGACGCTGACGGCACGCTGGCAGCAAAGCTGCTGGGCGTCACCGGAGCTGGAACGTTCGAGCACGGGACCTCGGTGCTGCAACTGCGCCAGGATCCGGCTTCAGTCGGGCCGCTGCCGGGCGGGCAGGATCCTGACTTGTGGTGGGGGCAGGTGAGATCAGTGCTGCGTCGGGAGCGCGATTCCCGACCGCAACCGGCCCGCGACGACAAGGTGATCGTGGCTTGGAACGGTCTGACGATTGGCTCTCTGGCCGAGGCCGGGGCGCTGTTGGACGAGCCGGACTGGGTGCGAGCCGCCGAGCGCGCAGCCGAGGCTGTGACCCGAATCCACCTGGTCACCGCGCAGGGGCGCACCCGGCTGTTCAGGGCTTCGGCGGACGGAATGGCGAACACCTCTGCCGCAGGTGTGCTGGCCGACTACGCCGACCTCGCCGCCGGACTTCTGACGCTGGCTGGCGTGACCGGTGAGCAGCGCTGGCGTGAGATCGCCGGTGACTTGCTGGACACGGTGCTGGAGCAGTTCGCTCGCCCCGGCGGAGGCTTCTTTGACACCGCGGCGGATGCCGAGCAGCTCATTGTGCGGCCTGGCGACCCCGCGGATCTTGCCGAGCCATCCGGCTGGTCCGCGGCGGCCGATGCACTCCTGAGCTACGGCACGCTGATGACCAGCGACCGGCATCTGCGCGCGGCTGAGGCGGCTCTGGACATGGCCGATGTGCTGGGCCGTTCCAGTCCACAGGTCGCCGGTGCGATGCTGGCCACCGCGCAGGCATACCTGGACGGGCCCCGCGAAGTCGTCATCGTCGGCGACGGGGCAGACCCCGCACGACGCGACCTGCACCGAGCCGCGTTGCGGTCGACCGCGCCGGGCTTGGTCATAGCTGTTGGCGAGGCGGAGCCCGGCGGCAGCGCACGGCGCACCCAGATTGGCGCCGAACTCGACCCGTTCGCGGATCGGCCCGCCGTCGACGAGAAGGCGACGGGCTACGTCTGCCAAGGCACGTTCTGCCACCCACCCGTCACCGACGTACAGAGCCTTGAAGCGCAGCTGGCTTGACCAGGTCCGGGGCGCGAGCCACCACCATGGAACGCCTACGATGGCCGGGTGCTCATGCAGGTGCTGAGACGGTCTGGCCGCTGGTGGGTGATGGCCGTGCCCCTGGCGTTGGTCGTCGGATGTTCCAGCCCGACTGCGGGCGTCCAGTCGCAGGCCCCGTCGCCCACGTCGGAACCCGCCAATTCACCCTCTGCTGGTCAAACTGGCACGAGCGAATCTCAGGTCGATCCGGCGGGTTGGTCACCGGCCGAACTCGCGGCGGAGTTGGTGTTTGCTGCCGCCTACATGCCGGACTTGAAGAACGCGGACGTGTGGGCTCGCGCCGGGGTTGCCGGGCTGTTTCTGTTGGACAAGCCTGGTCGGAATCTGAAAGCGCAGTTGGCGGCGATCCGGGCGGCTTCGCCGGGTTCTCGGTTGATGATCGGCAGTGACGAGGAGGGAGGCGAGGTCCAGCGACTCACCTCGATTCTGGGCCCGCTGCCGTCGGCGGCCGAGGTGGGACGCACGAAGAGCGTGGCGCAGGCCAAGTCGATCGCCGAGAAGTATGGGCGCGCCATGAAGGCTCTGGGCGTCAATGTCTCATTCGCACCGGATTCCGATGTTGCCGTTCGGGGAGCGTTCATCGCTCTCCAGTGCCGCTCCTTCAGCACCGACGCTGCAACAGCGGCCGGCTACGTCACCGCTTGGGAGACCGGCCTACGGGACGCCGGCGTGATGGGGGTTTTGAAGCATTGGCCCGGGCACGGTTCGTCCAAGGACACCCACATCGGGTCAGGTACCACCCCCGATTGGGCCGTGATGCAGAGCCGCGACCTCGTCCCGTTCGCGGCCGGGATTGCCGACGGCGCCTGTGCGGTCATGGTCGGTCACCTCATCGTCCCAGGACTGACGCAGGCGGATGTCCCTGCTTCCATGTCACCGGTTGCTCTGGCCGCTCTCCGCAAGCAGATTGGCCCGAACCGATTGATCATGACTGATTCGCTGATGATGAATGCGGTCACAGGTGCGATGAGTCAGACCCAGACACAAGCAGCGGTTCGTTCGTTGGCCGCCGGCGCCGACGTGGCGCTGGTGCAGACGCCTGATCCGCTGACCGTCGTACACGGCATCGCGGCCGCGATTCGCTCGGGCGTGATCGGGCGGGAACAGGCGGTTGCTTCGGCGCGGCGTGTTCTTTCCGCCGCGTCGGCGTGGTCGATGGCATCGCCGCCGGGCACTCGCTGCAGCTGAGTCTGAGCGCTCTGCTGTCCGTCGGAACTAGTCGGTCGGGCTGTCCGTCGGAACTAGTCGGTCGGCGCCTGAGTCGGCAGGTGGAACTCGGCGCGCCTGTTCGGCGGCACC
>JBAXOQ010000050.1:0-18061 GCA_037133175.1 Actinomycetes bacterium
CCGCAGAGGGAACTCCGCTATTTGGCCGACGTCGAAGCCTGGGACCGACGGCTGCATGATCTCGATAGAGCCGCTCCCCTCAGCGAACCCGGCTGAGCGCACCCTTGGCTGGAGTCCGCGCAGGACCTGTTCGAAGTGATCGGAACTCACTCGGGCCAGCGTTTGGTTCAGATCACGAGCCGGACTGGCCCCGCAACTTCGATACTGCCGCTGTTCCGCCTTTGACCCGCAGACCGCCTGCCTCGATGGCGGTCACTGCTTCGCGCGCCAAAAGCACGCGCTCCGTTGCTGGTCTACTCGTTCCGACTCCCAAGAGCGCGAAAAGGACCCAATTGGGCGGGACGCCCCTTGCTGCGGCCTCCGCTCGCAGGTACTGGGATGGTTGGAGATGGACCGAGCGCAGCGTCCGGGAGCTGTAGCCCTTGACTTCGATCTGGAGCCGTCCACCGACCGAGTCAGCAAACAGCAGGTCGTAGCCAGCGAGCGCCTCAGATTCCGCAGTGTCCAGGTATGAGTGACCTTTGCCTTCCGCCCATTCGCGTGCTCTGACAACTGCTTCACGTTCCTGGGCTCTCCGGGCGTCATTCGCCACTACGTGGTCGTAACGAAGATCGCGGAACTCCTTGTTCCCTGTTGCCGAGTTTCCCAACCTAGCCGCGATCACAGCGAGACTGGGTTCCGCCAACACCTCTGGATGGATACCGCACACAGACAGCACGTCCACGATGTCGTCGTCTTCCACTGGCGAGAGGTGGTGCGAGACGCCGCCCTCACGCCCCGGTCGCTGCCTCGGTGCGCTGAAACTCTGTCCAAGCAACCGGCCCCTCCGGTTTGCGGTTCTGCGAGGTACCGGATGGTCGAATCGAACTAACGGCAGAAGGCAGGCGCTGCGGCGGAGGTCACCGAAGATGTCTTGGTACGCACGAACGTGCAGCACTGCTGCAAGGCCCAGCAGGACATTCGTCCCATGCTTGTCGTTGTTTTTGCGTCGCCCTGCACCTGGGTCAGTCCGTTGCACAATGACCAAGTCCCCTGAACATAGTGCTGCTAGTGCCGGGCCCGCTTTCGAGTAGTCCGTGTCAATTCGCCAGCCCCAATCTTCCGCCCCCTCTGGATGAAACCAATCGAAATGAAGTGGTTCGTCTACATCGAACACGTCCGCTTGGTCGGGATCCTCTCCGGCGCTTGGCTTTGGGTTGAAACGTACGAACCACAGGCTGCGCTTCGCACTGATTACGGGGGCGTTCGCTGGACGCGGAGCAAACCACGGAGTCGACGGCGGCCGGTACGGCTGCCCGTCCCGGCCGTAGAATCCCGCCGCTCCGAACGAAGTTTCGATCCGATCGGGCATTGCGTCGAAGACGTCAGCAAACGCTTCCTCCGTTTGTTCTTCGGAAACGGGTCCGCCCTGACCGAGCAGCGGTGAAAGGGCCGCGTCGAGATCTGCATTCATTGCGGTCGGCCTATCGCAGAATCGGGAGTCACGGCAACCAGCAGGGAATCCCTGAGCGCGCAGCGGGTGGTGGTCACGGTAATAGCGTGCCATGCCATGGACGAGGGGCGCGCTCTCGATCTGACGCCCGTCCAGAGATTTCGACCCCGAAGGTCTCCGGTCTGAAGGGGCAAGGCGTTTGTCGAATCCTGAATACACAGTCGTGCCGCTGATAGGGCGATGCGGCCTGATTGATCAGGACACCTCGCCGAGACGACCGTAGGCTCAATCCACAAAGAAGGGGAGCAATGGGGTTGGTGCTGGTAAAGGGGGAGACGTTGGCTCCGGTGGCCGAAGAGGTCAAGTGGCGGCCGTTCGATGCCCTCCACGACAGCTTATTCGGAATACCCACGACACCCGGCGTAGTGCGAACGCTCATCGAAACCGAGACTTGGCAAGAAGCGCTTGTTATTGATCTGCAGGGATGGTTTCGTGAGAACCGGGGCGATCTACGTGACGTTGCCAAAGAGGCCGGGGCCACGAACTCCGTGCAATGGTGGCAAGCACCTCCACCCGAGATAGAGCGAAGGTTGCGAGAGGCCCGGGGCGATCGTAGCGCCTTGCGACCAGGGCGGCCAATCCTGCTGAGGAAGCCAGCAGACATGAACGCGATCCCTCAGGTTTGGGGCCTTTACCGGATTCACAACGCAGCGGAGGACAGCTGGTACGTAGGGATCAGCTCCAACTTGCGGGCACGTCTTCACGTCCACGCAAGAAACGGAGTGCTCGATCTCGGAAACGGAGGGAGCGCCGAGTTGATCCTTGCGAAACCGCCCTCGGATGATTCGGTCGTCCTTTGGGGAGATCTCCAGAAGGCAGAGAAGCTACACATAGCGGAACTGACGGCGCGCGGCTACCACGTCACGAACATCACCGGAGGTGGGAATGGCCAACCTCCCCGACAGCGATTCAATGCTCAGAAACAAGATCACATCAAGAACCTCGGTTTACGCAGCCGGAATCGAACGATCGTCACCGAGGGCTCATGGTTCCTGTGCGACCCCGTCACCGGAAAGTCGATCCCCGGCAGTAGCCACCCCGAACTCAATCTGTCGGTGACCTACTGGACCCCCGAAGGAGATTGGCGCCTTTGGCTCCATCCAGAGGGCTACATTTGTGCGGTCGCGCCCGGCGAAGGACCATTCAACTCGACAACAGAGACTCCAATTTCAGCGAAATCCCTTCGAGCGTGGTTCAGTGCGCAGCACGCTGGAGCCAACCTAAACGAACAGATCGCAGCGCACGGCAAAACGTGGGCACTGCGAGAAGACTTGATCATGAAATTCCGGATACCTCGGACGCCCTTAGCGGATGACTCGGGCGTCCCTCGACTGGCGCCAGCGGCTCTGGCGGCGGTAACGCGCAGGGACGTGGAGCACCGGCGTCTCCCGCGGGAACTGGAGGAGCGTGGTTACGTGGTTGACCCGGCCAAGGGAAAGGCCAACTCGCTGAACCACGTCATCTACGTGACCAAACCGGACTCCGGTGGACTCTTCATAAAGACCGAGGAAAACAGAGCCGCTGTCAGGTCCGAGGTGCTGGTCTCGCTGTTGTGGTATCGCCTGCCCTGGCCAGGGCTCGGAGGGCGAGCCCTGACAAACAGCACCGAAGACGTAGTCAGAATCCCACCTCTTGGAGGCGGCGGGATCGTCGATCGCGGATCTTTTCACTCGGTGTTCGGCGACCGTCGAGATGAGAACCGGCTGACACTCAGATGCAAACGCCCGCATGTCCTCAAACGTGTCGGTCTGAGCGATCTTCGTCTGCGCGACGACTTGGACGTGGTGAAGTTCCTCCTCATCAACGCAATCACTGGAAATACCGACCGACACCGCCAGAACCTTCACTACGGCTGGGATGAGCGACTATCACCGACACAGCGCGGCGGGTTCCTCCTGCCAGTCGACCACGGGAGATGCATCTTCAACAATGTGCCCTCCAGGAGCGGCACCATCACGGGATCCCCCGAAGAGGCAGTAACCGGTGCGCTTGGTAACCCTCACCAACTCCTCCGACCGCTGGCGGAACTGGCCGTCTGGAACTTCGACAGGACGGCCGCAACCGCAGCAAAATGGCTATTTCGGATTAGCGAGGTCCTGGAAGCGATCAAGATGGATGCCGAACACCTCGGGTATCAGAAGGAACTCGCGGCGCTGTCCCGACGGACCGAGGAACTTGGAGTGGACGTCGAAGGCTTCATCGACCGGTGCTGCCAGGTTGTGGTCGCATGAGCGTCCACATCGCAGCGATCACTTTCCCGCCAGATGAGCAGGTGGGTGCGGTCGCAATCACCGACAGCAACAAGCGCGCGGTCTGGCTGCTATGGCAAGCCGGTGGTGACCCAATACCCATGTCCGACGAGACGGCAGCGGTTATCGCCGAGCGGAACCTCACACAACCCGTTGATCTAGTCGGCGCAGAAACCACCAACATGATCGGGAGCGTCGGTGAGATTGAAGAGTTCGAAACACTAGAAGACGCTCTCACAGCAAGCGATCACATCTTGGCAAGGGCCCAACGCGGGCGCGAGCCCCGCACCGACATACCGCCTGAGATTGCCCGGCAGGTGCGCGACCTGAAATACGCCCTCGCCGAACTACGACGAGCAATCGAACGCGATATCGACCGCTTTGCCCAAGTGACTGGTCGGCTTGAAGCCGCGCTTACCCGACCCGTACAACTCCCGGACCGTTACGCCGCGTCACAACCACCTGACCAAGAGGCAGTCGCGACAGACGGCTACGACGCGGTCCGTGAACTCATGAGAGAAGAGTCTGATCTTTCCGTCCGAGGGCTTGAAGATCTTGAGTTGAACAGATCGATCATCGGCAAGCTCAGAGCTGCAGGGATTCGCGATGTCGAGGCGCTGACCAGCCGCTCTCCCTCAAGCCTCAGAGCAATTCCCGGCGTTGGAGAAGCCTCCGCTGCCGCGATCGTGGATGCGTTGAAAGTCTACGGGCTCTTCTTGGCGGCCGAAAAGGACAGCAAGAGGACTAAGTCGGGGTCGAAAGGTCCGACCAGTGCAAGAACGAGCCGCCAAGACTCCGGATCTACGAGGGGAACCGGCGTCGTACGGTGGTTTGATTCAGAGAAAGGATACGGCTTCATCGCACCAGAGGATGGGTCGCATGATCTGTTTGTGCACTACTCGATGATCGACGCTTCGGGATTCCGAACGCTGGAGGCCGAAGATCGAGTTACATACAGAGTCGAGAGAGGCAACAAGGGCCTTGAAGCACACGATGTTCGTCTGCTCTGAGGACTTGCCACCGCAGGCGCCCAGTCGTGTGAATGTTGGAATGTCCGCACTCAGACCATCGACCGCACCCGCAGATTGACCGGTCCGTGGTTCGTGCGATTGGGGCATCGACGCTTTCAGGGCTCCGCTCAGAAGTCCCCAGCGGATACTTGGAAGCAGGCAAGTCCCAGTCGTCTCCACATCGCCACTGTCTGGTTGCGATCATCGAGCACCATCCAGACACGGTAGCTGTCGCGAATGTGCTTGCGGAACAGTTCACCCTTCAGGGTCGCATCTCGGCGGTTGTCATCTGCTCGACGCATGAACAACGGTCCCGCAACGCCAACGTGTTCGCGCAGCCAGTCAAGCGTCGCATCTCGGCACACTTCACTTCTTCCTGTCACGTAGAGCACAAGGCTCTCACCAGCGAGTGCTTGCACCAGCCGAATTGTTGGGTAGATCGGTAGGTCGGTCGATGCCGAATCCCAGCCGAACGGCGACCTGTTGGCCCTATCTGCGAGGGTCCCGTCAATGTCGACGATGATCGCGTCGGGGCGCACGATCGGAGTCTAGCGGCCCTCAGCCGGGCCGTGCCTGCACTCCGCCGCGCATGGATTCCTGAACTCCCGGGGACGAAGGTCAGGTAGTCACCTGTTTCGACTAGCCACGTCGAATCACGGAGCGGGATCGGGCATGATCAGGTAGATGGCCGATTCCTAGGCCGGGTTCGACGGAATCCAGACACGGAATCCAGATGAGCCTCGCCACGCCTCGGCGGTTCATGGAATCCGGGTTTCGGGCGAGGCGTGCAACGTACGAAAACGGAGGGAACGCAATGTCAAGCTCAGATCAAGCCCTTCAACTCCAGCCAGAAGATCCCGGGCTCACTGCGCTGACGGAGGACCTCTCGGACCCGAGGAAACGCTCAAACATGCTTGAGATCCTGGCGATGCGCGATCTGCTGCATGGAAGTGTGATTGGGAAGACTTTCGTCGTGTCGGACACTCTCGTGCGACCACTGAAGTTCACGCCGTTGGGCAAGGAAGTGATCAGCGAGATTTCGTCGAAGCGGAAGAGACTCAAACCGAACGAGATCAGACTCGCCGTCACTCTGCAGTTCGGGTGCAGCGAGGGTCCGTTTATTGACGCCTCAAGTGACGCGAACGCGCTCAGGAGGGCGCTCTCGGCGGAGGTTTTGTCCAAGAAGATTCTGTTCGCAGACAACTTCGGTCGCGAGCTTCATGACGCGATTGCGGAACAGCACCCTGAGCAAAGAGTCGTTGGGGCGCAGGAGTCTGTGAAGCTGCTGCGTGCACTTCCTATCGGCGTCTGCCAGGAGGGAAGGACCCTCGTCGGGCCGTTCGGCTGCCTTCTTGCCCCCGAGCCGCGAGACCTCCACGCGACCACCGACGTTGTCGGCTATCGATGCTCGGACGAGACTTGCCTTGGGATTCACAGAGTCCATTTGTCATCGGCAGATGATGCTGCCATAAACAAGACCATCCGTTTCGTCGCTCCCCACGTTGCCGAGCAGCACTCGAACGGGGAGAACCGACTATCCAAGATCCTCAGCGATGCCTATGCCGACGAAACACGTTCACTCATCTCTCCACGGCAGATGCTCTTCCACAGTTCAGCTGGCCTTATCGAAGTCCTGGCAGATGGGCTGGCGCTCGACGAACTGAGATTGCTTTGCGATCGACTCATTCGAATCAGATTCTCGGGGGGTAGGAGGGCAGACTACTCACGGCAAGTTGGTGAGAAGATCACTAATCCGTCTGATTTCGTTTCCGAACGAAATCGCTCCGAACTTCTGCAGCTGATCTTACTGGGTACCGATCTTGAGATCGTCCAGACGCTTGACCAGCTGGTCCGGGATTCCAAGATCCAGATTGGGGATTCGGAGGTCAGGTCCCGTCGCGTTCAACGGTGGCGCGGACGGGGTCGTGATATACGGGCTGAAATTGGAGTCCGAGGGGTTCGCATGTACTCCCAGCCCAATAACGGCCTAGCGGCCGCCCAAATGCACGATCTCCTCAACAGCGCCTACTTTGATTCGGAGGTGCTGTCAAGGGACGAACTCATCTGGAACCTTGGGCTTGACCGCAATCTAACGGATCATGACTTGATCGAGTCCGCGGTAAGATCGACTACACCCGAGGAGCTTCTACGCAAGTTGATCGTTTCTAGATGGCAAGCGAGCCAATTTGCCGCAAGCTATCTAGGCATACCTGAACCGAAGGAACTCCAACCAGATGAACTGCTTGTAACACTGCTCTGGAAACTCGGGATCCCTGTGTCAGCCCGTTTCGATGATCTTATTCGTGTCGCCCGATGGGAGGATGAGGTAGCCCGTGCGGCTCGCATGGAGAGCCCGAGCGAAAGCGACATCAGGGGGCTGCTGTCGAATCTCTTCGCCGCAATTGAAGACGCCCTTTTCCGATCACTCACCTTCTCCACCTGGGCCCTTGCTTCCGATCATCTTCTGGAACCCTCCGGTTTCGCCTACGATCCCAAGTTGGACAAATCAAACCTGTCGTTCATCGACGAGTATGCGCCTACCCAGAATGAGAAACTCGGACTCAGCGCGGATGGCAAGAGCACCTTGGTTCCGCTCGCGACCGGGTTTTCGAGACTTGCAAACGCGCTTGAGGCATTTCGCGACGAGTCGCCCGCTCGACCCGTCAGTCAGATTCCGTCAGTTTGCCGTCATACTCCCAGGCCATTTGCTTTCCCGAACGCATTCATGTTTGCGAACTTGACCGAATCAAGTCAGGCGGAGATTCTTGAACTCCTGCGTTTCATAAACAGGACGATGCAGGATGCTCACGTACTTGAGGCCAGAAACGCATCACAACATGGGAATAACAGGTTTCCCGCAATCGAAACCATTCTCGGCGCGATCCAACTCATTGCTGCGTGGAGGCTTCGACTTGAGGCCAGCGGAATCTACCCCTCCGTGTTTGCTCTGGTGACGCAGGTGAGGGATAGTTCTGGAAACAGGGAGTATCGGTATCAGAACGGGAGATACGAGGCTCACTTCTACAGCCCAGCCTGGGCCTATGCGCCCCGCTTGCCGACGGGAACCTCAGCATTGGTCATTATGAACTGCGCGACGCTCCCGTCGTCTGGATCACTGCGCTTCGCGATTGACAAGCGGTCACTGGACGATCCCTATTGGGCTGGCTGGCCTGTCCAATGGAAGCGCCGACCGGAATACATCACCCTAGATGAGAGCCTTGGTGAGCCAACGGCTCTTCAAGTCGAGGAAGCAAGCTGACCTTGTCTCAACTTCTTCGCTGTGCCCGTTGGCGACCAGCCAAATGAAAGGCGGTCGGACCATTCGAGCGGTTCGCTGTGTCTGGGTCTCATGCCCGGCGCCTGCAGAGGTAGACGGCAGTCCACCGTTCTTGCCTGCTTTCGTGGCTTGATTGCCTCATGGATCCGCAGTAGCTTCCTTTATGGGCTGATTGTCTCCGATTCTGCACCTTTGATTCCCGGAATCTGCCCTGCGATTAGTCGGGGCAACCGAGGATGTCGGTGAGTGGGAGGGGCGGGCGTCGCACACTGGCACGTGCGGCACCGCACTGCCGTTATCATTCTGGGCCTCGGTCAAGTTAGGCCGACTCTGTCGGTCAAACACCCTGCATCTCGACACTCAGCCTACCGTGACTGGGCAGCTTGGACTGTCCTGACCACCGCATCCGGCTGTTGCTGACGATTACATACGATATTGACGAATTGATCGTAATAGAACATACTCACCTAAAATGCCTGACGCAAGGGGAGCCGATGTCGCAGACCATCAAGTCGGATCCGCATCTGGACCTGCACAGCGAGCAGGGTGCCTTGCGCGGTGAACATCCGGGGCGCTCTGCGAACCCCGTCATCAAGGTGACGGACCTGGCATGGCTCGAGTTCGAGAAACCCGATCTGAGTAAGGCTGTCAGTTTCGCCCGAGCTTTCGGCCTGGCCGTACATGCGCGCACGGATGACGCCGTCTACCTGCGTGGTACGTGGCAGAACACCCCGTGCATCGTCGTCCGCCGGGGCTCGACGTCTCGATTCCTGGGGCCCGCTTTCAGCGCCGGTGACGCGGCGGACCTGCAGCGCTTCGCGGACAAGACCGGTCGTCGCGTCAGTGCAACGGATGATCGAATCGGCGGCCAGTCCGTCACGGTGCGCGATCCGGGCGGCCACCACACCCTCGCGATGACCCTCGGACCTGACCCTGGCTACGTGCACTCGGCCTACCAAGTCAACGACCTCGATGCCCTAGCCGCGGGTGGCGAGTACTTGCTTGAGTCTGGCTACAAACGGGCCTGGGGCGTTGGTCGGCACATTCTTGGCAGCCAGGTCTTCGACTATTGGCGTGACCCGGATCGGTTGATGATGGAGCATTTCACCGACGGGGACGTGTTCGGCAACACCGTTGAGACCGGTTGGACGCCGATGTCGGCGGCGAACCTCTCGCAATGGGGCCCGCCCGTGACCAGGGACTTCCTGGACATCAACCCCTCGCCGCGCTTGGCGATCAGTGCGATCCAGTCGCTGCGAGCGGACAACGAACTCGGCTTTCCCCTGTTGCTGGCTCTGATGAAGGCGATGAATCCATGACTGTCACTGTGGCGAAGACCGCGACCGACTGGTGGCTGGTCCGTGACGGACGCGCGACCGCGATCCAAACGGCGGCAACGACCACCGCCGAGCTGCTCGCTGACCGGGCGGCAATCGGGGCGACGCAGGAGGTCAGCGAGGCCGAGTCGGTCGATGTGAGAGACCTCGACCTACTCTCGAAGTACCGGCCGATGACGGTGGTGCGATAGTCGTAGCCCGCGAGCACCGCAACCGACCGGTTCCCGCGGGTCATCGCAAGCCGAAGTCCCTTCCCGCGTATCTCGGCGTCCGCTGCGGCCCTATCGACGAACAACGCAGCCATGACCACGCTCGTGTCGTAGTAGAAGATCGGGAACTCGGCGGGACCCTCGCTTGTCTGGCGGGTTGAGCGAGGAACGCAGAAGAACGGTTCTTTGGCGGTCATGACAGCCTCCCAGGCCGGTTGGGTCCGATGAATTGGTCCTGCAGGGTCTCGATGACGGCGAGCCGCCCAGGCGACGCAGGGTGTTGAGGTGCCCGGTGGCGGCGGCCGCGCGATCCAGCGTGGCCGCCAGCGCTCGCAGGTGCACCTCCAACGCTACCGATGTGCAGACTTGGGCGAGCTCGGCGAGCAGCCCGGTGGAGAGCCGGAACGCCTCGGGATCGTCGAGCAGGTCCCAGACGCCGAAGCCTGGCGCGCCGGTGGTTCGACGGTTGACGATCAGCGGCGGTCGCGGGAAGTGGCAGGGAGCGCGACCGAAGGGCCGAACGCGTGCTCGAGCGCGAGCACCAGTCGGTCGATGCCGGAAGTTGCTACCGCCGGATCCGGGGAGGACAGGCCCATCAGCGGATCGAGGCCCGGGCTGTGCGCTGCCAGGGCGAGGTGGGGCAGGACGAGAAGAAGGAGCGCGAGCAGCGTATCGAGGTCGGCGTCCGCTCGGATGTCCCCGGTTCCCTGTGCCGCCTCAAGCAGAGGTCGCAGCACCTCGATGTAGTGCCGGTTCACCGCCTCGCGGACGGCCGAGCGGGCGGCCATGTCTGGCTCGAGGTTGACGGCCGCTGTGACAGCCAGTTCGAGCGGGTGGTCGTCGAAGTAAGCGACCCACACGTGCGTCAGACGGCGCAACGCCGGCCAGAAGCCGCGCTCGAATCCGAGGCTTGGGAGCGCAGCCTCCATGTCGGCGCGAATCCGTTGGCTCGCCAGGTCGGACACGTACGAGTAGAGATCGGCCTTGTCCTCGAAGTACTGGAAGAGGCTCCCCTTTGCTACGCCTGCCTCGCGTGCAATGACATTGAGGCTTCCGTGCGAGAAGCCACAAGCGCCAAACTCAGCCTCCGCGGCGCGGAGTACCGCGTTGCGCCGCCGGGGATCCAGCCGCTCCCACGTCGTCGTTGGCACCCGCCATCTCCTCTCGACAGCAGGCCATACTGCCACCCCTTCAGGGCCGACGTTGGACGCGGCGCCGTGTTTCAAAGAGGGGGCACTGTCGGTGGCTATCGCGTCGCGCGTAACTCCTCAAGTAGTCACGGGCGGACGCGGCGTCGAACCGGTCCGAGTCCGCGCCTAGGCGGGCCTGCCACGCATCCGTGGTCGCCACAGGTCGAGTACACATTTTGGAATACATCGGCGCAACCGCGTGACCCGGTATTCAGAACGCTGTTGCACTTGCCGTCGCAATTGACGTGACTGCGGCCGAAGGCTCGGTGGTGGGGCATCGAAGCGACTGCTTCGGTTCTATAGGGGCAAGTCGTGGTCGACTTCTCGGACGTTTTCAGCCAGCTCAGGGCCCTCCCGATGATGATGAGTTCGGATTGCGAGCGAGCCGGTGCTACCTGAAGATTTCGATGACGCATTCGGGTCCCGGCGCTCGGGTCAGTCGGGCGTCGGCGGTCAGCAAGGTCGCTTCCAGTGCCTCCGCGAGGGCTATGTACGCGCCGTCGTAGATGGTGATGTTCTCGCGCAGTTGCCAACATCGGTGCAGCAGTTGGCGGTGAGGCGCTATGTCCAAGGGAAGGTCCGCCAGGTCAGTAAGTCCCAGGCGCGCTCTTCGATCATCCATCGCGCCGGCCGCTACCTGGCGACGGAAGACAGATGCCACTTCCAGGTAGATCAGGTCCGGGGCCCAGAGCTGCAGTCCGGCGATTCGCTGGCGGGCGCGGTCCCCACTTTCGGAGTCGTCACCGAGGACGACAGCCAGCACGCTGGCATCAATGACCAGCACGGTCGCCGCGCAGGGTCTTGACCGCTGCGTCCGTCGGGATTGATCCGCCAGATCGGCCGCCGGCCCGGGCCAGCACTTCCTCAAGAGTCGGGCGGGAGGCCTGTTCAATCAGCCAACTGCGCAGGTATTCCTGCAGCGACTGGTGGTTGCGGGCGGCTCGTTCACGCAAGACCGCGTGTGTCTGTTCAGGTACGTCTTTGATCTGTACGCTGGTCATACATCCATTATGGCGCCAAATGCGCCAAAATAGAAGCGTTCCGATCAGGCACAGTGCCGCTTGGTGCACGTGCACCAAATGGGTCCCCTCGTCCGTACTGGTTCCCACCCAAGGAATCGCGGGCCTTTGGGGGAAATGAGACTGCGAAAGAGATCCAAGTCCTCTCTCGTAATAAGAAGGTCTACGGTTCGATTCCGCAGCGGGGCCCCACACTGAAACCCCTTGTGCCGGAACCCAAACTCGGGAGTCTCCTCGGGTCAGATGCTCCCTTTGTCATCATGCGGTCGCGGACAACCGATCGTTGGCGTCGGGGTTCCGCGCAGCATCGCGTCTAGTTCGGGGTCCGATCCGATCTCCCGGACCTCCTGGGCGCAGCGACACGCGGTGGCCATCTTGGAAGCCCAGTCAGCGCTTCCTCGCGTGTGGGCACGTCGATGACCGTGATTCCACACGAGACATGTACTTCGTCATGTCACACCTCTCTCGAATCGCGCGCAAGCGCACCAAGCGTCCGGAGCGGCTCTCCGCCTTGCCGGACTCGTCGTGCTCCCACTTGGTCCCAGACTCGATGGTGGTTTCCTAATAGGTGGACGCGGTGCGGCCGAGGACTTACGTCCGGTAGGTCGCGGAGCGCCGGTAGCCAACGAAAGCGGCAGTACCGGGCCCCGTCGGGTGCCGCGGCCGTGGGTGTCGTCCGGGTCGTGCCAACTTGGCAGAACAGGCGGTAGAAACTCAGATCTCCGCGGGCTCGGGCAATCTGCTGAACAGTGACGCCCACGGGCTGCCTGGCATCGGTTCGCCATCCCGGTTTCGCCAACTGCGCGCTGCCGCGTCGGGGCAGTCTGACCGGTGCCATGATGCAGTCGCCAACCGGCGTTTGCGCGCCGCCGACCGCCATACCAGATAGTGCCACGCTGCTCGAGGGTGTGAACCCTTCCGGGTAGGCGACGCTTAGCGATCCACCGACCAAGGGACCGGCGCCCGGAGTCCAGGTCACGCCGTCGGGACTTGCCACGATGGCACGAACGCCGTCGAAGCTCACGGCGACGAACAGGCCGTTGCCGTAGGTCACCGATGCCCAGGGATTCGCCTCCGCAGCGGTTCGGGCGGTCCACGGCCCATTTGCCTCGGCTGGTCCGGCGCCGATGGTGACCGTGGCGCCCAGGACCAGCGCCGCCCCGACGATTGCCGCCACGACTCGTCGCCGTGCCGGCCGCAGCAGATCAGCCAGTCGGGGGCCTGATGTTCGTAGGACCGTCACCACTTCATTGAACGACGGAGGATTTGTGATCTTCGTGTCAGCACGGCGAAAGTCGCCTGACAAGATCCAGCAGGGCGACTCGTGCCGCATTCTCGGACTGAATCGTCGGGCCCCGGGCGGTTTCTCGCGGCTACCTCCTGAACGTACCCAAGCCGTCGGTGTTAAAGAACTCCACTGTCATCGCGGGTGATTTCCCGCCGACCGGTGACTTGAAGTCCACGGCGGATGTCCCCAGTGCGTTCTCGCCGGTCGGCATCATCGAGTAGGTGTTGCCATCCCAGTGGGTCAACGGGAACGTCAAATTCTTCGGCCCGACTGTCAGGGTGAGCTTCCCATCGACGATGCTGACCTTGGCCGGACCGTAGTAGGTGTTCGCGTAGGTGCCAGCCAGCGCATTCAGCGGTGCACTCGGGGCGGGATTGGCCGGGGGTTGTTTGTTGGCGAGCTTGCTCGGGTTCTCGTACATGCCCTGCATGACCTTGTTGTAGGCCGTGAACCAGTCGCGTCCGATGGTGCCCGTTTCGACGATGTCCAGGAAGCTTGCCGCGATTGACTCGGGAACACCCTGTGGAGCTCCGTTGGTCAGCACCACGATCCCGAGTTTCTCGGAGGGCAGCAGAACGGCAACGGTCGAGGCGCCGAGCAGGAAGGCGCCGCTATGGTCGTAGCGCACCCGGCCTGTCTGGTCTGTGCTCACGCCGATCCCCAGACCATAGGACGACGATCGGGCGTCCGGAGTCGTGGCCGGATTGCTGGTCGCCTGTGGGAGGCGGGACTGCTGCAGCGCGCCGGGTGCGACGACTTGCTTGTCTCCGAATCGGCCGTCGGCGAGTTCTAGCCGCAGCCACTTGGCCATATCCACGGCGGATGAGCTGACTCCGCCAGCCGGCGACTGTGCCTGCGGATCGCGCACGTACAGCGGCTGATACTTGCCCCCGACGTAGGCGTGGGTGACGGCGTGATTCGGGGTGGCGATGAAGTCGGCGAAGTTGGAGCTGGTCGACGTCATTCCCAACGGGTCATAGAGCCGCTTCTTCGACAGCACCGACCATTCCATGTGCTGCGATGCTGCGACCGCCTCGGCACCGGTCGTCAATCCGAAGTTCGCATACGCGTATTGCGCCCGGAACGGCCCGAGGGGCAGCTGTCGCAGCTTGGACAGGATCTGTTGTCGGTTGAAGCCGATGTCCTCAAGTGAGTCCCCAGCCGCCCTCGGCAGGCCGCTGCGGTGCGAGTACATGTCGGCGATGGTCACGTTGCGGCTGACCCAGGGATCGTTCAGCGCGAAGTTCGGCAGGTACTTGGTGATCGGGTCGTCCCACGACACTTTTCCATCACCGACGACGGAGGCTACGACGGCAGATCCAACCGGCTTGGATAGCGAAGCCAGTTGGAACACGGTCTGATCATCGACCGGATCGGCCGTGCCCACCTTCCGGACTCCGAACCCCTTGACGTAGACCGGCTGATCGTTGTGGACGACCGCGATGGCGACGCCGGGGACGGCGGAGCGAGACATGATGTCTGCGGTGATGGCGTCGAGGTAGCCGACAGCCTGGTCGATCTGCGACTGCGGAATCTGTACTGACGAGTGCGCCGCCGGGTTTCCCTCGACCGGGGGAGTCGCGAACGGCAACCCGGTGCTGCCGCTGGCAGGTGCCGCCGAGTTTCCGCAGCCGGTTAAGTCGGCAGTGACGTCGGGCCGCGGTCACGCCCGCTGCGGGGCGTCGGCGAGCCACTCGACGTTGATTCCCATGGCGGACTGGTCGGAGAAGAAGCGGGTCGGCTCGACGAGCATCGCCTGGGTGTGTACCCCGGGTCGGTGGGCGCTGCCGTCGAGTATCTGCAGCGCTGCGGCCACCGTCGGCGCTGCCGTGACCAGGTAGGCATCGGGGTGGCTGATTCGCATGAGGGTCGCCTGCCGGTGCCCGGTG
This sequence comes from Actinomycetes bacterium, assembly GCA_037133175.1. Lineage (GTDB taxonomy): Bacteria > Actinomycetota > Actinomycetes > S36-B12 > UBA10799 > ELA509. Next base: position 14,961 of record JBAXOQ010000050.1, read on the forward strand.
GCGCTGCCATCGAGCTGCAGCACCGTGCCGTACGGGGGGCGGCTGAATCGGATGAGGCCCCAGTGCAGCAGCCGGCCCAGCGGTGGGCCCAGCAGGTTTGGCGCGATCCGCGTGCCCGCCATGGCGACCGGGATCATGGCGTAGTCCACGACTGGGTTGAACCCTCCGACGTAGAAGCCCGTCTCGCGCAACCCGGGCAGCGCCGCGGTGAGCTGGTGCATCTCGGCCAGCCCCATGGCAGCGGCTTTCCGCTGGCCGAACGGAGCCGGGAAGCTGAAGGTCGGCAACGCACCGGCGGATCCCCAGCGGCCGGAGCGGTACTCCTCGTAGGAGAAGTCGCGGAACTCCTCCATCATCTCTGCGACCGTCGAGTCGGCGACGGGCCGAAGCGCTGCCCAGTCGACCGCGATAACGCTGGCGACCCGTGCGCGCTCGATCCCACCAAGCCGTCGGTCGGCGTAGCGGACCATCGCGGCCGGGACGCCCGGGTGGAAGCCTCCATCGGTCACGACGGTCACACCTGATGCCCGGGCCTCGGCGTCCATGGCCAGCAGTCGATCGGCCTTGGCACGGCTGACCTGGATGTCGAGGTAGTCCGCCGCGCTGGCCAGCGCGGCACGGACCGCGGTCGTGGCGTCCTGGGACGTGCCGGCGGCGGCGATGCACAGGTCAACACCCTCCAGGGCGCTGTCAAGGTTCGCGCGGTCGGCCGCGTCGACGCGGACCGACTGCAGGCGGGCGGGCCACGCAGGATTCGTCGCGCCGAGCTCGTCGGCCAGGCTCTGGGCGCGGTCAGGGTGCCTCCCGCCGATGCGCACCGTGTGCTCGCTGTGCGCGAGTAGGAGGTCACAGATCTTGGCTCCGGCGTTGCCATAGCCGCCCAGCACGAGGACCGTGCTCATGGCCGTCGGCCCTCAATGACCGGTCCCGCGATGTCGTACTCGATGGACCGTATCGTGAAGTCCCCGTAGGTGAACGGGCCGTCGGGCCGGTGGTAGACCGCGCTGCCCCGATGGAGGAGATGCATGCCGCCGACGTCGCGATGCTCGCTGATCGGAGTTGACCAGCGCATCGGGATGAAGTGACCGCTGCTGCTGTCCGGACGGTCGTCGGACCAGAACTCGACCAGGTCGCCGTCGTCGTCGAACGTGAGCGTCGCGGTGACTCGGTGCGGACCGTTGGTGAAGGTCACGCAAGCGGTGCGTTGATCCGCCTCCGTCCATACGAGCCGCGGGTCGAGCAGCGCACCGGGGGCCATCAGACACAGGTCGTTGAGCACGGTCACGGTCTCTGCAGCACTGATGTCCGGGCCCCGCAGGTCGACCATGGTCATGGCGGAGGCCACCCGGACGGTGAACGTCGCTGACTCCTCGCGGTAGACATGAAGCGCCCGGATCGGCAGCCCGAACGTCCGCGCCTCCATCAGGAACAGGCGGCTGGGCCGGGCGAAGAAGTTGTACTGGACCGGGCGGGCGCGCATCGGCTGGTCGGCGAACTCCGCCGCCACGACCGAGTCGTAGCGCGCTCGGAGCGAACGGCTTGGGGCTGCCCCGGCCGAGTCCCGCCCATTCCCGGTCATGTCCGTTGCTCCTCTCCGGAGGGGACGGTCAGAAGGCCGGCGAGCAACCGACGCGACAGGTCGCGCAAGTCCCGGGTCTCCTGCGGCGTCAGGCCGGCGAATGCGTCGGCGAGCATGTCGGCGGTGCGCTCCACCATCCGGGGTTCGTCAAACGCCTGCACCCGCTCGGTCAGCTCGATCCGCGTCGCCCTCGCATCAGCCGGGTCCGCCACCAGGTGGACGAAACCGCGTGCCTCGAGGCCCACCGCCATCTGCTTGATGTTCTGTCGGGAGCTGCCGTACTCCTGCGCTGCCTCGCTGAGCGTGGGACTGACACCAGGGAACGACTTCGTCAGCACCGCCAGCAGCAGCCACTGACGCGTCGTGAGGCCAAGGTCGGCCAACTCCCGATCCGCCCGCCTGGTCAGATGCTGGGCGATGAGGAAGACAGAACCGAACAGCTCCGCTTGGTCCGCTACGTTTCCGCTCTCCCTCATATACGTAATGTATTACCTATAAGGGCGGGTGTCAACGAGTCCGAAACTGGGTGCCGATACCAATCGCGGTCGCGGACGCCGCCAACGTGGCTTACCAACCCGGGTTTTCTTCAGTCTGCTGGCCGGTGTCTTGGGCTTGCGGTCTCGTTCTTGATTCGAGCAGGAATCAGGCCCGGAACTGATCCATACTTGGGCTCGTGGCTGCCGTCGTTGTCACGTCCGAGCGGTCACAAAGCCATACTTGGTTCCCCCTGGGGAATCAACAAAATGGGCCTGTTGATCATGGTGTGCGCCCAGTTCTTGGTCGGGCTGGACGCGACGATCGCGACGATCGCGATGCCGACGATGGAACGCGAAATGTCAGTCAACGCTGCCTCGATCCAATGGACGGTCATTGGGTACATGGTCGCGTGTGCCGCGGTGGCGGTGCCGGTTGGCGCGTTGGGCGACAGGATCGGGAAGCGACCGGTCTACGTCCTAGGTCTGGGTGCAGTAGTGGTGGGATCGATCATCTGCACCCTCAGCGGGTCCAACTGGACCCTGGTGACGGGCAGGGCGATCGGTGGGTGCGGGGCAGCGGCAACCACCGTGATGACCCTGGCAATCCTGACCTCCGCGGTCTCCACCGACCTTGTTCCCAGAGTAGTCGGCATGTGGGCAGCATTGTCCTCGTCGGCCACCTGTCTGGCGCCGATGCTCAGTGGCCTGTTGGTCCAGACTGTCGGCTGGCGGTTGATGTTCAGCATCAACGTGATCCCGCTAATCGTGATCATGGTCCTTGCCTATTGGAAGGTTCCCAATACCGAACGGGCGACTGCGACCAGGATGGGCGGACTCGGCCTTAGTCTGATGGTGGCCTCGGTGCTGCTGGTTGCTGCTCGCGGCGCTGGGTCTCGCGCTGACCGGCTCGATGTTTCAGGAGATGATGCTGCTCCAGAAAGCCTTCGACTACTCGCCGCTGCTGGCTGGGTCACTCGACGTGGGCCCAGCGGTGATCTTTGTCGTTTGCGCTGCTCTGACCTCACGTATCTCGGCGCGCTTCGGGG
>JBAXOQ010000051.1:0-17916 GCA_037133175.1 Actinomycetes bacterium
GACAGCGACTACGCCTTACTGCCTTTGAAAATGTCGTTTGAAAATGGTGGGGCTTACGCCTTGCTCGGCCCCTCTGGCTGTGGCAAGACGACCATGCTCAACCTCATGTCCGGCTTGCTGCAGCCATCGCAAGGCACGGTGCATTTCGATGGTCAGGATATGACGCGCTCCACGCCGCAGCAGCGCAACATCGCGCAGGTGTTCCTCCGTGTAATGCACGACGTGAGTTCGGTCCAGAATACCGGTTTCGGTGTAGTCCCAACGACCGGACAGCAGCTTCGCGCCAAGGTCGAAATGGCTCACATTGGGCACGCTGACAACCAGGATCGTCCCGCAGCCCTCGGCCAGTTGCCGCAGCATCCGCAGGACCTCCGGTCCGTTCGGCAGACGCTGCAGACAGTCCAGCATTGAGACCGAAGCCAGCTCTCGGTGCCCAAGAACATCTAGGATCGCCTCACGCGCTCCTTCCGGGTCACCCAAATCCAACAATTGCGCCTGGAAACCCCTTGCTCGCAGTCTGTCCACGGCAGTCTGATCCAAGTCGAAACCCACATAGTCGAATCCGTGATCACGGATTGGGTCTGCCACCGCCCCCATCCCGCAGCCAATGTCGATGTGGGTTCCGCTAGTCCGCCCGTGTCTTCGGATCAGCTCGAGGCAGCGACCGAAGGCATCACCCTCGGCATACTGATTGGCGTATTCGTGAGCAGACTGCGATTCGAATCCGGGCCTGGTCAGCAGGGCCCCCCACTTGCGGCTGAAGGTTTCTTGATTGGACCGCAGCTTCTGCTGGTACTCTTCCTTGATCAAGAACTCGGAAGTTGATCCGCTTTCCTCGTGGATTAGGTTCACAGGAACCTGATACAAGTTCCCGCCAGCAACTCTCATCTGCATCGAGTAGTCGACGTCCATGACGTACGCCCACTCGTAGTCCGGATCGAAACTCCCCACTATGTCCAGGAATGAACGGCGGAGGTAGAGGCCACCGAACGTGACCCAGTCGACGAGTCTGGCACCGGTGAATGAGCCGTCGTAGGGGAACTCGCGACCGCCGAGGTGGGAGATGGCACCGTTAATGAGTGTCCCGCCAGCACATTGAACCGCTGGCCAACCGGTGCTCGTTGGATCGGGGTACAGCAGATCGCACGCGACCGCTGCGGCGTCCGGAAGCCGATCGACCCACCGCAGGAGGTCTTCGTACCACCGGTTCGACGTGTCGTTTGGCATTGGCCTCATGTCGGGATGGATGATGATCACATCACGATCGGGAAACTGCGACCAACAGTGCTCGAATGCCCGTTCCGGACCGATCAATTCAGTGTCCTGCCAGAAGAAGAACGGCAAATCGCGACCACGCGCATCGTCGAGCCCGAAGGCATCGCGCACCCTCAGCTCATCTTCGGGCCTCAGGTGGGGGCAGATGATCATTGGGTTGCTCGGATCCGACTGATCTTGCCTAGCAGTCGGGGCAGTGCCGTGATCGAAAGCCCCATCGATGCCGAAGGCGGCGGCGAGTTCAGCAGGGGAGCGCCGGGCGAGTTCGTCTCGGGTGACCGCAAGTGCTTGCGGCCTGCACGCTTGCCACGAGCCGCTCACGGTCACCGAACCCTCGCCGCCTCGAGCATGCGAGCAGCCACACTCGATGACGTCATGGATCAGGTCTTGGCGCGCCCGCGCGACGGCATCCAACGTCAGTTGGCACCCCCCGCCCGAGAGCAGCACAAGGTCGCTGGCTTCAAGATCAATCAAGCCTCGCAATATCGCATTCCACACGAGACATTCACCCAAAGCGGCGTCGCCGGCCGTTTCGCTGCCCGGAACCACGACATGCCGGATCTTCTTTGCGTAGGGCCTTAGCTGAGCCCAGCACTGACGAATAGCCGACGAGGCCTGCTGCTCGTCTGGATCCGAAATGGGCTCCACGACCACGAACTCGTCGACGACATCCCAGAACTCACTGAGTCGCGAGACGATGCGATCCACCGACCCATCGAAGACGAAGCAGTCAAAGACTCGTCGAGGCGTTGAGGTCATGTCGGCAACTCAGCGGCACGCGGCTTGCGGTTCAACTCTCGTCCAATCTGACTGGGGGCGGTATGCTTGAGCCGAAGGGTGAGGCGGGCCAGCTACTGAAGACGAGCGGCGACCCGCAACCAAGTATCCCGTCCGGTCACCGCGACTTCACGCCCGGATCGCGCACAGGACACCCGTTCGCCACCGGATGAAACTAGCCACTCCTGGGCGACGCGGTGTCAGATTACTGCGCCAGTCGAAACGCTGGGCTTGAGCTCAGGCGAAGGAACCAGTTCGGGCAGTCCAACGGGTAGAGCACCCTGCTGCCCACCACGGACACCGGTCCGACTCGGCACTCCTTCATTGCCCGATCCGCGACCTGGCGCACGGGGTTGGTCGCGGCAGGCATCATCAGCACCACCTCGGTCCGACCGCCAGCGGCCAGGCTGGCCAGGCTCTCCGGAAAGCGGTTAGCCTGCAGCGGAATCCCCAGCAGTTTGTTCTGGCTCAGGAACTGCTGGTCGTAGGCATCCGCGTACTCGCCCACCAACGGCTTGCCAGCTGTTGCCGCCAAAACGCGCGGATCCGCGTCGAAGGACTGGGTTTGCATCGGCAGACGTCCAAAGTCGACAACCGTCAAGACCGTGGCGAGGACGAGAGTCACAGCCATCATCGGCAGCTCGACCCGTCTGGGTACCGTCGAGACCACCAACACGAGGGCGAAGACACCTACCAGACAAGCCGGGTACACGTAGCGGCCCATGGACGGCATCACCACCGCGTATGCCGCCAACAACACACCCAACAGTGCAAGGCCGAGGGCCGCTGATCCCAACCGTGCACCCCGTTCAGAGGGTTCCCCGACGAACAGTGTGCCGACATATCCCACGGCGACAAGTAGCACCACCAACCACACCACCGCGGCAGCCGCGATTGCGAAGCCGGTGCCAAGGCGGTTGATGTCAAACAACAACCAGGTGGCCGGCTGGTTGATGTTGGCCAGCCGCATGTCGCCGGGGTTCTCCACGCCTGTGCCAAGGCCCAGCGCAGCTCGTACTGACATCAACCGATTGAAACTCCCGGCCAACAGATCGAAGCTTCCGACGGAAGGGTCAAGGGCGCGACCGGCAGCGACATCGGCACTCGACACCAACCGCTGAACTACCACGACGCCAGCCACCGGGAGCAATAGCAGCACCAGCCTGGGAGTCATCATGGACGCGAAGTCACGCTGAATCGCAGCACCCACCTCGGCCCGGAAGAAGGAGGGGGACCGCAGGGTAACGATCATCAGAAGACCCGGAAGGATCAGCATCAAGACGACCGGCTGCGAATATCCGGCCAGCAGAAACGCACAGGCTGCTGCAACACCGGTCCGCACCCGAGAATCATCAAGGAAGCGGACGAACAGCAGCAAGCCAATCACCGCGGCGCAGGGCCCAACCGCATAGCCAGCACTGAAGTTGGCACCGAGCAGGACGAAGAGGCTGGGGAATACGGCAGCCAACAGACCGCCGAACAAAGCCAGGCGACGTGGGCGGAGCAGGACCAAGATCAACAGGGCGAACAACGCACACGTGACGGAGTTGAGCACTTGAATCGGCAACCGCAACATGATCACGTTGCCGGGTGCCAGGTACTGAAGTGGGGCCTGCAGGATGGTCTCTAGAACTCCGCCATAGTCCTGACCGGGGAAGAACCAGCCAAGCCTGCCGTGCTGGAAAAGATCCATGGCGGCAATCCCCTCAACTGCTTCGTCGCCGTGAAACACAGACCTGCCGCTCGCCCAGACTCGCGCTACGAGTGCCACCGCAAAGACAACGACGACGATCATCCTCTGCTGCCTCAACAGCGCCCATCCCACGCCGAGCGAGGCACCAGAATCTGCCGACGAGCTCGCTGGGACCTCGTCCAAACGCACAGTGTCGGAGGGCGCGAATCGGATCACAGCCATGGGGCGAGGGTACGCGAAACTCCTGTAACGCCTGATCATCGACGTGCCCAAGCATCATCGGCCTGCCAGTCCGGCGCGCTGTGGCGTATCCACCCAGTGCTGATTCGGCGGCTACTATGGGCAGGATTCCGCCGTCTTCCCCGTATGGAGAGCCATGCCAAACGCACTGATCACCGGTATTACCGGCCAGGATGGGCTGTACCTGTCCGAGTTGTTGCTGGGCAAGGGCTACAACGTCTACGGCCTCATCCGCGGCCAGAACAACCCCAAGACCGAGCTGGTCAACCGGATCGTGCCGGACGTGAAGCTGCTGCCGGGTGATCTGAGCGACACGCCAAGCCTGCTGCGGGCGATGGAAGCCTCCACCCCAGACGAGGTCTACAACCTGGGGGCGATCTCGTACGTGGCTTACTCCTGGGATCAGCCGCTGCTGACCTCCGAAGTGACCGGTCGGGGGGTGCTGAACATCCTTGAGACCGTCAGGCTGCACGAGCAGATTAGCGGCCAGGCAGCACGGTTCTACCAGGCATCCTCGTCGGAGATGTTCGGCAAAGTGCACGCGGTCCCGCAAAACGAGACGACGCTGCTATGGCCACGCTCACCGTACGGGGTAGCGAAGGTATTCGGCCACTACTCGACGATCAACTACCGCGAGTCCTACGGAATGTTCGCCTGTTCAGGCATCCTGTTCAATCATGAGTCGCCGCGTCGAGGACCCGAGTTCGTCACCCGCAAGGTGTCCCAAGCCGTGGCTCGGATCAAACTCGGACTGCAGGATCACTTGGTGCTAGGCAACCTAGACGCGAAGCGCGACTGGGGGTTCGCGGGCGACTACGTCGAGGCGATGTGGCTCATGCTGCAGCAAGAGACCGCCGACGACTACGTGATCTCAACCGGCGAGACCCACTCGATTCGCGACTTGCTGGACGCGGCGTTCGCCGTCGTCGGAATCAGCGACTGGGCGCCCTACGTGAAGCAAGACCCACGCTTCATGCGACCAGCAGAGGTGGACCTGCTGCTCGGCGATGCCAGCAAAGCCAGGAACGTGCTCGGCTGGAAGCCGCGGGTCGACTTCGGCCAACTGGTGGCGATGATGGTCGAGTCAGACCTCGGGGAACAGACGAGACTCCACAGAGCATGAGCTCGCCGCGGGCACTGATCACTGGCATCACCGGCCAGGACGGCAGCTACCTTTCAGAGTTGCTGGCCTCAGCAGGAGTCGAGGTCCACGGGCTCGTATTTCCGGGTGACCCACTGCGTGACAGTCTTCTGTCCCTTGTTCCAACCACCATCTTGCACGAGGGGAACCTCGCGAGTTTCGACGATGTGCAACGGGTGGTGGACGACAGCGCACCGGACTACGTCTACCACCTAGCGGCTGCCTCCTCGGTGGCAGCGTCCTGGGAGAATCCCGTCCTCACCACTGATTTGAACGGCACCGGGTCGGTGCGTCTGTTGGACGCGGTTCGACGATTCGGCCAACGCACCGCCAGCAGCCCGCGAATCCTGCTGGCATCGACGGCAGAGATGTTCGGTCAGCCGACTGTCAGCCCGCAAAACGAGAACACCACCATCGATCCGGTGTCGCCGTACGGGGCCGTCAAGGCCTTCGCCCACGCTATGGCGCACATCTACCGTTCACGCGGGATGCACGTGTCCACGGTGATTCTGTACAACCACGAATCGCCCCGTCGGCCTGACACCTTCGTCACCCGAAAGATCACCAAAGCGGTAGCCCGGATCGCCAACGGATCCACCGAACCGCTGCAGTTGGGCAATATGGCCTCTCGGCGCGACTGGGGATTCGCCGGAGACTACGTGCGTGCCATGCGCTTAGTGCTGCAGGCCGACGATCCCGACGACTTCATCATCGCCACCGGCACTTCCCACAGCATCGAGGAATTCGTCGCCGCTGCGTTCGCGGCCGCCGGGATCGAAGACTGGCGTTCCCACGTCGAGGTAGACACCGCCCTGCTGCGGCACAACGACCCAGCGTCGTTCGTCGGAGATGCGAGCAAAGCCCACCGCGTCCTGGGTTGGGAGCCGACCACAACATTCGAGGATCTGGTCACGATGATGGTGCAGCACGATTTAGTCGCCGACCGGATCGGCCGGTGACCGGCCAGCCCACAGCAGCCGCTACAGCGGCTTGCGCAGCACGATGTTGACTGTGCAGAAGACGAAACCCTGGTGGGCAAGCACTAGGTTCGGACACCACTTGAGCCGGGCGTTAAGCGTGCCTGCTCGCCCTATCGGCCCGAGGAACCCGACCGTCTGATTGCGGGTTGCCAGCGTGTCCGAATCCACTTCGGTCAGCAATTCACCAACAAGTTCGCAACCCGACGAATCGATGATATGGCGTCGCAAGTCGGCCTCGGTGAAGAGCATCGTCTCGATACCCCATGAGACAACGTCACCCGGGCCGGCAAGGCGAAAGGTGGTCGCGATCGACGCTACGCCACCAGGTTTGAGCACGCGCCCAATCTCGCTTGCTGCCGCCGCAACCTGTTCGAATCCACCGAAGTACTCGATTGAACCCGACGAGAAGATGCCGTCCACGAAATCATCGGGAAGATTCATCGCTCGGGCGTCGAGATGGACCCCTAGGATGCTGCGCCGGTCAACCGGAAACGGCGAGAGCGTCGAGGCATCCATGAGCATCTCCGGGGGTGCGACATCTTTCCAGGGTCCGCTATCGAGGTAGATGTCCGATGCCAATACCAGTCGGGCAAAGCGTGCCAGGTAGAAGCTGGTCACCTCCGTCCCAGCACCTACGCCGAGCAGTATCGAATCGTCTCTGAGCGCGCCGTGCCGGCGCAGAGCAGCGACAGCCAGCGCATGCTCCCACCGCTTCGTGTCAAAGACGACCGGGATACCCGTCCAGTGCGTGTGCGCATGTTCCGGCCACGCATGGCGGTACATCTCCGCGATGATTTCCTGAATCTCAGGATCCTCGAAATCCGCCGTAGAAATGACCTTCGACAAAGAATCAAGCACTCGTATCGCCCACGTTCAGGTAGTTGGAGGCCATGGTTTCGATTCGGAAGAACTCCAAGTACGCCGCCCGGGAAGCCGCCGCGAACTCCTGCCTTGCGCCCCCATCCCGGCATAGGCGGTTGAGCTCCGCCGCCAACAGATCCTCGGGTGCCACGTCATCGCTGGCGACAGTTGGAATCCGCAGAACACTGCCCTCAGGAACATGGCCCCAATCAGCAATGTCGCTCATGACGATCGGCATCCCCATCGCCAGCATCCTCAGGAGCGCAGCTGACATCCCGCCCCGGATGGGGTCGCGAAGAGCGACCCCGATGTCCCAGCTCCGCAGTTCGGAGAGGATCTGATCGTCAGCAATGCGGCTCGTGAAGCAGACGATGTCCCGGGCATCCAGTTTGGCCGTCAGCCTCTTCAGCTCCGCCAGGTAGCCCGGGTCGACCTGTGGTCCAACGATTCGGAGTTTGACGTCCAGGTCGGGATTGACCCGCGCGACGCGGACCGAGGCGGCGATCAACACCTCGATGAGCTTGGTGCGCACCACGTTGCCGAGGGTGCCAATGACGATCGTGCCGTCGCTGCGCGCAGGGGCAGGCAGATACCGCTTCGCGTAGGGATCGGGCACTCCCATCGGGAACACATGCACCTTGTCGGCGAAGCGGGCCGAGACCGAGTTCTCGGGGGGTTCAAGATGGCTGATCACCCCGCCGGCGGCCTCGAAGATCCAGCTGTTGAGGGGCAGGTTCTGCAGATGATCGACGACAGTCTGTTCGTCTTCCGAGTCAAAGAGGATGCCGGCCACAAAGCGTGCGTGTTCCTCTGGTTCCGCGGCGACAACGTCCACTAGGAACGACCGCTCGGGGATCTTCTGTGCCCAGATTGTCCGCAGACCGAGTGTCATGTTGTAGTCGTGGACGGTCACCCATGGATCACGCAACACCCCGGAAGCGAGCATCGCAAGCTGACCGGTGAAGCCGTAGCTACCCCCGACCTGAATGAAAACATCGGAGTAGGTGTCCTGAACGGCTGGTAGCGAAGCCAGCGGACGCACCCCCATATTGATGTCTTCGATGATGTCCGGTGTCGCAGGGGAGTCGACGAAGTAGTCGACCTTCGCCAGGGTAGCCAGCGACGCCGCCAGCTCGGCAGCGTAGTCACCAATTCCACAGACTTCTGGGGGAGCAGTGCTGGAGATCGCGCAGCGCCGTCCTGAGGTGCGTTCGGCAGCAGCGGCAACCGTAGCCTGCAAGACAGTAGCAATGTCGATACGACCGTTCACCTTCGGCCTAAGCACTTCCCAGTCGTTCCGGGAGCCATCGCGAAGCTCCTGCAACAACCGCTCATCGCTGGCGAGTCTGACGATCGCGTCCCGCAATCCCGATCCCCCGTCGAACTCAAACGACAGCGTGCCGGTCGAGGTGATCTCACGGTTCAGGGGTGTGTCGGCGGCGATTGTCGGCTTGCCCAGCGCGACCGCTTCAGCCAGGGGGATTCCAAATCCTTCCTCAATCGAAGGATGCACGACAAACTCTGCGAGAGCCTGCAGCGAGACCTTCTCAAGCTCGGAAACCTCAGCGCGAAAGTCGACGTCGCGGATCAACGCAGGGTCCCAGTCCCGAACGACGTCAAGCGTAAAGGCTTCTGGCAGGACGATAACCAGCTTGTGCGGCACCCCGGCCGCACGCGCTTCCTGATAGGCCTTGAGGAAGGGTTTGAGTCCTTTGCTTTTGTGCACCCCCGTGACAGCCACAGTGAAGGGCTCGCTCGGCACGAGCGATGCATCAAGCTGCACGTCTCCGCGCAAATACAGCGAGTCCAGCGCGGGATACATCACCGACAACCGATCCGTGGAAGCACTGAGAACGTTGATCGAGTCGCGGGCGACGGCGTCGGAGATCGCCAGGATGTGATCCGCTCGAGCCACCCCGCGTGCGTGAAGCGTGTAGTTCTTCATGGCTTCGTGGGTGGCCAAGTAATCCCGGTGATGGAAGAACGGGATCAGGTCGTAGAACACCGCCAGCACCGGTATATCGCCGAGATCAACGCGGGGCGGGTGGATGAACGGCGTCGCGTCGATGAATACGTCAGCCCCCCACTCCGTGATCTTCTGCTCCAGATACGTCGTGATCGCCATAGACATCCGCCAAGACGTCGGCCTCAGCCAGTCGTGGTTGACCCGCAGGATTTCGACTCCGAGCTCTTCGAGCTCGGCCACGAGGTGCTCGTGTGGCTCTGGGAAGATCAGTGCAGCCGTCTCGATTCCGGAGGCGTTCGCGAGCGCCGCGACCACTTGCCTGCTGTACCTGCCCATTCCGCGCTCGCCTGCCGGCGTCGACAGCACGCGAAGATCGATGACAACCTTCATGTGCTCACTCCTCGCGACCGCCGGAAGAGATGGTTACCCGCGTTCTTCATACCTTGAGGTATTTCCGAATCGGTGCCGCGGCAATCCTTGCTTTTCTGATAACACGGAACGAACGACTGCGCCGGATTGCCCTGAGCTCGCGCTCCAGACGCTTGGCCCGCACTTCCGCCTTCCGCGCGCGAGCCTCTGTCTCAAGGCGGGACTCTCGCAGCGCCCTCGCCTCTTCCGCCAGGAAGTCTGTGACCAGCTGGGCGTGGGCCAGGCGTCGGGTTTCCTCTGCACGCTCCTTGGCAAGCGCTGCCGCGCCATCCATGTCGGCGAGGCGAATGTAGTTGTCTGTGACGTTCGGCGGTATCGCAAGGATGTCGACCAACTCAGCGCTGCGCTCAGACGCATAGAAACGGTTGAGGCCATCGAACGCTGAGAAGAGGTAGCCGTGCTCCAGCACTAGCTGTTCCCACTCCTGGTGGGCTGGCTCGTGCGTCAGCGGGTCAATGGCTTCAATGACGAGCACCGAAGGCCGGACATCCGTCTCGAACAGGCTCCGAATGACATCTTCTTCGGCGCCCTCGACATCGATGACCATGAAGTCCACGTGCTGGATGCCCTCAAGGATCTGAGCGCATGTCAGGGCCCGAACAGTTCGCTCAGTGACTGTTCGATCGAGCTCGCGGTGGCGGTCGGCGATGCCTCGATCCATCGTTGACAGGCCTGTTCCGTCACCTGCAACTGCAACGCTGTAGAAGGTGACGCTACCGCCCCGCGACGAACAAACAGCGTCGACGATGGTGTCCCGCGGACGCTGCGACCGAAAGGCCGCGACCTGATGCGGCAGCGGTTCCACGATGATTCCGTGCCACCCCCGGTCGTAAAACGCTCGCGAAATCGAGTCCGCCTTCGGGTCCGACCCGCCGATCTCAACGTAGAAACCATCGGTTTGGTCGTTGAACGCACGCATCAACCTGATGTCTTCGCCATTCTGCGCATTCGAGACCAGCGTGTGCTCAAAAATCGCTCCGACCATGGCCAGAAGTGTCTCACACGGGCCTGCCGCCGAAAGCTTGCCTGCGGACGCGTGTTGGCCACAGCTCGACCGGCCGGTCGGTCTCGCCAGAACCCATCGGCACCCGAAGACGGCGGGTGGCAATTGCTAACATGCCAGATGTCAGCAGCCACCACAATGGCCATCACAGCGGGGAGCGTCCGCATGGGCAACAAATACAACGTGGCCATCCAGGAATGGGGTGCGTCAATCTGGGACGATGCATGGAACAGCCCCGCCGGAACGACCGCAGCGCGGTGGCTAACCTGCCTCGACATCAGCTCCCGGAACTCGGAATCTGCTGCCCAGCCCTTCTCGACGATGACGTCGCAGGCGTGCCGGGGCCTTCATTTTCGCGATCCGGCGTACCTGCACTGGGCCGGAATTCTGGGCTTCGGACCGTACTGGCACCGGAAGTTCTGGGAATGGGCCGTCATCTTGGAGACCGCCGACATCTGTGGCCTGTTGGCCCCAGGCAAGCGCGCAATCGGTTTCGGCGTCGGCCTCGAGCCGATCTCCGCAGTGCTGGCTTCGAGGGGAGTCGAAGTCGTGGCCACCGACATGCCGGTCGGCGAGGAGCAGGCCGGGGTCTGGGCCGCCGGCAGCCAACACGCAGACTCAATCGAGAGCATGCAGTTTCCCGAGATCTGCGATCCCCAGACCTTCCGGGACAACGTCAAGTTCATGCCCTTGGACATGAACCACCTGCCGCCAACGTTGGGGAACGGCACTTTCGACTTCGCCTGGAGCTCATGCGTAGTCGAACACCTGGGCTCGCCTACCCTCGGCATGGATTTCGTCGTCGACTGTGCCCGCCTGCTTGCGCCCGGGGGTGTGATGGTGCATACGACCGAATACGAACTGCTGTCGAAAGAGTCCACCAAGGACTACGGACACTGCGCCATCTTCCGACCCGAGGACCTGACAGCGGTTGCCCAGACCCTGCGGGCAAAGGGTCTAGAAGTCACACTAGACCTCAACGTTAGCCTCGCGACACCGGAAGACCGGTGGATCAGCACAGCCCTGGCTGGCTACAACGATGGTTTCGTCGAACCTGCCCATCTGCGCCTGGTGATCGGAAGATCGGTGTCGACATCGTATTCGATTGTGGTTCGCAGGACCGGTGTGTGACGCTGTCGTAGGGGCAAGGAGCTCCGGAGTTCCACCGCCGACATCTGGTCTCCAGCCACAGCGATTCCTGTGGCCTTTGTGATTGGCGCACGACCGGGTGGCCTTATCATTACCGAAGTCGAGCCGAGCTAGGGATATCGCACATGGGCACAGTCGGATACCAGTCTCCTCCATGCGTTCGGGAGGCCGACCGAGAAGTGTCCGTCGCCGTATCGTGCCGGGACGCTGATCACCTTCCCAAGGTCGAAAACGCCGGGGCAGTCCTCCATCGGGATGGTCGGAGCATCATCGTGATGCACAACGGAGTCCTGCTAGAGGAGCCGCGGGAACCGAGCGGATCGACCACGAAGATCATAAAAGCGCTACGAGGGCACCTGGAACCGCAGAAAGAGGCCGCATTCGCCGAGTTACTGACGTTGGTCGGTGACAGCAAAGCTTCACGCGAACCTCTAATCATCGAGTTTGGTCGTTCCTCGGCGTACTACTCACTGTGGCTCCTGAAGGAGTTCCCGGCTGGCAGGGCCGTGTACCTGGACTCAGATCCACTCCGAATTGACGAAGCGCGGCGAAATTTCACGCTAAACAGTCGCACGCCCGTGTTCATCGGGAATGTTGTCACCGATGAACCTGCAAAGGCCTTCGCATCTACGAGCGTTGCCGATCCCGACGCCTCCGATCCACAACAGGACCTCACTCCTACACCGCAATCAGCCGTCCATCGGCTTGTAGGCATCGGCGGTGGCCCCGTCGACGTCTTGGTTCTGGACATCAATGGGGCCGAAGTTGACTTCCTCGGATCTTGGCTCGCGAACCTTCGCGCATGCCTGGTTCGGTACGCAATCATCAGCACCCACCACCACTCGATATCCGGTAGTGCACTGACGCACCAACAAACCGTCGAAATGATCGAAGCCGCAGGCGGAGTTCTGCTAGCTGAGCTATCGGTCTCAGAGTCTTTCAGCGGAAAGGGCCTGGTGGTGGCCTCCTTCATCGAGTCCGATCCGCAGCAGCCAATCAGGGTCTCCCGCGCGCGGGCCAGCCAGTCCCTGCATGGTGGGCTGGAGCGGGACCTACAGGGCTGCTGGGAAAAGGCAGCAGAAGCTGATGACCTGCGCGCCCTGCTCATCGACGAGCAAAGCAAGGTCGAGCTGCTTTCCGTCCAGCTCCAGAACGCCCGATTCAGGCGGCAACAAGCTGAGGGTGAGCTGAAGCAGTCGCGCTCAGAGCTTGCCGAACGAATTGCCGAGCTGGGGGCAATTCGAGCAAGCAAGAGTTGGAAGCTCACGAAGCCGGTCCGCAGAGTAGCCAAACGCCGCCCATGATCACCAGTCCCAGCCACGGCGACCTCCGTCATGAAGGTCGCGAGACGGACCCCAAGGTGAGCGCATGAGGTTGCTGGTTGATCTACAGAGCTTGCACGGACCTGCACGGAATCGGGGACTCGGCCGCTACTCGACCGAGCTCGCGGCGGCGCTGGCGCGCCACCCAAGCGTTGAATCGATCGGGGTCCTCTTCAACGGCGGTGTGTCCGCGGCAAACCTGCTGCGCGCGCGCGCAGTCGTTCGCGACCGAATGCCTAACGCCGCGATCCATGTGTTCGACGCACCGTGGCCATGGCTGAACGGAGACGGCTTGAGCGTGCCCCGCCACTCCGCGGCGGAATACGTTCGCAACGAGTTCATCAAAAGCCTCGCGCCGGATGCCGTCCTAGTCTGCTCGCTGTTCGAGTGGCCAACGCGCTCAGTAATCTCCATTCCCGTCAACGACCGTCCTTTCACCGCTGTGGTCGGCTACGACATGCTCCAAGTAACCGACCCGGCGTGTGCGGTTAGGAAGGACCAACGGCCGATGTTGAAGCATCGGTTCGAATCCATGGCGAATGCGGATCTGGTCCTGACTATCTCGGATTTCACCCGACGGGAGATGCTCCGTCTACTGAACCTAGATGGTGAGCGCGTTCGGACGATTTGGGGCGCGGGCGCACAATCGGCTCCCGGGGAGCCTGACTTGGGTGAAAGGCGGGGAATTCTATGCGTCGGAGGTGACAGCCTCAGAAAGAACGAAGCGTCCACCATCCGCGCGTTCGGGATGCTTCCCCGCGAGCTTCGAGACCGACACCCGTTAACAATTGTTGGCCGGCAGATACCGCCTTCCAGGGAGGAGTTGCCGCGACTAGCAGCAGCACTCGGCCTAGGAGGACACAACATCACCATCCTGGACGATGAGATCTCTGACTCAGACCTGACGGCTCTCTACCAACAATCCCGACTCGTCGTCATGCCGAGCCGGGCGGAGGGTCTCGGACTACCGATATTGGAAGCCTGGTCGTGCGGTGCCCCAGCGATCGGTTCAAAAACGACCAGCCTCGGCGAGATCTTCGATGACCCCGAGTGGGTATTCAACCCCGAAGACCCCGCCGAGCAGGCTCACCTGATCGAGAAGATACTCAGCGACGAAGCAGCCTGGTCTAGATGCCAGGATCATGGTCGGAACCGTGTCAAGTTCTTCACCTGGAACCGCACGGCGGAACGAGCCGTTGAGGCGATCGAATTGCTCCTGCCGACCAGACAACAGGATTTGCATTACCGGCGCGCAGACGATCACGCCAAACCCACGGCCAGAGTGTTTGTCTTGGAAGGCCGAGGGCAGGATGCAGCGACGGCAGTCGAGGAGGTCCTTTCCGCGCTCTCCGTGAGCTACTCAATGGAGCTGACCCGGATCAGTGATGGCGCCAATGGGCAAATATCCAAGTCGAGAAGCGGTACAGCGGTTCGAGACCAGCCCGCCGAAAAGAACCGATGCCTGGTGGTCCTTGCAAACGGCGATGGCATTCTGGCCGCCCACCAATTCCTTGCAGATTTACCCCCTGCGGTTGTTGTGGTATGCCGACCACCTCAGGCGCCCTTTCGGTGGACGAATCCCGTCACCGCCGATTCGGCCCGATACGTCTTCGACGCCAACGGGATTCGGCCCGGGGATCCCGACGACGAACGGGTACTTGAGCCGTTGGCAGGAGCTTCGCTTGGCGTGCTAGTCCTTGGGTCTACGCGCCGCACCAAGGACCTGTCGCGACCCCTACTGGGTAGCATTGATGGTGTTGGAGATTCCTCGATGCTTACTGCGCGCATCGAGGATCTGTATGCATGCAGACCCGGACCACCGCCAGCTGGACTGTCTAGAACCGCTGCCCATGAAGCACTTGCGCGCAACCGCTCGAGCTCCAGCAACTCGCTCTATTTCGATGTCACGGCCCTGGCCAGGCGACCGGCAAGGTCTGGAATCCAGCGGGTGACGGTTGAGCTTGCACGCAACTTGATCGCCCTGAATGCACCACCGCTCTTCACCGCCTCACGAGTCAACGGCTACATCGGATTGAACACCAGTGTTCTGCCCGAACTGATGCCTGGCAGCACGGATGCCCAAACCCTGAGCGATCGATCCGGACAACGCATTATCCCCAAGCCCGGAGATACCTTGCTTGTGACAGACCTGTATCCGCGGTTCAGACCTTGGGAACCGGTTCTGGCAACGTGGCGTGCGCACGGCGGCTCCTACGCACAGGTGGTCTGCGACCTACTCCCTGTACACCTGGAGGACTTCTTCGTCGACAGCGCGTGGTGGTTCGAGGACTGGCTAAGAATGGTCACCAAGTACGCAAACGTCCTCGTCGCCGATTCCCAGGACGCAGCCAACGGCCTGCAGTCATGGCTCGACACGAATCCGCCAGACCGACCAGACAAACCGGTGATCACCTGGATACGGCTCGGCTACGACATGGGCTACACGCAGGGCTACATGGAGTCACTGCGGAACCGACCCCGGGGTCACCGCCGAGTCCTCGTGGTGGGAACGATCGAACCTCGCAAGGGCGTCGAGGTGGTGATGAACGCAGCGGAGACTCTCTGGTCCCGAGGCGAGGACGTCGAGTTCGTGCTGGTGGGCAAGCCCGGCTGGGCCATGCCGTCGATCATCAACCGCCTGCAGGCGCTCCACGACTCCGACAAACCCCTCACCTGGCTCAAAGACGCCTCCGACGAGGAGCTCCGGCTGCAGTACCTGTCCGCCGACCTGCTCGTCATGGCAAGCCGGGGCGAGGGCTTCGGCTTGCCGATCGTCGAAGCACTGGCGCACGGCGTCCCCGTGGTGGCTCGTGATCTGCCGGTCTTTCGTGAACTACTTGGCGACCAGGACTGTTACTTCCGGCTCGATGCCCAGCTACCTGACGTCATCCTGCGCAGGTTGCGGTCGCCCGATCCGATCTGCTACGTCCCGGAACGGCTCGTCACCTGGCGGGATACCACCCTGGACCTGATGCGCGCGATTTCGCTGCCAACCCGGCACGGCGTCGCCGGTACCGAAGAGTAGAACCCACCAGATGCCCGCGCGGTGGCTCCGGACGGCCAGTGATGCTCCTTAACGGGCTCTGACCGGCTCCAACACATCGGACCGGGTGTACGGGCTGGGGTCAACTGCGGCGAGGCTGAACAAATCCCACTCGTTGGCAGCGCTGGCAGCAGGCGGTCCGAGAAGCTTGCGATACTCCGCCACCACGGAGTCCGGGTCGGCGAAGCCCGATCGAGAGATCTGAATCGCGCAAAAACCCGCTGCTTTTGCTTGTTTGATCTTGATCGGTGCGCTGCTGGATAGGGTCTTGGCCCAGTTTCCTTCAGCGGTACCCCTCAACGCGCCGTAGCTGAACTTCCAGCCGTCGCTGTACAGGTAGGGCCAGAGTTGGTTGTAGTCGAGCATCTTGAGGATCGGGCCCTGCTCCGGATACACCGCTGCCGGCAGTTCCAGCACTGCGCAGTCCGTCCCTAACTGGCTGACTCCCTGCGCCATGTAGGCCTGCATCGACGCTGCTTGCGCGTGGCCTGGGACGGTGTCGAGCCGGTACTTCATGGTGCTCGCATCCACCAGGCAGATCGCCAGTATCGGCAGGATGATCAGCGGCGGCAACCACGCGCGCTTGCTCCGAAAGCGGCCCAATACTGGAGTAGCAGCAAGCCCGAGCGTGACCAGGGACACCAGGATGATCACGATCGACATGCGGCCCCATCCGCGTATCTGGGCCGAAACTTCGGCCGAGAACACCGCACCGAGCCCAGCGGAGGCAAACGTCAGCACCGCGAAAACCATAAGTGCGGGCCAGTAGGAGGCTTTCTTGCGGATCGTGCGAAGCCAAGCGGGCAACCTGCCGGTCACGGCAAGAACCACCAGGGCCAGCACCAGCGTGAACGTAACCGCAACAACCCCTACCGCGTTATTCTGCGCGAGTCCTTCACCACCCAAGTGCTGAGCGAGCTTGAGCAACCTGCTGTTGAACGGGTTCTGGCCAAGTCGGCTTCCGCCGCCGATCGTAAACAGGGTCGATATTGAACCGCCGAAGCGCACCGATTGCTGGATTTTCCTCACCACGGTCGTTCCGTCAGCTGCGGTGACCGAGGTCAGCTTGATGGACAGCAAGATGACGAACACCGTGACGGGCATGATCGCGGCCACCAGCAGGGAGCGCCAGGAAGCGATCAAAGATCTGGATGTGATCAACTGCGTGACCAGGACGACAGCGAGCAGCAGGATCATGAACAGCGCGTAGTAGACGCCGCTCGCACCGACGATGATGGTGGCGGCGATGGTCAGGGCGAGCAACGGCCAGCGGCGCCCGCCGTCGCTTCGGTCAAGTCGTCCGCTGGCGATGACGGAAATCGCGAACAGCCCGATGGGTAACGCGGTGTAGGTTGCGAAGAAGGTGTGTCCCAGGCGGAAGAAGTGCCAAGGCAACACAGCAAACGAGATGGCCAGCAGGACGGCAATCCAGCGGTTCATGCGCAGCCAGCGAAAGAGCGCGAACGTAAGGCCGGCGACCGCCGGGAATCCGCTTAGGTACAGCAGATTCACGCCGGCGAACGGATTACCGGTCAGCAATGTCCAGAACTTGATCTGGATCAGGGGAAAGATGTCGGGCAGCGGGAAGTGGGTGTGATCTTGAACAAAGGGATATCCCAAGTACGGATTGGGCGTGTACCAACCGTTCTGGATCATTGACTTTGCAGTCGCGTAGAGCGACAGCAAGTCGCCTTGACTCCAGGCCACGGACAGGTCACTGATATTGATCCTCATCACGCGCAGGGCAACCGCCAGCGCGATGACCATGCAGCCTGCTAACAGGGCGCCATCTAGGACCAGGGACTTGCGGCGGCTTGTCAAACGAAAACTACCTTCTCTTGGTCAAACGACCCGGTGTGCTCGGATTAGACGGCATGTGTCACTGCTCAGCGCAATCATACGAGCGGCGGGTGCGCGCCCCGGTCAACGCGCCGTCTGCCCCAGTGCGCGGCCTGCTGGTCTGTGAGGCACTCAATGTGGGCGCTAGCAGCGTGGGTCGGAAACACCCCGGACCGGAGTTGATCTTTTGGGTTGCTT
>JBAXOQ010000052.1:0-17765 GCA_037133175.1 Actinomycetes bacterium
GGTGGTGAAGAACAAGGCGTTGGCAGCGGCCTACGAAGGCGCCGACCAGTTCGGTATCGAGGTCTTCGCCCCCGAGACCTGCAACACAGTCATGGCTGCAGCAATGATCCGGGACTTGCGCGACCCGACCAGCCTGACCAATCCGCAGATCCCAGTGACCAACCCGATGGACCTGTTCTCGGACGCGGCCAACCACGGGGGCCTATGGCGAGTGGCCTACGACCCCCGATCGGTCCTCGGAGTGGCTGCCGTTGTGGGCATGGTGCTGCACTACGTCTGAGGCATTCCGCGGCAGTGACGGATCACCCTCCGAGCGGGGTGCGCGACACTTGAGTTAACCGTATGGTTAATTCACGGGGTCGCTGGCGCTCCCGTGCCGGATGGGAGGTCCGAGTTGACGACTCAACCGAACTCTCCCGGTCAGAACGCTGGTTCGCGGATCGGCAGACTCGTCCAGGCTCTTACGACGACATCCGACCCGCGCAGCGCGCTGCCCAAACCGCAACAGCGTCGGCTCGTGGTTCTTACCTGGCTCCAGGTCTCCATTCTTGTGTGCCTGGCAGCAGGCCTCGTGACCGTGTTCGTGGCAGACAGTGGTGATAGCGCGCGTCGAGGCGAGTATTCCTTGTTGATAGCGGGTCTAGCGATACCGACTCTGCTGTCGCTTGCGACGAACCGGGCCGGGCATTATCGAATGTCGGCCTCCTTACTGATCGCCGCCGCAGTGGCAGCACCCTGGTTCTCGCTGATCATGGATCCAAAGGTTCTCAAGGGTGACTTCGTGCCGCTGGCGTACGTGCTTGTCTCGGTCATGCTGTCAGCCATGCTGATGCGAACACGGGTGACCGCCACTTTGGCGACCGTGCAGTGGCTGGGCCTGGCGTCAGTGGCCATCCTGGCGCCGCCTTCGACGTTCAACTGGGCCAGCCTGCTGTCCCTGGTCTTCTTCGTCTCATTGATCTGTGTGCTGTACAACGTCGTCAGCCAGCGCGACCTCCAGCAAATCAATGACCAGACGCGCCTGCTCGTTCACAGCGAGGCGGAACTGCGAGAGCAGACGATTCGGGACCCGCTGACCTCGCTGTTCAACAGACGATATCTGGAGGAGATCCTCCCAGCGGAGCTCGCTCGGGCGAATCGACAAGGACTGCCGCTCGGGGTCATCATCGTCGACGTCGATCACTTCAAGCAGTTGAATGACACCCTAGGCCACGCTGGCGGCGACGCCGTCCTGCAGAACCTCGGGAACCTGTTGACTGAGAACGTCCGGGCCAGTGACATCGCCTGCCGACTTGGCGGCGACGAGTTCGTCCTGATCCTGCCCGAGACCAGCCGTGAGGTGATATGCGAGCGGGCCGACGACCTGCTCAAGTGCATCCGAACCAGCGACCAGCGCCTGCCGCTGTCTGATCGATCGCAGGTGACCGCATCGGCTGGTGTCGCGGTCTTCCCCGACAACGGATGCACCGTGGTGGAGTTGCTGCAGGCTGCCGATTCGGCTCTCTACTGCGCCAAGTCCAGGGGTCGCGATCGGCTTTCGCTGGCTGGCTCAAGCTACCGCAGCGCCAGCGGATAGCAGCGGCTCGAGCAGTACGCGCTCAGCCCGCCGCAGCCAGGTACTTCGCCACTTGTTTCTGCAGCAGGTCCGTCACCGGCGATGGCGCTTGGCTGGTGTCGGCGCCAAACGCAGGGTCGACCACGGTCGAATCGACGAGGGCCAAACCATTGAGTGAGACCCCCACGAAGGTCTGCGAGGCTCCTGCCACGCCGCTCTTGTAGTACGTGCTGGATGGGCCCACCGCCGGACCGGAAACGGCGGAGACGTGAACCTCGGTGTTGTCGCCAGCGGCCTTCCACGTTGCACAAGATTGGTAGGACTTCACCAAATCGTCATAGGCCTGCTGGGCTTGCGTGAGTTGGCGGGTGACCACCACTGCGCCCGGGGTGGGAGTCGGCGTCGGCGTTGGTGCGCCTGCAACCCCCGATCCGCATGCCGACAAGCCGATTACCAGAACCGAGATGACTGCCCCCGCCGCAGTCAACGGCGCCGCGAGCCTCGCTCGCCCCCGCGATGTCACCATGACTGCGCGATTCTCATGCCCGTTCCACGGCCACGACAACACCCGCGACGGCCGACGCCACAAACGCATCTCCGGAAATACTGGGAAGAAGTTGTTGTCATTGCCGGGCGCCAAGACTCCTGGTTCCAGCGGCGGGTATTCCGCCGACCACCAGCCCATCAGGAGCCAGACATGAAACTCGCCAGAACAGCCTGTGCGACCGCCGCGGCCATTGCCGTCGGCGGAGCAATGATCACCGGTACCGCGTTCGCCGCCAGCCCCAACCCGGCCCGGACCGTCACCGGCCTGGCCGGACCTACGGGAGTCGCAGTGGACTCCACCGGTCATCTATACGTCGGCAATCTCACCGGCAACACCGTCTCGATCATCGACCCCGGGGCGACCACCCCCAACCCGGCCAAGACCCTCACCGGGCTCGCCATGCCGGCCGGAGTTGCTGTCGATTCAGCGAACCACGCCTACGTGAGCGTGTTCAATGCCGGAGCCGTCGCGGTGTTCGACCCCGGGGCAACAACCCTGACGCCATCCAAGACGCTGACGGGGCTCGACCACCCCACGGGTGTGGCGTTCGACTCCGCCCACCGCGTCTACGTCAGCAACTACGGAACCGGCGGTGGAGGCACCACCGTGTCGGTGTTCGAGCCCGGCGCTACCACCCCCAACCCGGCCAAGACCTTGACCGGCCTGACAACCCCGATGGGGATCACCGTCGATTCGACCAATCACGTGTATGTGACCAACTATGGCGGCGGCAGCGCCAGCAACACCGTGTCGGTGTTCGACCCGGGGGCCACGACCGCGAACCCAGCCAAACGGCTGACCGGTCTGAGCGGGCCATCAGGGGTCGCGATCGACTCCCAGCACCGAGTGTATGTAACAAACCTGGCGCCGGCTGGGGCCGGCACGACCGTGTCGGTGTTCGATCCGGGAGCCACGGTCGCGAACCCGGCTAGCACGCTCACCGGCCTGGCCGGACCGTTCGGGGTCGGAGTTGGCCCCAACGATTCGGTCTACGTCAGCAATTACGGCACCCTGGGGACGGGCACCACGGTTGCCGTGTTCGACCCGCTGGTTACCGCACCTGGCCAGCCGGGAGCTCCGAAGGTAACACCGAAGGTCAATAAGACGGCCAAGATCAAATGGGCTGCGGCCGCGGCAAACGGTGACACGCCAACCTACCTGGTGCAGGTTGCCAAGCCTGGGAAGGCGTGGAAGACGTTCACCGCGACCACCGGTCGCAAGTACGTGGGCGCGGTTCCCGGGGCCAAGCGGGGACGCACGCTGCAATTCCGCATCATCGCGGTCAATAGTGCTGGCCTGGGTCCGGCCAGTGCAGTCACGACAGCGGTCATGAAGTAGCGACAGTAACCTGCCTGCACCCCCTTCGGGACCTACAATTGCCGGTGTGATCAAGAACCCACTGGCCCACCACACCTCCAGCCGGGATCTGCGCGCCTGGAGGCGTGGCGGGCTGGTGGGCGCGCTTGCGATCGGGACGGTGCTGGCGGGATCAGTGCCGGCGGTGGCTGGGCGCCCTCCCATCCCAGGCTCGACAAGCCCGGTCGCAAGCGGCGCGGCGGCCGACGTGACTTCGGCGACGCCACGCGGGGATATTCGTGACCCGCTTGCCCGTTTCTACACCCAAACGGTCACCTGGGCTGCGTGTGGGCAAGGTGCTGAATGCGCCAAGATCAGGGTGCCCCTGTCGTACTCAAAGCCGCAGGGCAAGACCATCCTTTTCGCGCTGGCCCGTCGCGTGACGGCCGGCACGAATGCGCCGTACCTGTTCTTCGATCCGGGTGGACCCGGCGGCTCCGGGACAGACTTCATAACGTCGCAATCGAACTTCGACGTGCTGCTGAACCCCAGCTCGCCACCGGTCCGTTCGGCCTACAACTTCGTCGGATTCGACCCGCGCGGGGTGAATCGAAGCACTCGGCTCACCTGTCTGACTCAAGCGCAAACAATGGCTCTGGCGGTTGGTGAACTGCCTGTCACCAGGGCACAGGTGAGAGCCCGGGCAGCGTTGAGCGGCTCGATCTCGAGGGGATGCGAACGCCGGGCAAGAATCCTGACCGCCAACATCGGCACCGCCACTGTGGCGCGGGACCTGGAGATTGCCCGCATCGTACTGAGGCAACCACAACTGAACTACTACGGCGTCTCGTACGGCACCTACATCGGTGCGATGTACGCGCACCTCTTCCCGGGGCGGGTGGGACGCCTGTTGCTGGACGCGGTCGTTCCACCCACTGGCAGCGTTGCCAGCTTCTCACGTCAACAGGCCGTCGGTTTTCAATCCGCCCTGCGTGACTGGGCGACCGGATGCCCGACCCGCGTGTCCTGCCCCTACAAGTCCGGAACCGTGGACCAAGCGATCAGCAAACTGACCGCTCTCATCGCGAAACTCTCGACAAACCCGCTGCCCGTGCCCGGCCAAACCGGCTTCGGCGGTTCGCAGTTCCGCGGCCTGACCTTGACCGCTCTGAGCGCCGGAGCAGCGTTCTGGCCAGTTCTGGACATCTGGACCTGGTTGGCCGAAGCCGCGGTCCCCCAGTCTGGTCCGGCGCTGCAGACCGATTATCAGACGTTCGTCGCTTCCGCGCAGACTCCGAACGCGGTGTCGATGCTGAACGCCGTCAACTGCTTCGACCGGCCGAGTGCGGGTACGACGGCCACCACACTCGCCCGCACGGCCGCCTGGTCAAGACAGTCTCCGACGTTCGGCCCGACCCTCGCCTGGGGAGTGCAACCCTGTTTCAGTTGGCCTTTCCGAAGAGGCGAGGCCCCTGCCGCACTCCAGCCCACAACACCCAAACCGGTCCTGCTGATCGGCGGACTGCACGACCCGAACACGCCGTACCAGTGGGCGCAGCAGATGACCAAGCAGTTCCGTCGCGGTCGCCTGCTGACCTGGACCGGCTTCGGCCACGGAGCGACCACCCGAGCGGACGCCTGCATCAACAATCAGGCCGCCGACTACCTGGTCACCGGCCAGCTACCTGGGGTAGGCGCGCGTTGCTGATCGCGCGCCCTAGTCCTGATCGTGGAACTCCGCGTGCAAGGCGGGCAGAAACGTAGCAGAATGCGCCATCTCCTGCGCGCAATGCACCATCAGCGCGCGAGCTTCGTTCTCGGTCAGCTTGATGAATGATTTGGCCAGGGGCAGCACTGCTTTCAGCGGCTTGCTGCGGGTCTGCGTGTACGGCAAGCCGATCCAGAACCGAGATCTCATAACGCTGCCGCTATCCGTGCGACTGACCAAGTGAACCAGGTAACCGACATCCACCGGCAGGTCGACCAAACCGACACGAGCACAGACTGCGGTCGCATCAACACCACCCGCCACGTCCGGGTCGTGGAGCCCGACTTCCTGTGGATGCCTGAACGAGATCGCGAACCGACCCAGGCTGCTCCCCACAAACTCGTCAACCAGCGACGTGCGGCCGACGTATCGATCCCTGCCCCGAGTACCAGGCGCTGGCGGCTCCAGCCATGATGCGTGAACATGTGCGCGCGGGTGCCACATCTTGTAGCGCTCAGGGCTATCGCTGTGCCAACCAAACCACCAATCGATCATCGCCGGGGACACCTCAGGCATCGGTGTCAGCAAGTTGATATGGGCCGCACCATCGCCGGTCAGCGTGTAGCCGTTCTGGATGGGGGCGCCTTCGATGTCCTGGACTGCTTCGAGCATCGGCGGCAGCAGATCCTCGGCAACCGGACTGTTCGCCACCGCCTGCACGGCACCCTCAGAGAGGTCCGCCATTTCCGGATTCCAGAATCGGGCGTACGGCCTGGTCGCGAGATCTTCGGCCGACCAACCCAGATGCCGCCCTGAGATTGGTCTGGCTGACTTGAGGTTCATGGTCGTCCCATCCACGGGTGAAAGCGGTAATGCGGGTCTTCGTTGGCGCGCAGCCGATCCAGGCGGGCAAGGTGGTCGTCGGTCACGAATCGTGCCGGTCGCCTGCCCAGGTTTTCGTCGGCGAGTTGGCAGCCGCTCGCCAGGTGCGCCATTTCGGAGAGGCGGTCCTGAGCCCAGCTGCTCGCGGATGCTTCGTCGCGCGAATCCGTCCAAGCACCATAGAGCGCAAGGTAAGTGTTGTCCTCAACGGAGAACGCCATGTCCGGTCGCCTCGCCGGCGGCGACCAATTCATCCACAGCAAGTGCGAAGGTGCAGAAGGCGTAGTGTCCGCGATCCGTCGCAGGCCGGGCAACAAGTCCTCGATCGGTGCATGGGTCCACATGTTGTCGACCGCCCACTGGGTGGCCGATGGGTAGTGGGTCATGACTCCCCGATAGAGCCCGGTCATCGGTGTAGGCAGCAGCGGTGTCCACGCCTTTGCTCCCCGTGGCCGCGACTTCATGAAACTGGTCGCGCGCCGAGCCGCCGACCACGAGTCGGCGAATACCGGCGCAAGAACCTCGATTCCCTGACCACGCATGAGCGATACCTTGCGTGCGGACATCACGTTCAGTTCCACCGAAGTCGGCACCTCTGGTCCGATCC
Organism: Actinomycetes bacterium; assembly: GCA_037133175.1. Classification (GTDB taxonomy): domain Bacteria; phylum Actinomycetota; class Actinomycetes; order S36-B12; family UBA10799; genus ELA509. The sequence goes on from JBAXOQ010000052.1 coordinate 6,596, forward strand.
TGTGCGCCCAGGTGAACACGTCCTCAAGCTGATCGATCGGATAGACGGCAGTGGCGATACCGATAAAACCGGGTCGGTGGTACAGCCGCAGGTGAAACCTCAATACGACTCCGAAGAAACCCGGGCCGGACCCCCGTGCCGCCCACAACATGTCCGCGTTCAGGGTCTCGCTGGCGTGGCGCAAAACACCTTCGGCGTCGACGTAGTCGATGCCGACCACACTCTCACATGCCGGGCCCAGGACCCGACCGTTCCATCCGAATCCTCCTTGCAGCAGGTAGCCCCCGACGCACACGCCGAGACAGTGTCCGACGGGGAAGAAGAGTCCCTGCTTCATCAAGGCTTTGATCACTTCGGATGCCTGAATGCCCGGGCCGACAACAGCGCGCATCGATGCCCTGTCGATCGTTACGTCGTCGAGGCGGGAGACGTCCAGCAGCAGTCCGCCGTCACGCACGTGGTTACCCGACCAACTGTGTCCACCGGACCGCACGCCAACCGTCAGGCCGTCCCGCGCGGCCATCTGCATCGCCGCCACCACGTCGTCATCGGTATTCGCCTGCACGATGACATCGGGGAAGCGGTCAGGAACGCGCTGATTCCACATCGTGGAACGGCGAGCCTGCTCATAGCCGGGTTCACCGCGCCGAAAGGTCCTCCCGGTCGTCCAGGCTGCAGTCGTCATCCCGCGTTCACCTCGACCCGGCATCAGCCGACACCGGCAGACTGGACAACGGCAGCGAGCGCAGCTTCAGGAAATCATGCGGCTTGCGTGAGAGCCGCTGCGCCCTACGACTGGTCACTCCCAACAGCTTGAGCATCTGCTCGGTCGCGGGCTCAATCGCCTCTGGTCCGATTTGGCCGCGATACAGATCCAAGATCAACCCAAGGATGGTGCCAGCCAAGATGCTCACCGTTAGTTCGACGTCATTGACTCGAAAAGCATCGTCGCCAACTCCGAGGATGATGTCGGCATGCATGCGGGCCCGGATTCCAGCCGCCAGTCGATCAACCGGCAGGCCGGAGTCGAACAGGAGCTGACCATACTCAAGGGAGTCCGGCACCATTCGAAGTGACTGCCTGGTCGACCGTGCGAATCGCTCGGCCCGATCGCTGACATCGACGAGTAGCTCATCAAGGACTCGGGAGTGCTCGCGCATGATGCAATCGCTGACCCCGTTGAGCGCATCATGGATCGAGTCGAAGTGGTTGTAGAAGGTGCCATGGGCAACGCCTGCGCGACCGGTCACTTCAGAGACCGCCAAGCCTCTGCCACCACCAGCTTCAAGGAGCAACTCCTGTGTCGCGAGAAGCAGCAGATCGCGCGTCCGTTCTCGCTTTGTCGGCTTGGTCACGCTCACCGAATTGACGTTATGTCATAAATGACATTACGTCAATACATGCTCTCGCCATCACTCTGCTTCGTTTGCTTGCGATGACCGCAGAGCCCTCGCGACCAGCCCAACGGGCAATCGATTGCCCATCACGACGAGGAGTGAGTTCCTCCCGCCCGGGTACTCCTACAGTGCGAGCAACGACCGCACCCCAACGGGAAGCACCCAGGAGGACGCACCATGAAAACCCAAAAGCTCACCACAGTCGCTGCGGCAGCACTGGCTGCCACGGCCCTCATCGCCGTAACCGCGCCCACCGCCCAGGCTGCGACGCAGGCGCCCAGCACCGGCCCAGTCGCCGCGACAGCGGATTCGACGCGTTCCATCCAATCCGGAACGATCTCGGTCTTCACGATCGCCCAGGGTCAACAAGACGGACTCGTGTTGAACGGAGCCGTCACCACTGACCCGACGGGGACTCGCGTGTCGGCCCTGACCGACCTGGGACCGGTGACCTTCACACCGGGCCCGTCCAAGTCCACCGCGTACTACACCGGCCCGGGCGCCTGGCAGACCGCCGGCGGCAACATCAAGTACTTCACGCCAACCGCCAACACACAGGCCATCCGATTCCAGATGCTCGACGGCTCAGTCGTGAACATCGATGTGCAATTCACGAGCTGAGAACACCGTTGCCGAACCCGACAGCAGTATGACATCGTATGTGTTGACTTTGACGTCAAAGTAATGTCACACTGATGTCATGGAACTTCAGTCGTTTGTAGACGACGTTCGCGACCAACTGCTCACGGCCGCTGAGAACAGCGGTGACGAGAGCCGACAAGCCGCGGAGCGGATGACCGCCACGATCGACTCCGCGTTGCGGCTTGCTTTGCTCGCAGCGATATCGGCGGCCACGGACGAAATCACCCTCGATCTGGCTCCCGGATCAGTCGAGGTGCGTCTGCGCGGACGCGATCCTGAGTTCGCAGTCACGCTACCTGCCGAACTTCAGGCACCGGTCGCGCCGACACCGCCTGCGGTGCAGTCGGCGCCCGAGATAGACGAGAGCGGCACCGCGCGCATCACCTTGCGCCTGTCCGAATTGCTCAAACTTCGCGTTGAAGAAGCCGCCGGACGCGAAGGCCTATCGGTCAATGCCTGGCTGGTTCGCACCCTGGCCACGGCGACCGATGCGACCCGGCGACCGCAAGCGCCACCACCGACTTCTGGCCAAAGTTTCACTGGCTGGGCTCGCTAACCCGCTCACCCGATCCACGAAACAAGAGATCAAGAGGTAACCACCATGAAGACGTTCCAGACCCCTGGTCCTATCAACGCAGTGGTCGAGCTGAGTACCGGCGACATCAACGTCACCGCCAGCGACCGCGCCGATGCCGTCGTCTTCGTCAAACCGCGCGATGACGCCAACGGCGCCGACGTGACCGCTGCTGATGACGCGATCGTTGAATTCGCCAACGGGATTCTCGTCGTCAAGACCACCAAAGCCCTGTACCGGATCATCGGCCCAAGCAAGAAGGACGGTTCGGTCATCGTCACCGTCGAGCTACCTACCGGATCCGCGCTCAGCGCCACCACGGGTATGGGCCTGATCCACAGCGAAGGCGACCTCGCCGACACCATCGCCAAGACGGGCATGGGTGATGTGAGGTTGGACCGAGTTGGTTCACTGAACACCAGGACTGGCATCGGCGACATCACCGTCGATGACATCGCCGGGGATGCCAAGGTCACCACCGGCACCGGTTCGGTGCGCTTGGGGAACGTCAAGCGCGGTGGCGTCGTCAAGAATTCCAACGGCACGGTCGAGATCGCGCAATGCGATCGCTACACCCATGTGCGCACCGCCAGCGGCAACATCGTGATCGGACGAGCTCTGTCGTCGGTCAGCGCGGGTTCGGCTGCCGGTGACATCCGCATCGACGAAGTGTCGGCCGGCTCTGTCATGGCTCGCACCGGCGCCGGCACCATCGCGATTGGCGTCCGAGAAGGTGCCGCCGCATGGCTGGAAGTGACCTCGAAGTACGGCTCGGTACGCAACGGGCTGACAGCGTGCCCAGGCCCCGCGGAGTCTGAATCCACCGTTGAAGTCCGAGCGCGCACAGGGGCCGGTGACATCACCATCAGTCGGACGCCGATCGCCGAGGGCCGTGGCGGAAGCGCAAGGACCACGCCCTGGGTAGCATCATGATGCTAGGCTTAGGACATGACAGTGCGAACGACGTTCACCATGTCGGACGACGTCGCTGCCGAGGTTGAGCGTCTGCGGCGCGAGGAAGGCGTCGGCGTCAGCGAGGCACTCAACCGTCTAGTTCGGGCCGGATTGCGGGTAGAGCAGCGAGCGAGCACATTTCGCCAGGCCTCGGCGCCGCTCGGGCTTCGGGTCGACGTGTCGAACGTCGCCGAGGCGCTAGCCCTGCTGGACGAGGAATCGCAACGGTGATCGTCGATGCCAACCTGCTGATTTACGCGGTCGATTCCACGAGCCCCTTCCACCCCAGGGCGAAGACTTGGCTTGAAAGCGCCATCAACGGCCCTCGCCGAGTCGCAATCCCGACCCAATCGGTCGGGGCGTTTCTGCGGTTGGTAACGCACCCACGAGTCGTCCAGAACCCGCTGCCGCCACAGGGAGCGGGCGAGATCGTGTCACGATGGATGTCGGTACCGGGGGTGTGGGTGCCGCCTACCTCGCGCGATACGGTCACGATCCTGACCGGCTTGGTGACGGATCTGCACTTGTCCGGGAACCTCATCCCCGACGCAATGCTGGCGGCGCTAGCCATCGAGCACGGCCTGACGGTGTTCTCAAACGACAGCGACTTCGCCCGGTTCCCCGACTGCAGTTGGGTCAACCCCCTAGCCTGAAAGGACGGCGCCATGACTGATGACCAGCAGTGGTTAACCACAGCGGGACCTGAATGGAACCACGTCGAGGTGCCGGCAGAGGTCGTCGAACACAATTTCGTGACCGGTGACAGCAGCGGTCGGCGACTGACGTTGTGCTACTTCCTTGACGGCGACGGCTCGGTAATGGTCAAAGTACTGCTCGGGTCCGAAACCCAGGGACCACCAGGGCACGTTCACGGAGGGGCAATGGCCGCACTGCTGGACGAAACCATGGGCGGAACCGCCTGGATGAACGGCCACCAGGTCGTGGCCGTCGAACTCAACGTCACGTTCAAACGGATGCTTCCCGTCGGCACCCGCTGCATCATCCGCTCACAGGTCAGCGGCGTGGACGGGCGAAAGGTACGCGTCGAAGCAACCATCTGCGATGAACAGGGAACGCTTTACAGCAGCGGACGAGGACTGTTCATCACCTTGGATCCGAGCCGCTTCGCCGACATGTCTGCGCAGGCAGCAGCACGGTCAGAAACTCCCGGGGCCGCAGCAGCCAGAGACCGCGGTACCACAAGTTAGCGAAGGTGAACGGCCGTCAATCGACGGGCAGCGAAGCCACCAGTTCGGTGAACGACGCCTCGATGGCAGCGCACAGAACGTCGAGGTCAGGCACGGCGTCGTAGTCACCGGTGACGCCCACAGCCAGTTGGCCGTCGTACGACATGATGCCCACGCTTATCCGGACACCCAGGGCTACGGGGATGTACGGGTACATCTGCAGCATCTGACGGTCTAGCAGATACAGGGGTTGCTGTGGACCCGGGACATTCGTGGTGACCGTGTTGACCACCCACTGCCCGGTGTGCGCGTAGACCCGTGCGCCAAGGCTCATCAGCGTGGCCGGGACGAAGTCGCCGGCGGACAGCATGGCCTCGACCCCGATGGCCTGGCCGTTGTGCTTGAGGTGATCCATCTGCGCGTGGATCGCATCCAGGCGAGCGAGCGGGTCGGCGATGCCAACGGGCAGCTCGGCGAACACTGCGGTGACATGGTTGCCCATTTGACCGCGCTGATCCTCGGTTCGCATGGAGACCGGGACCAACGACCGGATGGTCGTGCCTTCCACCTGCTCGCCTCGGGCGAGCAGATACGTGCGGAAGCCGCCAGCGCAGGCCGCCAGAACGACGTCGTTGACGGTGCACCCGTGGGCTTTCTTGACCGCCTTGACCTCAGCGAGGTCAGCGTCGGCCCACCCCCACAGCCGATGCGGACCCACCGGCCCGTTGAGCAGGCTGGCCGGTACGGCCACGCTGCGGCCGGCGGTCGCCAGCCCGAACGCGCGCCCGGCCAGGGCTTCGGCCGCGTGTCGTGGCGATCGAGCGGCGCTGACGGCGGCCTGGGCCGCATCGAGCGGCAGGTGGGCGATGTCCTTCAGCCCGGATGCGGCCAGCTGCAAATCCGACGGCGTCGGCTCAGGCTGCCACGCAGGCGGATCCGGGAACAAGATGCCGGGTTCACTGGCAAACATGATCTCCAGCAACTCGCTGCCCGCGACACCGTCGATCATGGCATGGTGGATCTTGGTAATCATGGCCCAGCGGCCGTCGGCGAGCCCCTCCACCACCCACATCTCCCACAGTGGCCGGTCCACATCCAGCCGTTGCGACATCACCCGCCCGACGAGCGCCTGCAGACCCGATCGGTCACCCGGAGCCGGGATCGCGGTGTGGCGCAGGTGGTAAGCCAGGCTGAAGTGGGGATCGTCGACCCACATCGGTCGAGCAAGATCGAGCGGAGCGTGCTGTACCCGTTGCCGGTACCGCGGCACGAACGGCAGGCACGACTCCAGATGCCTGGTGATCGCCGCGAACGTGGGTGCCGGCCCCTCGAAGAACAACAACGATCCAACATGCATCTGCTGCCGATCGGTCTCCACTTGAAGGAAGCCGACGTCCAGCGCACTCAACCGTTCCATTGCAACTCCGCTACTCGATGTGTGGGGTGGATGCGCCGACGGCCAGTTCGGTCGCCCGCGGCTGCTCGGCGAGCCAGTTCAGGATCTGGTGGATGGTCCAGTCCGGTACTTCGAGCTGGGGCACATGGCCCACACCGTGGGCCACCTCGAAGCGCCAGGACGGGTTGGCCGCCGCCGCAGCCCGAGCTGACGCGATGGACACTAGCCGGTCCTGGTCGCCTTGGAGCAGCAAGACCGGCGCTTCGATGGCGCGTTGCATGGCGAAGATCTTGCGACGGTCGGCCAGCACGAACATCAGCGAGCGAGCCGCGACGATCATCTCAGAGTCAACATCCGGGTAGTCGCGCCGCTTCGTCGCGAGGTCCACGTGCAGATCCACCACGTGCTCAGGCACCCGCGATACGTCCGCGCAGCACAACCGCAGGACGGCCAGCGCCGACTCCTGGGCGGACGTCTGCTCGCGACGGCGGGACATCAGGTGTCGGCCGATTGCCGGCACGAGCAGCGATCCGAAGGTCGCCACGACCCTCGGATCGGGTTTGGACCTCAAAGCCAGCGGCAGCGCAGGATCAACCAGCACCAGACCTGCCACCGTCTTCGGGTGGGCCGAGGCCTGCAGGATCGAGATCAGGCCGCCCATCGAGTTGCCGACTAGGATCGCTGGCGTGCCCGCCACCTCGGTCAGGAACCGGTGGAGCAGTCGCGCATTGGCGTGCACCGACGTGGACCGGCCGCCACTTTGGGTGTGTCCGAAACCCGCGAGGTCCAGCGCCAGCACCCGGCATGTCTCGGCGAGCGAAGGTGCGACCGCTGCCCAGTTGAGCGAGGAGCCACCGAGGCCGTGGACGCATACCAGTAACGGGCCGTGCTCGGGACCGCCGTAGTCGAGGAAGTGAACCGGTCCGTCGAGGTCGACCCACCGGGAATCCGGCTGGTGGCGCGGATCGCTGCCGTCATTGGTCATTGCGAATCCCTGGTCCCTCTGGGCAGCACCCGTCGCAGTTGCCGGCCGGCCTGTGTTGCCAGACCCGAGACCGCCTTCCCTGCAGCCGCCACGGGATTGCCGTTGAGCAGCTCCACAACCGTGTCCACGATGGGCCACGACAACTGCCCCTGGGAGAGCAGCGCGGCCGACCGCAGCGGCAATTCATCCAGTCCCCGCTCCAGGAGCTTAGCGGTGACCAGGTCCCCTTCTCTGGCGGTCGTGTCGATGCCTCCAACTCGTTTCAAAATGGCTTTGATGCCGCGGCCCAGCATTGTCGCCTGAATCTCGCCGACGGTAGACGTGCGCGTGTACGGCCGAACCGGTCGCGGGCTGGGGATGGCATGGCCCAGTCGCGCGCGAAAGTCGCGATCGGATGCGGCGATCAGCGGCGCGTCCGGGCGCCCCGGTGCAGTCGTGGCTCCATCGGTGACGGTGACCGTCAGGGTCTGGTCGATGTCTGCTGAGGAGTGCCCGATCTCGATGCCGACAACACCTGTGGGAATGCGCCAATCGTGCGCCTCGGTATCAAAGTAGGCGAATGCTCGGACACCCAGCGAGATCGTCACGTCCGTTGATTCGCCCGCATCCAGTCGTACTTTGGCGAAGCCACGCAATTCGCGCCTGGGCCTTTGGACCAAACCCGAGCGATCGTGCAGATAGACCTGCACGACGTCGCTGCCCGACCGCTCTCCGACATTCGTGACGGGCACGGTAATGGTGATGCTGTCCCCGGCGACGATCTCGAGGCAATCCACGGTTGCGGGACCGTACTCGAACGACGTGTAGCTCAGTCCATGGCCGAACGAAAACAGCGGGGCAACGCCGGTGGACGTGTAGTACCGATACCCAACCATGAGTCCCTCGCGATACTCCACCTGATGCGGATGTCCCGGGAACCAGGGGTCACTGGGCACCTGCGCCTGCGTCCTCGGGAAAGTCTCGGCCAGCCGCCCGCCTGGATTCACCTCCCCGTACAGCACATCCACCAGGGCTGCACCGGACGCCTGTCCGCCCAAATAGGACTCCACAATCGCTGCAGGTCGATCCACCCACGGCATCGCGATCGGTGCGCCGTTGGAAAGGGCCACCACCGTTCGCGGATTGGCCTCACACACTGCCTCGATCAAACGCTCCTGCTGCGGCGGCAGATACAGGTCGGACCGGTCGAAGCCCTCGCTTTCGTATACCCCGGGCAGCCCGACCATCAGCACCACGACCTCGGCCCGGCGCGCGGCATCGACGGCTTCGGCAATCAGTTTCTGATCCGCTCCCGAGGTGAACGGGTCGTAGCCGAGCGCGTAGGTCACTGCCATGCCCCGTTCGGTGAAAGCATCCCACGCCGTCGTCACCGACGTCGGATTCACCAGGGAACTGCCCGCACCCTGATAGCGGGGTGACTTGGCGAATCCGCCGATCACCGCCACCGTGGCCTCGGCGGACAGCGGCAGGATTCCGTCGTTCGTCAGCAGCACTGTGCCCTCGGCTGCCGCCCGCCGTGACAGGGCGTCGTGGTCTGGATAACTGACGTCGACCGGTTCGGGATCCTGGCTGCGTGCCACAAGGTCCAGGACGCGGTCGGCGCAGCTGCGAACGTCCTGCGAGCTCAGTTCCCCGGAGGCCACCTGCGCGGCGACGTCGGAATCAGAGATTCCGCCGCTGCCCGGCATCTCCAGGTCCATTCCGGCCCGCACGCCCGCGGCGCGATCGTTGGTGGCACCCCAGTCACTCATCACGAGGCCGTCGAAGCCCCACTCGTCGCGCAAGATCCGCGTCAGCAGGGTGTGGTGCTCGGCGCAGTACGTGCCGTTGACCAAGTTGTAGGCGGCCATGACCGTCCAGGGCTGCGCAACAGTGACGGCGTACTCAAACCCGGCTAGGTACAACTCGCGCAGCGTACGCTCATCGACAACTGCATCGACCACGAGCCGATGTGACTCCTGATTGTTGACGGCGAAGTGCTTCAGGCACGCCCCGACTCCCCCGCTCTGGATGCCGCGCACCAGGGCTGCGGCAAGCCGGCCACTGACGAGTGGATCCTCGGACAGGTACTCGAAGTTGCGACCACACAGCGGATGCCTCTTGATGTTCAGGCCCGGGCCCAGAACGACGGAGACTCCCTGGTCCAACGCCTCGGCGGCAACAGCGCGACCCACTTCCTCGGCGAGTTCCTCATCCCACGCACTGGCGATCGTCACCGCCGGTGGAAAGCATGTCGCCGGCAGGCTGCTGCCGAGCCCGAGGTGGTCGGCGTCATCGGGCAACACCCGCATTCCATGCGGACCATCGCTGAGCCGAATGGCCGGGACTCCGTGATTCGCCAGCGGCTGCGTGTGCCAGAAGTCGCTTCCGGAGAGCAGGCTGATCTGCTCGTGCAAGGACAGGCTGTCGGTTCCCACCATGCGGACATGGTGTCACGGAGGAGCACAGAGCGCACTGCAAAACATCATGCTCGGCGATGGTCCGAGCGGCGTCGCCCCCGGCCACCGGGTTTCCTCTCAGGACATGCATCAAGGACCCTCCACCGATGGCCTCGGACCCAGGCTGCGTCTGGCCGACCCAACCGTCAGGCGGCGGCTGGCCAGCGGGGTTTGGTGATGACGGGTTTTTGGCCGGGTTTGATGGTGATGGTGTGTTCGGTGTCGTGGATCATGGAGTGGTGGCGTCGACAAGTCAAGATCAAATTGTCGAGGGTGGTGGAACCTCCGTGGGCCCACGGGACGACGTGATGGGCCTCGGTCCAGCCCGGCGGTCGTTCGCACCCCGGATAGCAACATCCTTGGTCCCGCTGGTTCAGCGCGATCCGTAACTGTTTGGGGATGGTGCGGGTAGAGCGGCCGACGTCCAGGGGTAGCCCGGCCGGGTCCAGCACCAGGCGGTGGATCGTGCAGTCACACGCCAGCCGTTGCGCGGTCTTAGCTGAGACCAGGAACTGGCCGGGGCCGTTGGACACCGCCACGAACGCGGAGCGGTTCTCGAACAGGTCCCCCTGCTCACCCCCACCGTGCCCGCGGTCGCCGTCCGGGCCGGGGTTCGCCCCGGCCGGGGTCGCGCCGCCATGGCCCGCTTCGGCCGCGGGGGTGGTGCAGTCCGCCTCCAACCGGGCCAGCGGCACCGTGACGATCACAGTCGGGGCCATCCCGCCGCACTCGGGCAGGTCCCCGGCCGCGGTGGCCAGTCGGGCCAGGTCCACCAGGGCGTCGGCTCGGGCCTGGCCCGGGTCCTGCGGCCAGTCCGTGATCACGGCCAACCCCGGGTCGGTGTCCACAACCACGAACTGCTCCGCAGCCCCCGGAGCAGCCGCACCACCCTCGGTGACACCGGTCTCCGCAACAGCGGCATCGGGCACAGCGGCGTCCGAGGCGTCGGGGTCCGGGGCGTCGGGGTCGTGGACCTTGGCGTTAGCGGCACGGCGGGTGCGGGTGATCACCGCGTTGACCGCCGCCGCGACCGCTGCTCCCTGCTCCGGGGACAAGAACCCGTCCACTAACCAACCATCAGTAACCCGCGTCAGATTCAAATACCGCCGCTCATACGCCCGATCCTCCGCGTCGATGATCGGCAACGGGTCCACCTGATCGGCCCACAACGTCAACGTCCGCACCAGGATCGCGAACGACTCCGTCACCGCCACCTTCGTAAAGATCGCTTCGAACGCCGGCAGCAACTGCTCCCGCGTTCGGTTGCGGGTGCCCACCGCAATGATCCGATCCACCGCCGCCCGCGACACCACCCCCGCCCTAAACGCCGCAGCCAACGCCGGCAACCGCCCCAGCACCGCCGCCGCCTTCAAATCAGAACGGGCCGCCCCCTGCTCGATCCGCAACTCATGGCGCAGAAACGACGCCGGACTCAGATACTGCTGCTGCGCCCACACCCCCGAAGAATCCACCACCCCCACCAGCCGCACCCTCGCGGCGTCCAACCGCCGCACCGCGACCTGCACATCGCCCAACCACGCTGCTGCCCTCACCCCATCACCGGCCGCCGCGACCTGCTCAGCCAGCACCGCCACCT
>JBAXOQ010000053.1:0-17748 GCA_037133175.1 Actinomycetes bacterium
GCAAGCTGCATACCTACCCCGCCCCGGGCACCTACACGGTGACGATCTCGTTCCCGAACGCTGGGGACCAGCTCGTGGGGTGGCGGTTCGCTAATCAGGGGGACCGCAACAGACTGGTCGATATTTCCCAGTGGGGTGCGATGCGGCTGGGCAACAACAACGCCTACTTCCGGGGTTGTGAGAACCTGGTCATCAGCGCGCCCGGTGGCCCGGACCTGACCGGCACCACCGACCTGTCCTACGCCTTCTACCGGGCGACCGGGTTCAACTCACCACTGGCGGGCTGGGACACCTCCCACGTGACGAACATGGGTTGGATGTTCTACGACGTGTCGGCGTTCAATCAGCCCATCGGCAGCTGGGACACCTCGCACGTGACGGACATGGGCAGGATGTTCCTGGGCGTGTCGGGGTTCAACCAGCCCATCGGCAATTGGGACACCTCGCACGTGACGGACATGAGCGGGACGTTCTACGGTGCGTCGGCGTTCAACCAGGACATCGGGGCGTGGAACACGTCGAACGTGAAGCAGATGGTCTCGATGTTCTCCAACGCGTCGGCGTTCAACCAGCCCATCGGGTCCTGGGACGTGTCCAACGTGAGCAACATGGACATGATGTTCACCGGTGCGTTGTCCACCGCGAACTACAACGCATTGCTGACCGGATGGGCCAGCAGGCCGGTCAAGCCGGGGGTGACCTTCGGCGCCGGGTCCAGCAAATACAGTGCACCAGCGGTCGGGGCGCGTGGAGTGCTGACCGGTACGCCGAACAACTGGACCATCAACGACGGCGGAATCGCCCCGTAGGGCCCGCGACCGCACCTTGGGTTTGGTCCAGCTGCCCGCGGAACCACCCCGGGCTCGGTGCTCCGGCCGACGTTGATGGTCACCGAGAACAATGTCGGTCCATGTAGCTTGGCCGTGATGCTGCTGTCGCAGGGGTTGCGGCGCGACTGCTGCGACTTACGCCCGACAAGCTCGCAGCGCTTGACCCGACCGTGCTGACAGAGTTCGGCCACCTTTTCGAATCCTTCAGGTGGGCGAACTTCTCAGGTAAGCGGAGTGCGTCGATGCGGTGGCGGGTGTCGGCCAGTGGCGGACTCTCGACGACGATGAGCTGACTTTGTGATCGAGCGTGATGACGGGCGGATCGTCGGAGTGGAAGTGAAGGCCAGCGCACGGGTGACCGGCAAGGACTTGGGCCCGCTGCGCAAGTTCAAGGCCGCAGTTGGGAAGCCATTCCTGGCAGGCGTTGCGCTCCACCTGGGTCAGCGTGCCTACACCTACGAGCCTGGACTGCATGTGGTTCCGGCCGACCGGGTACGGCGATGACCGGCGACCCGGCCGGTCCGTGTGGTCTGGTGGCGGGGTGCGGCTCGGATTCGAACTCGCCCGCAGCATCCGCGACATCATCCTCGGGACCGACCCGGACGTGGAGCTGACTCACCGCGTGGTCGACCGGTTGCAGCAGATCCGTGACCTCGGCGACCCGCAGGTAACGGAAGTCGGGACACTGCTTGCCCCCAAAGGTAAAGGGACCCAGTGGTGGACCTTCGCCGGCAGTCGCGCGAATGAGTCGCTCGCCGCGGCGCTTGGCGCGGGAGGCGTCGAGGCGACGGCCGGGCCACTGAGCGTCATCTGTCGCGGGTCGGTTGGCGTCGCCGAGGTGCGTGCGTGCGGGAGCTTCTGGACGACGTGGATGGAGTTGAGACCGCCGTCGGGGTGTCCGTTGTGGACGCCGATGCACTCGCCGGGTTCAAGTTCTCATCCCTGCTCCCGCCAGCGCTCCGCGCGGCAACGCTCGCGGAACGAATGACCGACCCGGTACGGCCCGCGATCGTTGCGGCCGAGCGGGTCGAGGTCGGGTGGAACTCCCAAAGAGATTGAACTGGTGCCGTTCGCGGCTACATCTTCTGTCTGGAACCGGTCTCAGGTTCTGTTCCCGGCAACCAGTGCTATTGCTGAGCGGCCAGATCGTCGCAGGCCTCACACGAAGAACGTGACTGTGGAAAGCATCGGCCCGACGGGGGCTGACAGACACCTTTCAGGAGACTACAATTCAGACTATGCTTACGTTGCCTGTGTCGACAGTCAAGGCCAAACTCAACGAGTACGCCCGGACTGTGTCAGCCGAACACGAGCGCATATTCCTGACGCGTAATGGCGTAGCCGACACGGTTCTCATCGCCGCCGCCGACTTGGAAGCCCTTGAGGAAACCATCGCCGTGTTGTCCGATCCGGTTGCGATGGCAGCCCTCGCGGAAGCGCGCGCCGAGCAAGATGGCGGCGTTGAGGCCACGACCGCACTAGAAATGGCAGAGTTGATGAAGCGGCGGCGGGCTAGCGACTGATGCCTTACGAGGTCAAGTTTCGCGCGCCAGCTCGGCGGGCATTGAGCGAAGAACTTCCTGAGGTTGTCGCGGTGGCTGCGTTTGAGTTTTGCGTCGGGGCACTCGCATCGAACCCGCAGCGGGCGGGCAGGCGGCTTGATCCTCCCTTGGCCGACTACTTCAGTGCCCGTAGGGGGACGTACCGCGTCGTCTACTCAATCAATGAAGGCGCACGTCTGGTTCACGTCGAGTGGATTGGGCACCGCAGCGATGTCTACCGCCTGCGCACCTAGGCCAACCATCACTGAGCGTTCGCCTTCCCGCCTTGCGGTCCAACCGGGCCTCGTGCGGCGGTGCATCGAGATGCGATCGCTATTTTATCGCGATTTTATCTCGACTGACCCAGCCGATCGTGACCAAAGTTCTGTCCTGGGTCGCTTCAACCCCGGACAAACCACGGCCACACCCCAATGAATACGGGGGGTCTGGGGAAGATCCTCCACGAGCCCTCAAACGAAGAGCGTGACCATGGAAAACGTCGGGGCTACCTCTTCGAACTGCTGACGCCCGCTGCGGCGCAGATACCGGTGGTATGTTCCGACACCAGCGCAGGACCTGTCGAAAGCGAACCGCGGTACCGCGCTCACCACAGACGAGGCAGGGGCGCTCGGATTCCGACCTGCCGTCGTGTGCACCTCGGTCGATTCGCCTAGCACAGAGTCCAACCGGTAGCGTTTAGCAGTTATCTGCGGAGCGATCCCAGCAGGTATCGGACCAGGCGCGAAGTTATCGTGGGTGTCGGGGTGAACATGTCCGGGTTGCTGTTGCAGGTGCTGCCGCTGGCGCTGGGCGCCGCGGTGAGCCCAATGCTGCTCATCGTGCAGTTGTTGACTCTTGCGGGCCGCAAAGAACAGGTGCGCAGGGCCCTGGCGATCACGCTCGGTGCGGGCACGGTGTTGGCCTTGATCACCGCTCTTCTGCTGACCGTCGGCCAGAACCTGAACACCGGCTCGAGCGGGCCCGACCCGGTTGGTGCCGCCATTCGAGGGGTCTGCGCCGCTCTGCTGCTGTTCCTGGGCTACCGAAATGTGCGCAAGCGGGGCAAGCCGTCGAGCGGCTACGGCAAGCGGTTCGCGAACGTGAAGCTGCGAGGCTACTTCGTTGGCGGCGGAGTGATCATGCTGGCCGACTTCACCTCGCTGATTCTGTACATCCCGGCCATGCACATCATCATCCGCTCCAGCGCGGGGTCTTCTGCGCAGGCTGCGGCGGTCTTGATGATCTACATCTTTACGATGCTGCCGCTTATTGTCCCCTTGGTAATCGCGGTCGCGATGGGTTCGAAGTCAGATCACATTCTTGGCTCGATGAACGCTTTCGTCACCAAGCACGCGGCCGTGATCAATGCGACCATCTGCTTCGCGTTCGCGATCTATCTGGCATGGGGTGCCTACAAGTCGATCTGATGCAGTGGCCGGTCCCCGGACGCGCGGGCATCGCACAGGAGATCACCACGGTGGCGTCGATCGAAGCTGATGACGGCTCACTCACCGGTTCGTGGACCGCAGGCCTGCCGCTGACAGATTCCAACGGTTCGGTTCCGCAGTCGCGGAGTATGCGCATCGGGGCATTAGTCGCCACTGTGGTCGTCGGTGTCGGACTTGCAGGCACCCCGCAGGTGTCGGCAACCGCGGCGGTTCCTCACCATCCCGTACCTTGGTGCGGGCTCGGTGCCTCGCCGCGACCGAACTCACGTCCCCTGTGGCTGACGGCGGCGGCAAGGACGCAGAGTCCGGTTCACCCGGTTGCCGGTCACCCTGATTGAGCGAACGGGCGTGCTTCCACCAAGACCCCGACACCATCGCCGTCCGGCACGACTTGGAACACGTGTTCGTGAACGTGGGACCACCGATTGTCAGCGGCCGCGGCGACCGAGTGCTTCGGCGGCCGCCAAGCCCACAACTCCCGCCCCGACAACGGCGATATCGCGAGCATCTTTTGCCATGTTCCCAGGCTAGGGATTGACCCTCGACCATGCGACCCTCACGGTTGTGCGGCATTCGCCTTTCACTCGTCCCGGCGAGTGTCCGCGCTTTCTCGCTCGCGCCCGTCCGGCTACTTGATGGACCGGCACGCTCGTGTCGTCGCGAGCAGGTCGATGATCTCCCCGGTGGTTCCGGTTTCGCCGAGTTTAGGGAAGATCGCCGTGATGCTGTGCGCGTGGGCGTCGGGGTTGGAGTCGGTCATCGCGTCGGTTGCCAGCGTGACGTTGAAGCCGCGTTCGTGTGCTTGCCGGGCGGTGGATTCCACTCCCATGCTTGTGCTCACGCCGGCAATGACAACCTGCGTGACCCCCAAGTCGGTCAGGTAGGCCTGCAGGTCGGTGTTGGTGAACGCGCCCCACGTCTTCTTCTTGACCGGGTGGTCGTGCGGCTGTCGGTTCAGTCGTGGCGCCAGCTCATCCCATCCGTCGGGACGAGCGGCGAGTGGGCGAACCTGCTCGGTGCGGCCAGGGGCGGCACCGTTGACGGTGACGAGAACAACTGGCAGGCCGTGGCGCCGGAACGCATCGGCCAAGTCGCCGGCATGGCTGACTACCTCGTCAACGTGCGGTGAAGTGGACAAGGCAAGGATGCCCTTTTGCAGATCGATGACCACCAATGCAGTCGTCGGGTCCAGCGCGGTCACGGTCATGGCGTGCTTCCTTTGGCAGTTGGGTTGGGTCGAGGCGAGTTGGTTCGGTCCGGCCATCATCGTCGACGTACCTGGATCTGCGGGACCACGACGCGGGTGGGTCGGCGGTGCGGTCGACGGCTTGTTATGGCCTCAGTGCGGCGATAGCCCCGACCAGATCCGCCACGTTCATCATGACCCTGCGTCCGTTGCTGGCGAGCCGCCCCCGCTTCGGTGTTTGCGGGCGGGGAAGAACGCCTCGACGCTTCCAGGGGCCAGCGGCCAGGAGCCGGGTGGCGCGGTGTGGCAGGTGAGCGGCGGCGCCCTGGGTCGGCTACATCCCGGCCTCGAAGTAGGACTTCATCGGGTCGAAGTAGTTCTCCTGCCAGCCGCCCTCTTCGAACCCGCGGAGGCGGGTGGGTACGTTCGTGTGCCTGATGGTGACTCGCGTTCCGAAGTCTTCAGGCTCGAAGACGACGTCGATGACCGAGTCCTGCTCGTCGGGATCGAACTCCTCGGCTCGCCATGTCTGAACGATTCGGCGGGTGGGTTCCAGGCGAATGGTCCGACCTGTGATGTAACCGGCCCACGCGCTGTATTCCCCACCCACGACCGGCGAGATTTCGGCCGGCGCCCCAGTCATCGCTGAGTGTTGTGCGCTGTCCAGCCATGCCTGGTAGAGCGCGTCAGGTTCCGCCCTGATCACGTCGCCGACCTCGAAGTCATACACCATGTGCACGATGCTAACTCGCATCCTTGCGCGAAGGCGAGGATCCGAACCGGCAATCTGCCCATCGGGTCAACGGTCGACTCCGGAGGGTTGCCGCGAACGGTGGAGTTGTCAGTCGGAACCCGCCGAACTGGTGCTCGGCTGTCCCTTCGCGGGAGCTTCCTCGGTGGCTCCGCCGGTCGAAGCCGTCAAGCAGGGCTGCTTTACTGTCGAAGAGGTGGTCATGGCAATTGCGAGATTCCCAGTCCTGGGGATGTGGGTCGTCATAGTGCTGACAGGCTGTAGCTCGGCGATGGACGCTGCCCCCGCACGAGCTGATTCCATTCGAGAAGTCAGCACAGCATTCTCAAGCGAAAGCGCTCTGCCGACGAATGCCGCTGCTGCGCCAACCGTCGTAGCATCCCGGATCGCGGGGTCGATCAAGAAGGTACAGGCCAGACCCAAGCCCGGCGGGAGGTGCCAACGAAGGCAGGTCGGCAAGATCGTCGCCAGTGCCCGATACGGGAAGCTGCGATGCAGCAAGAAGCGAGTGTGGAGAAGATGGCACTCGGTGAGACCGGCTCCTTCGGTGCCCACAGATTCAGTCCCGCATGTTCCAATTCCCTTCACAAAGGACACCGTCTTCACCCTGGACAGTGGGCAGAGCAACTACTGGATCTACGTTCCGACCGCGTATGACGAGATGCACACCGCGCCCATGACCCTGTTCGTTTGGCTGCACGGCTGCGGAGGGCGGAGTGAGTGGGATATCTACACGGTGTCTCCCGGCGGGTCCCAGGACTACATTTCAGTCGCTGTTGGCGGCCGGGAAGGGGGCTGTTGGGACGTCAATAGCGACCCGGCACTGGTAATGGCCACCATCGCCAGTGTGAAGGCACACTTCAACATCAACCCACGCCGAGTGATCATCGGCGGATACTCTTCAGGGGGAGATCTGGCGTACCGGACGGCGTTCTACAACGCCAGCACGTTTGCCGGCGTCCTCGCGGAGAACACCTCGCCCTTCAGAGACACAGGTTCCAGCCGATCATCGTCCCTTGCTGCCGCAGCCTGGAGATTCAATGTCGTGCAGCTCGCGCATACCGCAGATACCACCTATCCAATCGCCGATGTTCGCAATGAGACGAACGCGATGGCGGCAGCGGGCTTTCCGATCATTCGAATCGAGCGACCTGGCCACCATTGGGACAACGACTCGGGGGCCAGTGGCACGGATTACGATCTTCGCACCTTCCTGCTTCCGCACGTGGACGACGGGTGGCTCTCGCCGTAGTCGTGAGTCCTGTTTCTGTCTGCTGTCTGCGGGGTGCCGGGCGCTCCCCTCAAGTGCCCTGCGCGGATTGACGAACGAGACTTGCGACCGCGCGGGTGTGAACGACGGTTTTTAGGAGACGGCCCCAAGCGCGGCGTGGATCGGCACCACAATCGCCTGGGCAGCAAGTGCCACACGTTCCGAAGTGGGGGCAACTCGCATGTAGCGCTCGGCAGGCGCCGCGCCCGACCCAGGATGCAGGTCCTCAGACCTAGCCTTGGCGCTCAGCTAGGTTTTGCTGGCGCTGGGCCTCGCAACTAGCGGTGATCTCGTTCCACCGTTCCATGGTGACAACAACGAATTCCATGGCCGCCTCCTCAAAGACGTCTGGTTCTCAGAATCTCGACTTCCAGACCTAACTGTTGTCGGCACGCATCAGGAATTCCTCAAGGGGATATTGCGGACGATTCTCGATTGCGGGACAGTTCCTGCTGAATACAGAACCACCAAAGCGGCGCCGGCGAGGACGGTCTGGGCGGGACGATCGTGATCGACATGTTCAACCCGCTCGACTTGACCGAGAGCAGGTGACGGCACGGGGTTGCCTGTGACAGTGTTATCGAAACTGTCAATCCCCGAAGGGACCGTCTCCATGGCTGCAATCGCTCCCCAGACGCCGACACAGCTGTTCGGTATCGACACGTTGATCTCTGCCGAAGACCTGGCGATTCAGGAGACCGTCCGCCGATTCGTGCAGACCCGCATCAAACCGGAGATCGCAACGTGGTTCGAAGCCGCGAGTCTGCCAGTGCGGGAATTGGCAGCGGAGTTGGGTCAACTGGGTGCGCTGGGCATGCATCTGCAGGGCTACGGGTGCGCTGGCACCAGTGCGACCGCCTACGGACTTGCGTGCATGGAGCTGGAGGCGGGTGATTCTGGGCTACGGTCGCTGGTGTCCGTCCAGGGATCGCTGGCAATGTTTGCTATCTGGGCTCACGGTTCCGAGGATCACAAGCAGCAATGGCTTCCGGCGATGGCTGCCGGAGAGGCGATCGGCTGCTTCGGACTGACCGAACCGGACTTCGGCTCGAATCCGGCAGGAATGAGGACTCGCGCGCGTCGTGACGGGGGAGATTGGGTGTTGGACGGCACCAAAGCTTGGATCACCAACGGCTCAGTCGCCGCCGTTGCCATTGTGTGGGCGCGGACCGAGGAGGGGATCAGAGGGTTCGTCGTGCCGACCGACACTCCTGGATTCTCGGCACCCGAGGTGCACGGCAAGCTGTCGCTGCGCGCCTCGGTGACCAGCGAACTGGTGCTTGAGGATGTGCGAGTGCCGAAGGAGTCGATGCTTCCCGGCGCCATCGGATTGTCAGGTCCGCTGTCGTGTCTGAACGAGGCTCGCTTCGGAATCGTGTTCGGTGCATTGGGTGCGGCCCGGGACTGCCTGGACGTGACAATCGACTACACGCGAACTCGCGAGATCTTCGACAAGCCGCTGGCTGCTTACCAGGTGACTCAGTTGAAGCTGGCGGACATGACCCTGGAGTTCGGGAAGGGAATGCTGCTGGCTTTGCAGTTGGCTCGACTCAAGGACGAGGGCGAGCTGGCTCCGGCCCAAGTCAGTCTGGGCAAACTCAACAACGTCCGCGAAGCGCTCGCCATCGCTCGCGAGTGTCGCACGCTGCTCGGGGCGAACGGCATCACCCTTGAATACCCGGTGTTGCGGCACGCGAACAACCTGGAGTCTGTCCTGACGTACGAAGGGACGTCAGAAGTCCACCAGTTGATGATCGGACAGGCCGTTACCGGGTACCCAGCCTTCAGGTAGTGGGCAGCACTGAATCAGAGGTCCCACCGTGGGGCGCGACGGCGCGCCCTCTGCCGGGGTGCCAGGGTTTGCTCAGAAGGCCCGAACCGGCCGCACACGGAAGGTGAGGTACTTGTTGCTGGCGGTCTGGTTGCCATCAGCGAAGAACTGGTACCACGCCGCAATCGCACTGCTCTGTGAAGAAGACCAGTAGCTTTCGGCAGTGAACCCGCCAACGCCGTCCCGTTGGACATACATCTGCTGCAGTTCATCTTTGGAAGGCAAGGACCAGTCCGACTTGCCGCCGCCTCGGTAGCTCCGCGCGGCGTTGCCCGCCCCTGACGTGCAACCCGCAACCATCAAGGTGGTGTTCGATCCGCCGGTCCCGATCGCGGTTCGGAAGATTCCGGGCAGCAAGCCATAGGGATTGTTGCACCACTGCAGCAGCGGACCCGCCGAACCACCATCCCAGGTGCTCGGCGCGGCCTCCAAGTACCTACCCCACGGTTGCGCCGTGATGGCAACGTAGAACACTGTGCCGCCACCGGGGCCGGTCTGGCCGACCGTACAGGTCCCACCGGTGGCACAGGTCAACGGCGTCGGGGCGGGTGCCGGGGTCGGCGCCTTCTTCCAGACGTACTTCTTGCCCTTCTTCGTGCATTTGAGTTTGCCGTACTTGTTCTTGATCGTTTTGTTCTTCTGCTTCTTCGTGCAGGCTGCTCCTGGCTTCGGAGTCCTGGCTGCACGGTTGCTGATTGTCGCCACGGAATCGATCCGTTGCGCAGCGGTCGCACTGGCGGGTGCGGCTGCCAGCAGGCCTCCCATGAGTGTGGCTGTCGAAAAGATCCCCAGCACCGCCAGCTTCACCCCAGTCATCCGGACAGTGTCGCACAGTGAAGACACACCGGATCCTATTGTCACCCGTTTGCGCTAGCCGCTGACTGCCCGTTGAGTGCGCTGTCTCGTCATTTCCTCGTCACTCAGGGTAGTTGTTCAAGTGACTTGCGTTACGAGAGGAACCAAAGGTACCCTAACTTTCCTTGGTGATCATTCTGGACCTCTCTGGGTTGCGGCCGGACCACGGTGACAGGGGCCCACGTGAGCCAGTTTTCGGGCAAGGTTCGGCAGACGGGTGCTGTTGTCCGGGTCTCAGCGGCAACCGTGGTGACGCTCGCGTTGCTGCTCGCCTCGGGCATGAGCACGCCGCTGACTCCGTTCAACAATCAGACGATCAGCCTGTTGGCAACTGCGGCGGACCCCACCGATTTGTTGAAGACCGGCTCCACCTCCGTGCTGTATGCCTACGACGAGGCCAACCGGAAGCTGTAACTGGCCGGTTCCGGCAACGTGCAATCGATTCGCGAAGTCGCCGGGAACGGCGAGGACGCACCCGCGCGCGCGGGCAATGGTCGTGATGTTCCGCTCGGGGATGTCCGGGCGATGGCGGTCACCCCCCAACTTTGACGTTGTCATCGCCGACAACAAGCCGCGCAAGCTGTGGAAGTTGCGCCGCGCCGAACGGCGGCGGCGGATTCACCGTTGTGCTGCCGGACAAGTACGACTTGATCACTTCAGCGGATGACGGCGCATGCGCAGCGCCTATCCGCCTTGTCCTTCAGCTGCAATTCCATCGAACCGGTCCCCGGGCCCGTCGGTTCGGCTCTGGGCCGCATGCGATCGGTATGGGAGGTGGCCGTCCCGGCCAACGAGAACCGCTACCTGGTCTTCTTCTCCGACCTGGACCAGACCACCGCCGCGGCGCTCGCCTCCCGGTCGTTGTTCGATCCCACGTCTGTGTCGCTGTTCGACGGGCTCTCGGCCGAGCAGCGATCGCGCATCCTGAACTGGGACGTCGCAGCCCCGACAATCTCGGCAGTATCTCCAGACTCGGGGTCCATGGTCGGCGGATATTCTGTCTCGATCCATGGCCAGAATCTGGACGGCGTGACCTCGGTCAGATTCGGGTCCAAGCTCGCCCCCGTGACCGCGCGCTCGGCGACCGAGTTGACCGTCACGGCGCTGGCGACGGGTTCGCACGGGGTGCTGCCTGTCACCCTCACCTCGGCCTACGGCGACGCCTCCGCGGACTTCACCTATACGAGGTCACCGCGATCCATGGGCAAGATCAGCAGGTCGCTGCCGGAGTTCGGGCTCAAGGTGGTCAACTCGCGCAATGCCAAGACGGGCCAGGGCCAGCCGCTGCGCGCCGTTCTCCCGGGTGGTCACCTTCAGGTAAGACCGGTGGCGGCGTAGCTACACCAGTCGACTTGCACGGTTCCGGGACTGTCCCAATGGGTACCCAGCATTCCGGTAGGCGTCGGCCCGTTCTACCGCGTGACGATGCAGCCGCCACCGTTGTTGTAGCCGGTGTGGTTCGTGTACGCAGAGTTGCTGAAGTTCCCTTGGATCTTCCAGCGTGAACCATTGGCGAGGGTGACTAGAGTGCCGCTGAACGTCCAGGCACATTTGTCCGAGTTCTCCGCTCCGGTTCGGTCGTACCATCCGCCATTGCGTGGGTCTGTGACTGCTTCGCTCAGTTCGTGTCCAGAGACGTTGGCCACGGCAGCTAGACCCTGGCTGTGCAGGCCGGAAGTGTCGCCCGGATCGCACCCGGCATCGCCGTCGAGTCGGAAGAAGAAACCGAACTGAACGGGCACATTGTTGATGGTGCCGTAGCTGTGCCAGGCGCAGTAGCCGGCGCTGCCGCGGGGGATGTCCGAGTACACAGGGTAGTACCCGTTCGCAACCGGGTTGGTGATGTTGCGGGCGACAACGGCGAGGACTGCAGACGTGCTCGGCGCCGAGGTGCCTGCACCTGTCAGGTCGGTTGCGTGGCCCCGGTACGTCACCGCGGCGCCCACCCTGCCGTTGCTACCGGTGTATTCGGTGTTGGTGTTCATGAATGTTGTGCCGCCGATGCCGGAGTACAAACCATCGAGCCCACTGATCTTGTCCCCGGTCTTGGTTGCGTCGTTCCACGACGACCCCCAGAAGATGGAAGTAATATCCGCCGACGTCATGACCTGACCTTTGTGCCAGGAAAGCAGTGAGGCAGCGGACGACTTGGTTTGTGCGTGTTTGGCGTGAACGACGCCTTCTTCGGAGCCAGCGTGCAGGTTTGGCCCTGGTGCTGCCTGCGCGGTTGGCGCGGAAGAAATCGCACCGAGTGCCACAACCAGCGAAACGGCTGCAAGGCCGCAAGCCCAGGTCTTCTCTCGAGGTTCAAACATAGCTAAGGCTCTCCTAAGTCCCGTCCTTTGGGAGGTCAGCTTCACACACAAACGCGGTCGGTGACAAGGGCTGTTTAGACACTGTGGTCGCGGAGCTCTGTGCCAATGTGGGCCGACAACACGAAATCACCGGCACTTGATGCCAGCCGGGGCGAAGGTTGCCGGGCACGACGGCATCGCCTGCCCAGACTCCACCGAGGCGGAAACTGCGTCGACCGAGACTTGGACGGCCGTTGGGTCGAGTTGGGGGATCGGGTGGGTGGAATCGGTGACGATCCCGAAGACTGAATTGGTTGAGCTCCGAGACCACCTGAGGCGTCGGCAACCGCCTTCTCCGCGGCCGCCATGTCCAGATCCTGATTGGCCTCCGTCCAGCCAGCCCGGTCAAACGTCCGGTACTGCGTGGGCGTGACGGCGTCGATCAGGTCTAGACCGGCAACAGAGGCCGGTGAGATGGCCGCGGCCGTTCTCACGACAAGGCCGCCGTATGACCAGCCCACGAGCAGGTAAGGCCCGGGTTCGTTGAGTGCCTGCATCAGGCCCAGCAGTTCGTTGGCATTGGCGATCGGTCCGTTGGGTGCGCTCGAATCGGGCCGAGTCGGGGCTCGCTCCGGCGGTGCCTGAGGTGCATCCCACCAGGACCGCGACTGCACCGAGCGATGCGACGGCGAGACCAACGACCCTGTTGCCGATCATGTGTGATGACAGTGGTCGACGTCTCCGTGCTCACCGAATACCGAGGGAGTTCTTCGCTATGGCCTCGAACCATCTGTGGGGCAGGGCGCGCTTGGCCACCAGGCCGATTCGTTCGCCGTTCGCGCCGACCGACACCCGGCGTCGGGGTGCTCGGGCCTGGAGTTGCTTGGCGATGAGTTCGGCTGCTGCTGACGGATCCGCGCCCTTCTGCTCATCTCGTTCCATGACACCGATTGCGTGATCAACTGCCGCCGCGTAGGCCTCGTGGGGGTTCTGTGAATTGCGCCGGTTGGCGGTGAAGTCGGTCTTGAAGTTCCCCGGCTCGATCAGCGTGACGCTGATCCGAAATGGCTTGACCTCGTAGGCAAGGGCTTCGGCCCAGCCCTCCAACGCGAACTTCGAGGCGCTGTAGTAGGCCTGGAAGGGAAGCGCGATTTGGCCGCCGATGCTGCTGGCCAACACGATGCGTCCACTGTTCCGCGCGCGCATGTGGGGAAGCAGCGCGGTTGTCACCCTGACGGCTCCCCAGTAGTTGGTTTCGAACTGCGCCT
Organism: Actinomycetes bacterium; assembly: GCA_037133175.1. Classification (GTDB taxonomy): domain Bacteria; phylum Actinomycetota; class Actinomycetes; order S36-B12; family UBA10799; genus ELA509. The sequence continues at coordinate 13,275 of JBAXOQ010000053.1, forward strand.
TCGCCTCAGAGATGGTCGTCGTCTCGACTGGGCCCGCGAGTCCCCACCCGGCGGCAGCCACCAAGGCGTCAACACGGCCATGCTCAGCCAGGACGGAATCAATGCCGTCCTGCACCGATCGGTCGTCGTCGACGTCCATGACGATTCCCCGCCACGCCTCGCCGCCTGACCCTCTGCGGCTGGCACCCACGACGGTCCACCCAACGCCGGCCAGCAGGTCCGCGGTGGCCCGGCCAAGTCCCGCCGATGCGCCAGTGACAACCGCGACGTGGTTCATGTCTGCCTCCGTCCCACTAGGAACTGGAGGGGGTGGGCGAGACCAACGGCGGAGTGTTGCAGTTGCTGACCGCGGGGGCACCTGCAAACCGCTGAATCATCCAGGAAGTGACCAGTGACCCCCCGATGGCACCCTCGTACATGTGGGTCCCGGTCGAGGGTACGTCGGTGGACCCGCGCAGTGGTCCGAGCCAGTCGACCTGGAGCATCGAACCTGCCGCGCACCATTGCTTCTGCATGGCGGCGATCGAGGAGGGCGTGACCACCGAGTCATTGATGCTCTCGGTCACCATCACGGGCAGGGTTGCGGGCAGGGGCTGGGCATTCTGCGCGGTGATCGCCGCCGCCCACTGCGGGTTGCTCATTGGATTGGCGGTGAAGGTGCTCTTGCCCAAAGTGTCCAGTACCTTGCCGTCGATGATTCCTTGCACAAGGCACTTATCAGCAATGCCCTGGTAGTCCTGTTGGCCTGCCGCAGTGGCAACCTGATCGGGCTGGAGACCGGGGAACGCGGCAGGGTAGGAGGTGAGGACTTCGCCCCCGATCACCCACGCCAGGCCGGTATTCCACAGCTCATTGACCAGGCCAGTCAGGTTGCCTGCCGGAGCCGAGGCGGCCACGCCGACCAAGGTGAGTTCCGGTGCGTACGTCGGTCCGTAGCTGCCGGTCCATAGTGCCGCGTGTCCGCCCTGCGAATGCCCGTAGACCCCGTACCTGTTCGAGGCCTGCGACCCGGGGAAATTGCGGGCCATCCGTACTGCATTGACGGTGTCGATAGCCTCGTTCTGCCCAACCAAGTAGTACTCGATCCCCTCAGTGCCCAGGCCCGCATAGTCGGTTGCGGTCACAACCCACCCCTGGTTGAGCATCCCCTGCAACCAGTCCATGAGCAGCGTCGTGGGAGTGAAACGCGATGGCGCGCAGGCATCCCCCATGCCAACCGTCGGGTGGTCCCAGCTGACCACTGGCCGACCGCCCGCCGGGGCCGGCGTCGTCGGAATGAACAGCATCCCGCTAGATACCCGGGCTGTGTGATCCGGCTTCTCTGTGCGGTACAGCACCCGGTACGCGTTGGCGTTCTGCAGGTTCGGCGCAGGGGTCAGGGCCTCGGACCGGATGATGTCGCCCGGCTTACCCGGGGGCAACGGGTTTGGAGATGTGTAGAACGGTTCTAACGCCGCCTGGGTGACATCGGTGTTTCGGTTGCCGGCGACCACGAAGGCCACCCCTGACACAACCGCGACGGTGATCAACGCAAGCAGGACGATGAAAATGGCCTTCAGAGCACGCATGGGCCGAAGATAGCCGATTGTGGCGCTAACTTCTCTTTCGCAGCTGCGCCCAGATGGCTGCGGCCAGCGCGAGCAGCAGCATAACCAGCGCGAAGATCACAGTCATCGCCATCGAAGCGCCGCCGGTCTCTGCCGCCGCGACCTTGAACTTGTATTGGGCGGAAGTGGCGGCCCCGCCACCACTGGCAGATCCATAGGGGAACGCCTCGCCGGCGTTGAAGTGAACATCAATGGCTTTGTTGATCTCCACTTGTTCGCTGGCGACATTGGTTAGGGAAGCGGCCAGCTCAGTCAGGCTCTGGACCGTCGGAACGAGCGAACCGACGTTGCCATTGGCTACTTGCATGATCAAGGCCGGCAGTGCGTCGAGTTCCTTCTTCAATCCGGGAGCGGCATCGGCCAGCCCGTTCACGATGCTGAACAGATTGTTCACCGGACCTTCAAGCATCGCGATCAACCGCAACACGTCTTCGTTCAGTGCTGTCGTGGCGGATTTGTTGGCTGCAACGACCAAGCGCATGTCCTGCAACAGTCCGCAACCTGCCAGGTTGTCGGTGACCGATACCGCCGAACACGGGCTGTCTAGTGCTTTGTTGATCGCGGGCATGGCGTCAATCAGCCGGGTCAGAGCGACCTTCGCTGCGGGTAGGCCCTTGTAGACCGCGTCGAGAAGCGGAATCAACTCGTGCAGCGAATTGCCCATGAGCCCGAGTTCGCCGAAGACGCCGTCGTCCGCGACTGCAATGCTGTTGGCGGCCGCCAAGCAGCTGCTGATGTCAGAAGCCGTATGGGGCACCCTGGCCTGCGCCTCGAGCAGGTTCTGCAGCGTCCGTAGTCTGTCCTTGGTCTTACTGGAGACAGCGCTTGAATTGATTGCGTCACCAAGGGCGGTGGCACCGCCCTGGTTGTCCCAGGCATTCATGGTGTTGCCATCGGTGGAGCAGGAGTTCTTCACCTTCTGCACTTGGATTCGATCGAGAAACTCCCCTACCGTGCACTCGGTCTGGCCTGGGCAGTACTGCGCCGGCAAGCTGACTGCGAGGGCTGCGCCAGCGATCTTCAGCTCCATGCTGATGTCGCCGAGTTTCGGAACAATCGGGTCGAGCTTCTGCTGGATAGCGTCGATCTTGGCTAGCAGATTGATCAGCTTCTGCTGGTTTACCGCGGACGTCGCGGCGGCGCCAGTGGCCGCCGCCGCGGCTGTCAGTTGTTCGGTCGCGGAGTTGATACCGAAGACAGAGTCCCCCAAGCCGCGCAGGACCTTCCCGCCAGTAGCAAGCGCTGCATCGGCTTTGTTGGGATTCAGGTGCACCCTTTCAAGCACCGATAGCAACGGGTTGATCTTCTTGTCCAGCAGCGTCGCGATGCCATTGGAAGCCTTGCCCAGTCCGCTGACGGCTTCGGTGAGCAGCGGTAGCGCCTTGCCTGCCAGCAGGTCCTCAAGCTGTGTTCCGGCCTGGGTCGCCTTGCCAAGCGCGGCAGTCGTCGATCCGCTCGTCGACTTGGGGACGATCGAGATGCTCGCCGTCGGCAACGATGCATTCTGTGCTTTGCCCTTGATGGTCAGAGTGCCATTGGGATTCATGCCGTTCAGCGGGCTTGGCATCAGCGTCGTGGACCCGGTAATGATCTGGCCCATTGAGAACCCGCTGTTCGCCCACGGAGCGACGAGATCTGCCCAACCATTGCCGAACGTATTGTCGAAGGCGACCGAGAACGGGATGGCGATGAGCACGTCCTTGGTTTGCAGGTTCCCGCTGACATCCTTGAAGGTGATCGGTTCGGTATGTGCCGTGTGATTGACGAACTTGTAGTTCAGCTCCACATCACCGGTGATGGAGGTCGCAGTGTTTGGGTCGACGGCCTTGCCGTCGACCAGCAGCTCGGTCGTGAACGTCACAGGTAGATCGCCGGTGAACTTGCCGCCGGACGCGATCAGCGTCTGCACCTGCCCGGGCGAGTTCTGAATGCTGTAGACAATCGACTGCCCAGCCGTCTGCAACTTTGTGAAGGAGTTCATCGAGACGGGGTTGTCGGTGCCGATCGGAACGGTCACGGTTGCAGTTCCCGGACCGGCCAGGTTCGTGGCTGTGTAGAGCCCTTGCGCCCAAGCCTGTCCGGCGGCGTCCGTGGACGCATCCACGACCTTGCCGACTGTCACGTTCAGCGCATCGTTGCCCGCCGTGCTTGCTCCGTCGGCGGCTGCGACTGCGCTTGCGGCGGCTGGATCAACCGGGCCACCACCAGCGGCCATGGCTAGGGACACTACGGATACAGCAGCGACGACTGCTGCGGTTCTCAGTGCGCGTCCGGACTGCCTCACGAAGAACCTCCCAACATCTCGTCAAGGTGCGCGGCTGATTGCGGGCTTGACTCAGGAATCACAGCGGCTGGAGTCGGGTTCGCGGAACGATTCGGCGCTTGCGCACGTTCAGTTCCCCGATCCGGCACGAGCTCGGCGGGAATGATCGTCAGGAACCCGATTCCCGCCATGGCCAGCAACGAGAAGCAGTACGCAGGCAGCTGCGCAGAAGCGGTCCAGGGGGCCGATGAGGTAACCGGGAGAAACCCGGAGATGAAGACCAGGCCACCCAGCAGCATCGTCCACGCGCTGATCCGGTCCGCCGTGAAGCCGGACACGATGGTAATGATCAACATCACGATGACCAGCGCGACGGCCATGCCGGCGACAGAGGAGCCGCCCGGAAGTAACCCGAGCCGCATCGCCGTGAAGAAGATGCCCAGCACAAAGCCGATCAGGAAGCCGCACAAGCGCGCCAAGGGCGTCCCCGACTGCACCACCGCGATGATGACCCCGCCGCCGACGCCCATGATGGTGCTTGAGAACGATAGCCCCAGCATGCCGGCCAGCCATATTCCTAGGCCTCCGATGACCGCTGCCGATA
>JBAXOQ010000054.1:0-17629 GCA_037133175.1 Actinomycetes bacterium
GGCCGCGTGACTGAGCCCGTCCACGTGACCGAGTTCGTGCAGAATAATCGCCCGCAGCTTCGCAGGGTCCCGGTTGAACGTCCCGCTGGCGTCGAGGCTGACAATTCCGGACACATGATGCGCCTGGCCGGTGCCGGAGTTCGTCACCGTGATCGGGCCCCCATGGCCGGCGAACCCGTTCTCCTGGTTGTTGGTCCAGCCAACCAAGATCGGCGCCCAGCGTTCGCCATACCGATCCGGTTGGTACGCCGCCCGGGCGGAACTGACCGGCTCATTGGTGGCCGAGTCGAGCACAAGCTGCAGGCCGGTGTCCTTGCTGACCGTGGCAACAGCCGCGGCGACGGTCTGATAGGCCCCCGGCGGGGCACCGGCGGTATTGACCACCACGTGCCAGGGTCGACACGGCGAGAACGTCACCGGGGTTCCGTCCGGATTCGTCGCGGCGATGGTGTAGTCCTTACTACCGTTTGCTGTCACTGCGGGCAGGATTCGCTCCCCCCGCTCCTCCAAACCGGCTGGTGCGGTGGTGACGTTCCTCGGCGCCAGCGACGACCGCGAACCCCGGTTGACCAGGAAGAACAGCCCGATGACGGCCGCACAGATCCCGACGAAGATCAGCCAGATGATCACCTTTCGCCCGTTCCACCGGAACCTACGTCGGCCAGGTTGCAGCACGGCGTTCTGCTCGGCTACCACATGCTGATGACCCTGGTTGATCTTCGCGTACCGAGCGGCCCGCTGCTCGGCACTCTCCTCGGTTCGGCGCGCGCCGGAAGCCCATTCCTCGGTGATCTCGAACCCGTCAAACGGGTCATCGACCGGGCTATTGGGCACGGCTTCGCCTCCGGCAGGATCAGATCGACGGCTCGCCGGAGCCGTCAACGACGACCGCGGGCGCCTTATGTACCACCGGGACGGCCGACACACGGGACACTTGCTGCGGCGCTGGCTGAGTCATCGGCTGCGGCTCCGGCGCGGCCTCCGGCAGTAGGTCCTCAGGTAAAGACCGAAGTCGCGGATAGTGAACCGGCTCCCGCGCGCCGAGCCGCTTGGCCCGATCCTCCCGAGCGTCCCTGGTCACCTTGATCGCCATGCGCACCCCAACGTAGGCGCTGGCTCCAGCGGCCACCGTGGCCAGACCCGCGGCGGCGGTGCCGAGCACCGTCATGCCAGCCAGGCCCCAACTCGCGATGATGATGGGTCGGTAGTCGATATGGGCCTCGATCCGCTCCAGCGAATCCGCCACTCGCGAGTCCATGGCCCTCAGAATTCGGTGTTTCATGACGAATCGCTGCTCCTTCACATCGGCGAGCATGACTGTGATCATCATCTCTGAATAGCCATGCCCTGTCGTCGAGGATATGACACCGGTCAAGCCGACAGTTCTGGATCGACCCAATCGACCGAGCGTAGCTGCCAACTGAACCATGCGGTGACCGAGAAGGAGCACGTGACTATCGCCACCGTCATCCACAGAAAGGCGATGTCGGCGTCCGGGAGTTCGTCCGAGGTATTCAGCGCGACCAGCCACGAGATAGCCGCCAGCGCCACCGCCAAGAAGGCACTGGCCGCGACGGCACGCCGCGGATAGGGCACCGCAGGCTGCGCCTTTCCCCGCCACCACAGTGCCAGCACCGCTGCGATGGACATGGTGAAACCGCACCAGGCGATCGCGCCAATCGCGTCGGAGGGCCGATGCCAGCCCGCGAAGAGCACGGCGCCGGCATACGCCGCGCTCAATACCCCTGCCCCGACGCCCACCCATGGACGCCATCGGACCGGGGCCAGCAGAACCAGCGCCAGTCCGAAAGCTGTAGTGATCGTGGTGTGACCGCTCGGATAGGTGTTGTCGAGGAACTTGGAGGTCGGGTCGATCAGGATCTCGGGGACGAGGTTGGGCCGTGAGAGCGTTGCCTTGAACACTTCGGCTCCAACGACGGCTCCTCCCCAAGCCAGGACCGTGACGACTGCCACCAGCAGCGATCGGCGCAGGTACCCGATCCCGATGATCACTACCGCCATCAACAGCACTGTGCCCTTGCTGACCGCATCCAGGATCGTTTGATTGAACGGTTGGTAGTGGCGGGCGACCGCGACCCGACCGAAGTACGCCTGGACATCAAGTCGCTGTCCCCAGCCGGTCCGGATGAGCACCCCATAGGTGGTGACCAACACCACCAGGCACACCAAGATGCCTATCAGCAGTCCTGCTGCGGTCCCGTCCCTGATACCACGTTCATCGGTGCCAGAGTCCTCGCTGTACGCGATTCCCGCGGTCACGACCCCGAATCGCCCACCGGTGCTGCAAGCCAAGCCAACGACGCCAGCACCATCGCTTCAATGCCGGTCTGCAAGGTCGGTTCGATGACCGGAGCGTACTCAGGCGAATGGTTAGAGGGCAGATTCTCGAAGACTTCGACCGCGTCCGCTGGCGGCAGGAACAGGTTCAGATCCGCGCCACCGAGGAACCAGAAGACCGACGGGCATTTGGCTGCGGTGCCGAACTGGCCGAAGTCCTCGCTGCCGGTTCCGGGCTGCGGCGAGGGAATCACTCGCATTGGACCCATCACCGCTGTCAGGGCGGCGACAACCCGGGCAGTGGCGGCCGGGTCGTTGTTCAGCACGGGGGCGCTCTCCGGGTAGGTGATCTCGGGCTCTGTCGGTGCTCCGGATGCCAGCGCCTCAGCCTTGGCCATCCGCTCGATCGCCGACAGCAACTGGGAGCGCACCTCCGGAGTGAACGAGCGCACGGTCATCTTCAACAGCGCCTCGTCAGGAATGATGTTGTCCTTGTTGCCTGAGACGACCGAACCTACGGTCACCACAGCAGCGGTCGACGGCGGAATCTCGCGAGCCACGATCGTCTGCAGCCGCATGATCAGTGAAGCCGCCATGACGATCGGATCGATCGTGGTCTCAGGCCTGGATCCGTGCCCACCTTTGCCAAACAATCGGATCTGGACCACATCAGATCCGGCCAGCGCGGCACCTTCCCGGTAGAAGATCGTCGATGCCGGCAATGGCGCCACGTGTTGGCCCAGAACCACGTCGGGGTGGGGGAAGCGCTCCAACATGCCATCGGCGATCATCGCGTCTGAGCCTCCGAGCAGTTCCTCGGCCGGCTGGAAGATCACCACCAGCGTGCCGCTCCAGCGGTGACGTGTGGCGGCCAACACCGCACTCGCACCCATCATGACGGCGACGTGCATGTCGTGGCCGCAGACGTGAGCGACCGGAACCTCGTTGCCGTCCGGATCGATTCCGGTGGCCGTGCTGGCATATTCCAGACCGGTGTTCTCCTTCACCGGCAGCGCGTCCATGTCGGCTCGCACCCACACCACCGGGCCGTCGCCGTTGGTCAGCACCCCGACGACGCCATAGCCCCCAACCCCCTCGGTGACCTCGAACCCGGCCGACCGCAACGCCGCCGCGGCGATGCCGGCCGTGCGCTGCTCCTGACCGCTCAGTTCGGGGTGTTGGTGCAGGTCGAGGTACACCGATTCCAGCCCCGGCAGCAATGCCGGGATCGTCGCCAGAACATCCGCGTGCGGAATCGTCGGCTGGCCGTCCTCTGTCGGATTCACCTGCTCATCCTGCCGCGCCACCACCGCCTTCGCACCCGAAAAGCCGGTCAAAACGCCTCTTCTGGCCCAGGAAGGCGGCTTTTGGGGTGCAGAGACGGAAGGTTTGCACGAACGATCACTGCTGGCCGGGGCGCAGGTTGGTGATCCAGCCCTCCGGCGGAGGGCGCAGTTGGTGGCGCTCGCTGCCGCGTTCCCGCTCCTTGGCATCGGCTATGGGCAACCGGGCGACGACGGCCGTCTCGTCGACGATGGTGTCGGCGAACACCTGCAGGCCCGGCCCCAGCGATAGTGCTACCCGGTCGCCGAAGCGAATGTGCCGATCGTGGCCGAAGCGCCGGGCGCCGTCTGGGATCAGCACCACATCGAGGCGAACATCAGCCTCCCCCATGGCCCAACGCACCTGCTGCAAGGCGTCCGAGATGACCTCGGCGTCCATCCGACGAGTGCCCTCGTCCTCGGTCACCGCCGTGATCAGCCGAACACGCTTGCCACCGAACATGGCAACCTTGCCCAGGAACCAGGTCAGCCCGTCGCGAGCTCGCAAGTTGTAAACGTAACGACGGGCCGCCTGAACGCCAACGTACCGGTCGTAGACCACAACAGCCTTCGTGGCCGCGACCAGTGGCGCCAGCCGCTGGTGCCAGATGAGCTCGCGGTTATCCCCGGCACGGATGGGCGCGTCCATCAGCTCGCGAGCCCGGGTCAAGGCCGCGGTCCGGGTCGCGGTGGTGAGTCTGCCGAGTTCCGGACGGCCTCCCGGCGCCAGCACACTGAATTCTTCTGGCGGAACCCCCAACAGTTCGGCGTGATCGCGCTCAAGCAGCACCAGGTCCACTCGGGGTCCGAGCATCTCTGCCAGTTTCGCAGGGTCCAGACTCTGCGAGATCCCCGGATCCACCGGCGGATCGAGGACCTCCAGGCGCACTCGACCACTGGACAACAACGCCTCCCACAGCTTGGCCAGACCGCTGGGGAGGCTGGTGACACACGTGATGAAGGCGTCTCGATCGTTGCTCGAGGTGAACACCAATCGGCCGTAGATGGACAGCGCCTCAAGAAGTTCCTCGTGCACCGAGCGCGCCAGCGCCGGATCGAGCGCAGCGATCGGTTCGGCGATTGCAGGCGGGTCGATGCCGATGCCGACAACCACCCCCGTCGGCACTTGCCTGCCTGGCGGCTCAGTCACCATCGCCGTCCCAGAACTTCCTCAAGCCGCTCATCGAAGAATCCTCCGGGCCAGCCCTCCACGAGTTCGCCTGAGGAGTCGACGTCCAGTTGCCGCACATGCGCCGCACCATCGGCCAACTGGTCGACGTACAGAATGGCCACGTCGTCCGGATCGATGACGCCTTCTCGAATCCGCCGAAGTAACCGCAGCACCAGGTGTTCCGAGTGCGTCTCGACGAGCACCTGGTTGCCCAACTCGCGCACGGAGTGGATGAGCAGATCGCCGACCGCAGCCTGCAGCCTCGGGTGGATGTGAACCTCCGGCTGTTCGATCAACAACATTCCGTTGCGGCTCGACAGCGCCTGGGTCACGATCGGGGTGATCTGGCTAATCCCGTAGCCGACGGCCCGGCTCGACACCAGGCTCGGCGTCGCCTCCCGCGTGTCGATCAGTCCCAGCACGGCGAAATCCCCGGCCGTCACGGCGACCTCATCCGAGGCCGGCAGCACGATCCGGATCTGGTAGCCGATCCCGAGCCGCTCGAACCAGTCGTTGACCCGCTCGACCAGGTCAGGGTTGTCCGCCAGCACCTCGGTCGTGTGCTCACCGTCGGGGCCGACGTAGTGGTAGGCGGTGGTGCTCAGCGCCGAGGTGCGGTCCGGCTTGCTCCTGATCGGTCCGATGTAGGCGATTCGCGACAGCACCTCGGACAACTCGGCGTACAGCTGGACAGACAGCCCTAGGCGAATCGCCGCAACCGGGTCTCCCTGCGCCAGCTTCCCGGTGGGGTCTTCGTCATCCCTGGACCGCACCACCGGCTGGGTCAGCAGCGGGGACAGCGGTGGCAGCACCTCCCTGGCCACCGCCAGGCTGGCCAAGAAGTCCAACCACGCAGGGTCCTCGTCAGCCTGGGAGTAGCGCCCTTCCGAATCGACCTCGAATGACGCCGTGAAGCCGTCCAGGCCAATGCTGAAGCTAGTGGGCCCGGGCCGATCGACCACTCGGTCCCAGCTGTAGCCGAAGCTCAGCTCGCGCACCGTGTCCGGCGAGATCAGCGTCACCACGTCTGGGTTCGGCGCGGCGAAACCCAGGCCCAGGGTGATCCGGGCGTCCGGATCGTGCTTGTGAACCGCCAGCCTGAACGATCCGACGTCAGCGAGGTCGCCCCGGGTCCGCAACTCGAACGGTCGCTCCGACACCGCTGTCTGACGCAGCAGGGTCAGTGTCGATAGCAGCGACGACTTGCCCGCCGAGTTAGGACCGAATACCAGCGTCAGCGGGGCCAGCGGCACCCTGACCGGAGGATCCGCGTACGACTTCAACCCACCAACAACGAGATACTTGATCAGTTGCCCCGCGGCACCGCGTTCTGAAGCTGACTTCACCTGCACGGGGGCATCCTGCCAGCAGCGGTGGCGTCAAGTGCGGCCGATGGCACAAGATGGACGCCATGACAACAACTGAACCCCGCATGGGCGCATTCTCGGCAGTAATGTGGGACGTCGAGGGTGATCCGATTCTGCGATCACCCATCACTTTGGTCTGCATGCTGGACACGGTCCCCGACGAGGCAGTCATTGCCGACCGACTGGAGCGTCTGACCCGCACCAATCCCAAGTTGCGGGAGCGAGCCGTCGGCAACCCGCTGTCCATGGTTGAGCCCCGGTGGGAGGTCGACCCGAACTTCGACATGAGCTACCACATCCGTTGGGAAAGGCCCGAGAAGTCCGGCGGAGGTCTTGCCCAGGTGCTCGAGATCGCCGAGCGAATCACCGAAGCCGACTTCGACAGGTCTCGGCCGTTGTGGGAGATGCATGTGGTGACCGGCCTGCGCGGCAAGCAGGCAGCCTTCATCATGAAGATCCACCACTCGATCACCGACGGCGAGGGTGGCCTAATGATGGCCATCGGGCTGTTCGACCTGCAGCGCGAGACGAACGCGGACCTTGGTCCCATGCCGAATGCGCCCACCGGAGAGGTGCTCGACGAGGTGGGGCGTCTCAAGCAGGCCTCCAAGATCGAGGCCAAAGTCATCGTGAGCGACTTCACCGGCGTGGCAAAGGGCGGTGTCGGCCTGGTCAAGCAGGCTGTCACCGACCCGATGGCAAGCGCGGTTTCCGCCCAGGAGTGGGCCGCGTCGGCCGCCCGGCTGACGGCGCCGGCAAGCGTCCCGCTGTCTGGCCTGTGGACCAAACGCTCGCTGTCGCTGGAGTTCTCTGTGGTCGAGGTAGCACTCGCCGATCTGAAGGCCGCCTCCAAAGCCGTCGGCGGAACCCTCAACGACGCCTTCATGGCAGCCGTCATCGGAGGCCTGATGGCCTACCACGAGGCACACGGGTCGCATCCGGATGCGCTACGGGTGAATATGCCCATCAGCATGCGCGGCGGCGGCGAAGGAGGCGCTGGCGGCAACAAGTGGGTGCCAGCCCGATTCCCGATGCCGACCAACGTCAAGGATCCGGCCGCCCGGATGCGGCAACTGCACCCGATTCTGCTGCAAGCGCGCAACGAACCGGCTTTGCCGTTGTCTGCGGTGGTCTACCGTGTCCTGTCGACTATGCCGACTCCGATTGCCACGCGCATCGCTGGCGGCTTGATGAAGGGCACTGACTTCGCTGCCACCAACGTCCCCGGGCCGCCGATTCCATTGTTCTTCGCAGGCAGCAAACTGCTGAGCATGGTCCCGTTCGCGCCCAAGGGCGGAGCGGCGGTCAATGTCGCCCTGATGTCGTACGACGGCAAGATCTTCCTCGGCATCAACATTGATCGAGGCGCCGTCGAGGATCCCGGCGAGTTGACCGACGCCATCGCCACGTCGTTGCAGGAGGTCCTCGCCGTCGGCCGGAAGAGTTCGTAACCCACAGAAGGGCAACACCCCCAAACAAACCACCGTCTTTGCACCGAAAAGCCGCCTTCCCGACCGGATTTCCGGCGGGAAGGCGGCTTTTCGGTGCAAAGACGCAAAGTGAAACCAATGACGTCAAAGACTACGAAGGTGACGCAGCTGGGGACTACTTCGGGCAACCGCCGAGTGCGTAGGTGAACGCCTTGGAGTTCAGGTCGAGATTGAGTTGGGAATTGTCGCTCGGCTGGATCGGCATGTGGATCAGGTTGTTGCCGCTGCCGGACTGTGAGCCTTCGATGCAGTAGCTGGTGCCAGCGGCCTCGGAATATGGCGCAACGGTGACGTCCGCAACCGGGGTGTAGCCGAACTCCTGCAACTTGGCCAGCGAGATGCCCTCGTAGGAGCCACCGTTGGTCACCGCGTAGCCCTGCGCCGCGATGCTTGCCTTCTGCAGTTGGGTCGCGATGGTCACCTGGCTGGACACCGTCTCACCGATCTTGAAGATGGCGAACCCGCTGGCAATGAACACGATGGTCAGGATCACACTGATGATCAGTCCCAGGATTCCCAGCACCAGTCCAACCGTTGCCATGGTCGGGGACTGGCCAGCTGCCCGGGCCCGCTTGCGACCCATGACGCCGGTGATGATGGCAATCACACCACCGATCAGCGGGATGCACTGGATGAATCCCAGGATGCCGAACACCAGCGCAACCACAGGCATCGAGGACTTCTTGGCGCCGAACGGTTGTCCGTAGGCAGGCATGCCAGGCGGCGGCGGACCTGCGGGAATGCCTGGCGGTGGCGGTGCAGCGCCAACACCGTCATTGGGGGGAACGGTCATGTTGTACCTTCCGTGTGTTTGTCCCGCGGACCTCGGTTGAAAGCCCGCTCAGGTATCCAGGAGCCTGGTGTCGGCTCATAACACGTACGGTAGCGACTCACGTCCAGGTTTCAAGACAGACTCGGTGTCGCCACGGCCAAGATCCCCGGCCTGAGTCGGACCTGGCCGAGCCGAACTACCGTCAACCCGAGCCGGAAGACAGACCCGACAAACCCTTGAGTCCCGGCAGACTCGGCAACTCCAGTGACACGTTGTCGCCCGAGGACCCCCAAGAGTTCAGCTGCCGGGCAACATCCTCACGCATCTGAGCGAAATGGTCGGCCATCAGTCGATCCTTGGCCCACTCGAACTCACGAGCACGCAGCGCGGTCTCAATGGCCGCGAGCTCGTCCTGCGTGACGTCCAGGTTGTAGGCCAGCACCACAAAACGTGCCAAGTCAGCGCGGTAGTCATGACCAAGTGCCTCGAACTTGCCTGGGATGACGTTTGTAGCGTTCTTCATGTCGACCGCGGTGAGGATGAAAGTGGTAAAGGGTCGCCACTTGACACCCTCGGTGACCGCGGGCGAGCGGGTGGGCCCATCGGCCATCCACTGTGGCGCCTGCACCGTCAGCGCGGGAGCGAACTTGGGGATCGGGTCTTCATGATGGCTGAGCAGAACGTAACGGGCGCGCTCTTGCCTGTCCTCCGGCAGTGCCGCCCACTCTTCGTACGAAGCGACCTCAACGACTTCCTGCCCGGGGTCGTAGCGGTCAGGATCGAACCGCCACTGCTCGGCCCACTTGCTCTCGGCCGGTGTCCCCACGAACAATGCACGCAGCACCCCCGCGCGACGCATCCCGGAAGTGCCTTCGTGGATGAACGCGTCCTGCATGGTGTGAGCTCCGAGGCTCTCACCGAAAATGACCAACCGGGGGCGCTTGTCTGGCGAGATGCCCATCAGCCGACCGCTGATGGCGTGCAGCAACGCACGGTTCTGCTCTCTGCCGAGCCCGACCCGGTCCAGCGACAGGAACGATGGTCGCAACGAATACTGCAGTCCGACCGTGGCGCAGTCGCCCCCGGTGACGTACTCCAGCGTCTCGATCGCAACGTAGTTGATGTAGCCGGTTCCGGTCGGCGAGCACACGCACAGCACGGAACGCTCGAAGGCACCCATCGCTTCAAGCTCGTCCATTGCCAGCGCGACCCGTGAATCGACGGTAGGTGCGCTGACCAGACCTACGAAGGCCCGAATCGGCGGAACCGCCGGCTTGCCAGTCACCGCAGTAATCTGCTCCGGCTCAAGCACCATGTTCACAAACCGACGACCCTCGCGGCTCAACGTCATCCAGTCCACGCTGGATTTGGGCCCGCCGCTGACGCCCACGGCGGTGGGCAGGTCGCTGTAGGCAGCCTCCACCGCGCCACCGCCTTGCTCGGTCTTCTGGTACGCGTAGTCGAGGCCGAAGGCGACAGCACCACCGAGGACGCCGATCCCGATGAGGTGGCCGATCGGCTCGGCCAACAGCGCCAGGCCTGGAACGTTCTTGCGCACCAGCCCCGCGATGAGGTCGGCCCCGCGGCTCTCAGCAATGCCCACTGCAGTCACGCCGCCCATGACAACGAGCCCCTGGGCCAGCGACGCGACCAGCGGCGGTGAATCCTCCTGGTTACGGCGGTACCAGACGATCTCTGCCGCGGACAGCAGTCCGCCGACGATGAACCCGACCGGCACCGCTGCCGGATGAAGTTCGCCGCCATGGCGGCGCTCGTATTCCTCGGCAAGCCCAGTCACAGCCGTGATGCCCAGTCCGGCCAGACCCGAGGCCGTCAGTTCCCATCCGAAAGTACGCACCGCGGCGCGCTTGACGGGCTCGCCGCGAGTCTCTCGGAACACATACTGCAGACCGAGGCCGGCACCGATCGCTGTCAGATTGGCGATGCTGTTGAGGTACTTGCGGCTCTCCATCCGGGATCGCTCGCGACCGGGGGCGATCTTCCAGGACAACCCGTCGATCAGCGATTGAGTGATGTTCGCGACCCCGTACGACAGACTCGCCGACAGACCTGTCGCGAGCGCCTGGTCCAGCGGCCCTCGAGGCAGCAGATTCGGCGCGAAACTGGCACCGATAGTCGATGCCGCGGCGAACGCACTGGTCTTGTCGGCCAGGTCACGCTTGGCCAGCCTTCCGATCACTCGACTCGTCATGGGACAAACCGTACCGCTTAGCCACGGCACAGCAGTCCCCTGCTCCGCCCTAGTCCGCCGTGATATTCCATCCAGCAAGAACTCGCTGCTCGTGTTCGAAACCGAGCAGACTGACTGCAGCGGGATCCATGAGGAAGAGCTTGCCATCGGCAGAGGGCAGGCCCAGCCACGTGGCTGACAAGATCCGCAGCAAATGACCGTGCGCCACCAAGCAGCAGTCACGGCCACTAGCCAAGAACGGCACGCACCGATCAATCACCCGTCGGGCCCGCTCCGCGACTTCATCAGTCGACTCACCGGGGGTGTTGCCCGGCGGGATGGGGTGGTCCCAGATCACCCATTTCGGGTCCTTCAACTCAACCCGGATGTCCCTGGTGGTGCGGCCTTCCCAGGCGCCGTAGTCCCACTCGAGCAGGTCATCGTCGGTACCGTCCGGGGTCAGCCCGGCAAGTTGCGCGGTCTCGATCGCCCTGTCCATCGGGCTGGTCAGGACCAGCCCGAAGTTGCGATGTTCCAACAAAGGCGCGATGGCGACAGCACCCTTTCGACCGTTGCGGGTCAGCGGAACGTTGGTTCGGCCGGTGTGCTGCCCGGACCTGCTCCACTCCGTCTCGCCATGCCGCAACAAAACGATTTTTGCCATGTCGGCCACAATGGCAGGAATGTGTGTCGGATTGCCGGGCAGCGGCGCCAATCGGCGGATTTCTCATCGACCGTCGGCCAACGTGTAGACCGCAAGCGCGGCGGCGGTTGCAACGTTCAGCGAGTCAACCCCGCCCTTCATCGGAATCCGGACCCGGGCGTCGACTCGATTCAGCGCCGCCGGGCTCAGGCCTGGACCTTCACTGCCGAGCAGCAGAGCGACGCGTCCGTCCGGGTCAGCACGCCAACCCCGCAGATCCTGTGCGTCCGATGCCGGCGTGAGCGCGACCCGGCGGTAGCCGGCGGTGGCCAAATCGTCCAACACCCACGGCCACGGTTCGGCACGCGTCCAGGGAACAGTGAACACCGCGCCCATCGACACTTTGACGCTGCGCCGGTACAGCGGATCGGCACATTGCGGGCTGACCAGCACTGCGTCGGCCCCCAACCCGGCGGCACTACGAAAGATCAGACCGACATTGGTGTGATCCACCAGATCCTCGAGCACCACCACGAGCCGAGCCCTGGCCAAGACCGCCTGAACCGGCGGCAGCGGTCGCCGGGTGAACGCCGCGAGGGCCCCTCGATGAAGCCGGTAGCCGATGACCTGCTTGAGCGTCGCCTGATCGGCCAGATACACAGTGACGTCGTGCTTGCCGAGCGCGTCCGACAGCCCGGCCAGCCACTTGTCCTCCATCAAGGCACTGCGAGGCACGAAACCAGCGTCCAACGCTCGCTCGATGACCGTCTGACCCTCGGCCAGGAAGAGACCTTCAGCTGGCTCCCGAACCCTGCGCAGGGCGACATCGGTCAGCCTGGTGTACTCGTGCACCCGGGGATCATCGGCATCATCGATGGACACCGTCGCAATCACCACTTCGCTATCACCACCCCATCTTCAGGACAACAACTAACTGGCCGCCGACGGCGCGGTACCCGGTCACCTGATCACCCGAATCACCAAGCCACCGAGTCACCGAGTCACCAGGAACGACGCGGCGGCAGCGTACAGACCCACCACGATGATGACCACCCGAAGCAACCAGCGGGGCAGCTTCTTGGCCAATCTGCCGCCTGCCAGGCCACCGACGAGCGCCGAAGTCCCGACGATCAACGCCGGCACAATGACCACCAGCCCGGTCAGCAGGAACACCACCGCCGCGGTGGAGTTTGCCACCGCAGCCAACAGATTCTTGACTCCTACCGACCGCTGCAGATCGTCGCCGTCCATCGATCCGAGGGCCGCCAAGTACGCGATGCCCTGCCCTGCCCCGAAGTACCCGCCGTATACCCCGATGAGCCCGACGATGGCGGTCACCGATCGCGTTGTCGGTCTGCGCTCGATGCGCCGTTCCAACCATGGCTGGACGATGAACACGACGACTGCTGCCAAGATCAGCCAGGGCACGACCGCTGCGAACACTTGCGATGGCAGTGCAACCAAGAGCAGCGCGCCAAGAAGTGCCCCAACCCCGGTCGCCACCACCCACGGCACCAACTGCGCGCGCCGACCCCTGAGTTTGTCTCGGAACATGAAAGTGGCGGACACATTGCCGAACGACATACCGAACGAGTTCGTGCCATTGGCATTCACCGGCGGCAACCCGATGGCCAGCAAAACCGGATAGGTGATCAGCGCACCAGAACCGACGGCGGCGTTGACGATTCCAGCCAGCAGACCAGTGAGCACCAATAGCGCCAATTCACCGGCCTGCAGGGCCGATGCGTCACCTAGCAGGGTCAGCTCGCTCACCTCGGTAACCCTAGCGATGCCCGAGTATCCTCAGGCACATGCGCGAGCGTTCGGTGTCCACCAGGGGCGACCAGCGCATCGTGGTCGAGCCGGTGCCGCGGGCAGCAGTGCTGGCGCCCTGGTGGAATTGCTGGGTCATCGGAGCGTGCTCCGCCGACGACCTCATCGACGCCATGGCGGGCTTCGGTCGCCACCACGTGGTGGACGTGCGAGCGCGAACCGAGCCGTTGATCGTCGGACTGGCACAGCTGCGAGCCGCGGGCAGGGCGCCGATGGCGGGCGAGACAATCGGTCGCCCGGCGCTAGCGCGCGTGGTCCTGCCGGTGCCCGGAGATCCACTCGGACTGCCGGGACCAACCACGTTCAACCAGCTGGCCGTCCAGGCCGGACAGTCCGTGGTGCTGGAGAGCACAGCGACCGCACTCATCCCGAATACGGCAGCCGGATCAACGCTGTGGACCACCCATGCGGTGGATCCCGACCGTCACACCGCCGCCGCTGTGGACCCCAGTGAGGCCTCGCGGGCCATCGCACAGGCGATGCTGCAAGCGACCCAAACCCTCGGCGCGCTCGGCCCGCTCGATTCCCGCGACGAGGTCGGCAGATCATTGCACGACTTGGACCGGGCCCTTGAACTCCTGCGACTGCCACCGTCACTGCCGCCTGGACAGGCTCGCACCGCCACCACGGCGGCACGGGTGCTGGGCATCGTCAGCATCGCAGCAGCAAGCCAGCGTTCAGCCACCACTGGCTTCGGGCAGGACCAAGTCACGGACTCACTGCTGTCCCTGGCTCGAACTGCCCGACACACGCTGGCGGCTGCTTGCAATGCTCCGCAGACCCTGGCATCCCCCCGGAGCCCGACCTAGGGAGTCGCGAAAGCCCGCAGGAAAGCGCAGTCAGAACCCCATTTCGACCATGGACTGTCGCTATCCAGCACGGCCACGGCGCCAGTGGGAAACCGGAGACGCGCCCGCTTCAATGCATCAGGGTCACCGGAACCGGCCAGCTCATCGGTCAGATCCTCCATCGTTGGGTTGTGGCCCAACAGCATCAGGGTTCGCGCCTGTTCCGGGCATCTGCGGATCAAGTCCAGCAGATCCCACCAGGTCGCCTCGTACACACCCGGATCGAAATCCGCAGCCTCTCGGGGTATCCCGAGGGCTGTGCTGACCAGACCCCAGGTCTGTCTGGTACGTCGAGCCGGCGACACCCGAGCCTCGTCGGGCGCACCGACGTGCTCCCCGATCCACGTTCCCATGCGCGGGGCATCCCGCTCCCCACGGGCATTCAACGGACGTTCGAGATCCCGCACGCCGACGGGCCACGCCGACTTGCAGTGGCGCATGACAATCAGAGTTCTGCTCACCCGCTCAGCCTGCCAGGGTTTCTGCGGATTTGCTGACAGGATTCCCACATGCCCGATGTCACTGCCGCGCACGGCCCGCAACCATCAATCCCACCAGCCGAGACCGGCGTCGAGGCAAATCGAATGATTGCCTTCAGCGACGGTGTCGTCGCGATTGCCATCACTTTGCTGATCCTGCCGTTGGCGACGATCACCTTGCCGCCCGACGATTCCGAGGCAGCCAACAATCCCCTGCAGTTCGTCTGGCATGAGAACGAGGCATTGATCGCTGGGTTTGTCATCAGCTGGGCGGTCATCTTCATTTTCTGGTTGGCCCACCACCGCATCTTCGCGAACGTCAAGTCGATCAACGGCGCGATCATCAGGCTCAACACTCTCTGGCTGTTCGCCGTCATCGTGCTGCCTTTCCCGACCAACCTGATCTCCCAGGTCGGACACAACAACACGAACGCAAGTCGGCAGATCACGGTCTTCTACGTGGGGACGATGCTGATCATGAGTTTGACATTGAGCTTGATGGGCCTGGTGATCCGCCGACACCCGGAGCTCTTGAAGGACCCCAATGCAGCATCGACGTCATTGGAAGCCCAGCGCGG
This sequence comes from Actinomycetes bacterium, assembly GCA_037133175.1. Taxonomy (GTDB): domain Bacteria; phylum Actinomycetota; class Actinomycetes; order S36-B12; family UBA10799; genus ELA509. The sequence continues at coordinate 14,993 of JBAXOQ010000054.1, forward strand.
GTGGGCGGTCTCCATCATCATGGCGCTCGTGCTGGTGGCAGCATTCATCATCCCGCAGAAAGCAACCTACGGCCTACTTGCCTTGATCATCATTGAGCCGGTCTTCCAATGGCGTTCGCGGCGGGCTGCAGCATCCCCGAACGCGATCAGCAGCTAGCCGGGGCGCTCGGTACTGCTAGCCGCGCGAGACAGCAGATCCTCGCCGTGCAGCGGACGACCGTGGCCGGGGAACAGGTGATCCACCCGAAACTCGCGCAGTCTGCCGGCGGTCCTCTGCGAACGGTCCCTATCAACGAACTCGGGGTTGAACCAAGCCCTGCCCCTGCAGGTGAGCACCGCGTCCCCGGACAGCAAAGTGCTGGTGGCTTCGTTGTAATAGCTGGTCGAGTCGTCTGTGTGGCCAGGCGTGCTGACGACGACCCAGTCCGGCGCGTTCGGCAGCAGGTCGCCGTCCTTCAGGTAGCCGGCAACCGGACTTGGACACTTCATGGCGCCGGTGCCGTCGAACCCTGCCCGCCGAGCGCCCTTGATGAACTCGGCCAGGGCGGAAGCCTCGAATGGCTGATCACGCAGAACCGGCGCGATCCGCAGCATCGCCCGCGGTCCCGGGCTCCTTGGCCGCTCGCCGCCCAAGTAGTCGGCGTCACGGGCTGGAAGGTAGAGCGGCGCACCTGTCGCCTCGATGAACGAGGGCGCGCCACCGAGGTGATCGGTATGACCGTGGGTGACCGTCAAGAACGCGATGTCGCCAGGGGTGCCGTCCAACTCGTGAGTGATGAAACGCACGGCATCCGACGCATTGGCTGGCAGGCCCGCATCCACCACGAACGGACGGCCCGCTCCGCCGTCCCGAACGACGTAGCAGTTGAAGATCCACCGAGATATCGCCACGATGCCCGGGTCACTCACATCAAGTCGCATTTCTCGACCCCAACCTGGGAGAAAGCCGCCGTGCCGGGCTAGCTGGTCGGCGGAACGACCGGAGCGGCGGGATCGTCACCCTCGGTCACATAGTCGACAACGTCCTGAGCCTTCTGATACATGTTCAGCTTCGCCTGCACGGTCGTCAGCTCGGCTTGAATCTTCGCCACCTTCGCCGTCGCCGAGGCCACCAGCGAATCGGTCTTGTCCCGCACCGGCTGGGCAACACCCTTGATCTTGTCCGGAGAGGTCACTGTGTCCACGGCCTGATCGATCGCCTGAGCCCCGGACAGCTCGGCCTTCGCCTTGGACAGCTGGGCGGTCAATGAAGCCACCTGCGCCTCAAGATCGGAAACCTTGGCCTGAGCCTTGTCGCTTGCTGCGTCGCTGAATCCCATGTATTCAGACTAGCGACCAACAGCGTGGGACCTACCACCGACCACAACCGACAAGCGTGCGCGCGGATACCCTCCAACCTCCTGAATGGTGCGACAATGGAACCGGCCAACGGCGGCGCAGGTCAGAGCTAATGCAAGTCATGGCCCAAAGGTGTTGTAATCCGTCGGCTGAGTTACTCACAACGATGTGGGAGCGGTGAGGGCATTTGACGGGCCTGGAGGGTGGCACCTCCGGCGCGATTCCGGCAACCGCTCGCTGACTGCTCCCGCGCCGAGTCACCGTTTGAGAGGTGTGTCGCCTTGGACGATTCAGTCATCGTTCAGGAGTTGGCGTCGGGCAACATCTCCGCTTTGGAGTTCGCCTACCAGAAGTACTCGGCCCGGCTCTTTGGATACGCGCGCACTCTGGCACCGGCAGCTGCCGAGGACGCGGTGGCCGACACCTTCCTGCTGGCCAACGCACGAATTGGTCAGCTCCGCGACCCGACAAAGCTGCGCCCGTGGCTGTACGCGATTTGCCGTAACGAATGTCTGCGCGAGCTCCGCCGTAACACCCGACAGACCGAACTGGATGCGGTCGTGGTGAACACCATCCCGGCCGCCCCGCAGGACGAGCAATCCGATGCCGCGCAGTGGATCACAGCTGCCTACCAGGGCATGAACGAACCCGATGTCGAGATTCTCACCTTGTCCCTGAGTCACGATCTGGGCCCCAAAGACATTGCGCTGATCTGTCATCTGCGGCCCAACGACGCCGCCGCCCGGCTGTCTCGGGCCCGCAAAGGATTGCAGGAGAGCCTCAGTGCGCTGGTGCTCTACCGCACTGGGACCGGGTCGTGCGACGCGCTGCGGGAACTGTGCGCAGCAGCTGATTTCAGCGTCCTACTGCGCAAACGCATCAGCAAGCACGCCCGCCATTGCTCGACCTGTGGCGAGAACCGCCGCAAGGCCGGCGCCATCATTTTGGGAACCGCGGCCTGGGCAATGGTTGCGGCGCCCGCGTCGATCAGGGATGCGATCTTCGCGCCCAACGGCGTCGGCGGGTGGGAGTTGGCACCCGGTGGCACCGAACGGATGGCCGAACTCGATCACGCGACCCCACCATTCGACGACGACGGTTGGCCACTGCCGCCCCCCACAACATCGCGGCCTGCGGCCCTGCTCGTCGCCCTCGGGGCGATGTTGGTGGTAGCCCTCATGGCGGTGCTGACCCTGCTGGCAATCCAGCCCCACGAATCCGATCAGGGCAGGGTCCCTGTCTCGTCCGGCTCACTGTCGACCACGACCAACTCCCCCGGTCCCTCGGGTAGTACGGCAC
>JBAXOQ010000055.1:0-17595 GCA_037133175.1 Actinomycetes bacterium
GTAGAACGAAGCCTCCGAGTCAACCCAACGCTCAAGCGACTTGTCGAAGCGCCGCGAATGGACAACCATTCGAAATTTCGCCACCTTGTGACCTTGCGAGGTGAGCTGGCATTTGATGTCCGTCACCACGTTGCCGACCAGCGTTACCGTACCTTCATTCACAGCGAATCCCCCTTGCCCCGAGTTCCCGCGACCGGTGCCGCGGCCTTGAACCACTGTGCCACCAATCCTGGTTATCGCCTTCGTGGCCAGCGCCAACCTGTGGGCAACCGGCTGGGTCGGCCCCCTGTGGACGGACTGACAGGGGCCTGGGATCGCGGGTGGCCTGCGGCAGGTGTGCGCTCCGCTAACTGATGTTTGTATTCAACAGAGTCCACGTGCCGTCCACGACGTCAGGAACGTATCGCAGCTTCTGACTGCTCCACGGCGACTGACTCCAGATGAATGGTTTGCCGGCGACCGACGCTGTGCCGTACTTCATCCAGAACGCACTCTGACCCGCACCCGGGGCCAACACGCCCTTGAGCCCGAAAGACTGCTGGGCCATCGACGCGGACACCACTTTGGCGTCGATGGAACCGTCCGGCACCTTCTGCGGTGTCGTGGTTTCGCCGTAGCCCAAATCCCACCGGCCGTAGATCGACAGCGGGTTGTCCGGGGCGGTATAGGTGATCAGCGCCTTCGCCGACTCCACATCGTTGACTCCATTGATCCCTGCCAACAACTGCACCTGACGCGCCGGGCGGTTGTTGATGGCCGCGAGCTGCTTGCGAATCAACATCGATGCCGGGTAGTTGAACCCGAGGATGTAGTTCGGCTGCACCATCTTCTTGTCGTACGCCGTGTCAAGACCGGCCGGTTTCGTCGTCACCTGCACCCCGCCCTTGGCATCAAGGGTGAAGAACACCGTGGTGTTGGTCGACATCTCGACGTACCCGAGTTTGTCCTGCTTGGTGTCGACGAGCATGTAGCCGTTCATGTAGGACCCCGACTGCTCCAACGAGATGTACTTGAAGAACGTGTCGATGGAATCGGCGTACTGCTCGGCCAGTGTCTCGCGCCAGGACGTCCACAGGGATTCGACTTTGCCTTTACCCTTCGTCGCGTCCTCGGTCGTCTCATTCCAGATCAGACCCTTGTTCGTGTACCCGAAGTCAGTCCCCGACCCCAAGTAGGCCGGGTCGATGGCATTCGAAGACATGAAATCGCCGTTGACCCACAGTTGCGTCGCCTGACTCTGGTCCAGGAAAGCGCTCCAGGTGTTGTGGCTCAGGAAGATGTCGCCAACGGTCCGCTTGATGAACGCCGTGCAGTGGGACGCGGCTTCGGGCGCGTGCAGCGACACCGGACTCGCCGAGGCGGACGACGAACCGCCCGACGTCGGCGGTGGCAGGAAGTTGAAGAGGTCACCGGTGTTATTCAGGTAGTAGATGTCCATGAACGTCGGTGCGGGCGTCTCGTAGGTCACCGCCATCTCTGCGGGCGAGAACTGCGGGTACCACTGCCCGTCGAACGGGAGCGCCTGCGGATCGCTCTTGGTGGCACCGTCGTAGATTCCGACCAGCCGGTACAGCAGCCGGCGCAGATTCGTTTGCACTTCGGCTTTGGCCGTGTCCCGGATGTACCGCAGGGTGAACTCCCAGTTGGACTGCAGCACCCGCTGCGCTTGGTTGAGCTGACTGGGCGGCGGCGGCAATTGCGTAGGGAACGAGTGCTTCGGGTCGGTCAGGTAGTTGCCATCCCAGTTGTTGTCACGTGCCGCCGGGATCTGGTCCTTTTGCAGCTTGCCCTGGATGAAGCCCGCCTCATACTCGGCTTTGAACGCGTTCGGGTCATTCGAAACGATCGACGTGTTGTAGATATTGTTGATTTTCTCGATGCTGCCAGCCGAGTCGGCATCGAGCTGCAGGCTTGTGGACGTTGCTGGCGTCGAGGTCGTCGAGGTCGGGCCCGGGGAGCCGCCCCCGGACGACGAACCGCCCGAGCCGCACCCGACAAGGACCGCAGCCAAGCCGATCCCGAGCAGGACTGTTAGCAGGACAGATAGTTGTCGCGTCCGCGCTGTCACCGTTGAACCCTAGCGATCGCAGGCAACAGATCGCTACCACTGAGGACCCCGCCTACGACGGAGATAGGGCTACGCGACACGAGCGGGTAGGGTCCGACGGTGACCGCTGAGCCGTCGACCCGCCAGTGGCTGACACGCAACGTCAAGGTCCTGTCCGCCGTCTCGCTGATGCAGGACGCCGCGAGCGAGATGCTGTACCCGGTCCTGCCCATCCTGCTCACCACGGTGCTCGGCGCCCCGGCGTCAGTGGTCGGGATCATCGAAGGTGTTGCAGAGGGTGTCGCGGCGCTGCTGAAGTACATATCCGGACGGGTATCGGACCGGGTAGGGCGAAAGCCAGCTGTCGCGACCGGATACGGGCTCGCCGCCGTCGGCAAGGTCATTATTGCGGCAGCCGCGGTGTGGCCAGTGGTACTGCTGGGTCGGGTGGTGGATCGGATCGGTAAGGGAATCCGGGGTGCGCCTCGAGATGCGTTGCTGGCCGAAGGCGTCCCGAACCAGGCGATGGGACGGGTTTTCGGATTCCACCGGGCTGCCGACACCCTCGGGGCGGTTATCGGGCCATTGGTCGGCTTGGTCGTGCTCGCTCTGGCGAATGGAAACATCCAGATCGCGTTGTGGATCGCCGTCATTCCCGCAGTTATCAGCGTGCTGCTGGTGACCCTGGTCACCGAGAAGCGCCGACGCCCGCAGGAGTCGGTCATCGGCGAAGCCGACCACCCTGAACGGACTGCGCCGGCCCCCAAGCCTGCCCTGCCGCCACGGGTTCGGGTGGTCGCGGGATTACTGGCACTTATCGCCCTGGTGAACTTCCCTGACGCATTGCTGCTGTTGCGTTTGAACGAGATCGGCTTCTCGACGATGGCTGTGGTGGCGACTTATGCCGCCTTCAACCTGGCCAACGCGATGATCGCCTTCCCGGCCGGGATGCTCGCCGACCGTTGGCCGCGGGCCCGGGTCTACGCGATCGGGCTGGTCTGCTTCGCCATCGGGTACCTCGGCCTTGGCTTGGTCGATTCCGGCGCGATGGTGGTCCCACTGTTGCTGATCTACGGCGGATTCGCCGGCATCACCGATGGGGTCGGCAAAGCGTGGATCTCAGGACTCGCACCGCCACAGGTGCGCGGCCACGCACAGGGCCTGCTGCAAGGTCTGTCAGGTGGCGCCATTCTGATCGCCGGGTTGTGGGCCGGCCTGGCATGGGAATCGGGCCAGGGCTCAGGACACATTCCGCTGCTGGTGTCCGGGATCATCACAGCGGCCGCGGCAGTTTGCCTGTTCGCGGTGGGAAACCGACTGGAATAACCAGGAACCGACTGGAATAGCCAAGAACCGACTGAAATAAGCAAGAAATCGAGCCGGTTTCGCCTTGCGATCACCGTCACATTGGGTGTCTACTGAGAAGTGCAGAGTCCATAGCGGGGACACCGCGTCGGGCCGGTTCGATGAAGTCTACAAACCGCGCCCCCGACCAACCGAGCCCCTCGACAGGGACTCTGCTTTTTGTGCGGAGCTGCCTTGATAGCTACCACTTTTGCGGGTCCCAAGGCCGCCAGACGCCAAGTAGGACTCCTTTCGACTTTGTCACAGACAGGGAGCCAAGATGACAGCATCAGCGCGGGACCGGGTCGTGGTGGACGTACCGGCGAGCGTGTTCGTGACCGGAGCTAACGGGTTCATGGGCAGGGCACTGATGGCGCGACTACGGGAATTGGGAGCGCAAGCCACCGGCGTGGATCTGATCGCCGACGCCGAGCACGGCGTGGTGGGCGGCAGCACCACCGACCCGCAGAAGTGGCCACAAGCACTCGAGGGTGTAGACGCGGTCATCCACACGGCAGCCATCGTGTCGAATGTCGCGTCCATCGACCAAGCGTGGGAGGTCAACGTCCTTGGCACCCGGCGGGTGCTGGAAGCGGCGGCAACAGCGGGGGTCTCGCGGTTCCTGCACATCTCCTCAGTGGCGGCTTACGGAACCTCAATCACCGGGGTGCTCGATGAGCGATTCCCCATCCGGGTCGAAGGACGCAGCTACGTCGATTCCCGGGTGAACTCCGAGGCCGTCGTGCTCGCAGCGCATGCGTCCGGCGAGATTCCCTGCACCATCGTGCGACCGGGCGACCTGTTCGGCCCAGGGGCGGTGTGGGTGCGAGAACCGATTCGGATGTTGCGCAGCCACCAGATGATCTTGCCTGCGGGCGGCAAGGGCATCTTCAGCCCGACGTACATCGACAACTTGGTCGATGGGGTCCTGCTCGCCCTGTCGTCCGAAGCCGGGGTCGGGCAGATCTTCAACATCACCGATGACGTGTCGATGACCTGCGAGGAGTTCTTCGGGGCACTAGCAACCTTCGCTGGCGGATCGGTCCGCACTATCCCCACCTCGCTCGCCGTGCCGCTCGGAGAGTTGCTCGGCACGGCAACCCGGGCGGTGGGCTGGCACTCCGAAGCCAACCGGGCGAGTGTCCTGTACTTGGCCCGTCAGGGAACGTTTTCAATCGAGAAGGCACGCCGACTACTTGGCTACGAGCCTCGAGTGTCATTCGCAGAGGGAATGGCCCGAGTCCAAGCGTGGGCACACGAAGAGGGAGTTATCTGATGAAGGCGGTCGTGGCGGACCTGTCGCCGGCGCGTTACCTGGTGACTGCCGGGAGTCAGAAGCTTCCGCTGAGCCTGGGCAACAACGCCGGGTGGGGTCCCGGCGGTGTCCTTCGCTACGAAACCGACTTCCCCGAGCCAAAGCTGCCCACCGCCGATGGCTGGGTCCGGCTGCGCACCGAACTGGCCGGCATCTGCGGCAGCGACGTCAACGTCGCGCACGCCAAATCATCGTTCGTCCTGTCGGCGTTCTACACAGCCCGCGAGCAGATCCTCGGCCACGAGATCGTGGCAGTTGTCGACGAAGTGGGACCGGGAGTCTCGCGGGTGTCGTCCGGTGACCGGGTTGCGCTGGCAGGCGTGCTGGCGTGCGAGCAACGCGGATTCCAGCCCTGTCGATCCTGCCGAGATGGACTGACGGAGCTGTGTGAACGCTTCGATGAACCCGGCGTGAGCGGGTGCCACTCACCCACCCAGGGCTTCGATGCCGCCCTGGGAGGCGGCTGGTCCGAGCAGGTCGTCGCGCACGAGTCCCAACTGTTCAAAGTGCGCGACATCCCGTCTGCCCGCGCGGTGCTGGCAGAGCCGGCGTCGATCGCGCTGCATTCGGCGCTGCAGTGGACGCGCCGAGGGGACCGAGTCGTGGTGATCGGGCCGGGCGCCATCGGACTGCTGGTCATAGCAACGCTGCGCAAACTGCACACGGATCTGGACATCATCGTGGTCGCCAGGGGTGAGTACGGCGCCTCCAAGGCTCTAGCGGCAGGCGCGAGCCGCACCATCGCCGGGGGGCGGGCCGGGCTCGAGGCTCTGGTCGCCAGCGATGGCGGTCGGGTGTTGCGACCGCAGATGACCAAGCTTCCGATTCTGTCCCAGGGCGTCGACGCCGTCTTCGACACTGTGGCCTCGCCTGACACGATCGACCTCGGCATGCACCTGCTGCGACCGTCCGGAATGCTCGTGCTGATCGGCGGCGCCGGCAAGCAAGATGTGGACTGGTCGCTGGTGTGGAACCGCCAGCTCACGGTGCAGGGCACCATCAACTTCGGCCCTGAGAGGGCACTCGGCGGTCGGCACACGATGGACCAGGTCACCGAATGGCTGGCCGACGACGACTATCTGATCGACGGGATCCTGACGCACACCTACCCGATCGAGCAATGGAAAACCGCCCTGGCTGAGGCGTCCTCACCCACTCGCAGCGGTCGCCTGAAGGTTGCGTTGCGACCGAACGCCGACCTACCGCTGGTCACGCAGTGACAACCTGATCGGCCGGTTTCTGCCGTGGCGACGGTCTGGCATGCGGTAGGTCTCGGGTGAACGCTAGCGAAATCAGCGCAAGGAAGGCAGCGGCCAACAGTCCGGCCTTGAGCGACATCAGCTGCGCCTCCTCGTAGTTGTTGACCAACGCGGTGGTGGTGGGTTGATCCAGTCCCGCCTGCTGCGCCGCGGCCGCAATCTGGTCGGACGATACGAAGTCGATGCCGGACCCGGCAGCCACGCCAACCTGGGCGGAGACCTCGGAGCTGATCGCGGGATCCTCAGCGATATTGGACACGAACGCTCCAGTCAGTCCGGCGAACACCAGAGCGCCGATCAGCGCCACCCCGAGCGACGAGCCCAACTGCTGACCGGTGAACTGCAACCCTCCCGCCTCGCCGCGGCCCGACACGTCGACAGAGGACTGAACGACGTTTCCGAGTTGCGACACGATCAAGCCCATGCCGACACCCAGCAGGGCCATTGAAACTGCGAACGCGGTGCCAGCCAAGTCCGGCTTTATGCTCGCCATCAGTGCAACGACCGACACGACCGTGATCGTCAGGCCGGAGCGAACGATCGTTCGCACCGGGTAGATTCCCGACAACCGCGAGCCGATGGCCGAGGCCAGGAACATCGCGATAGACACTGGCAGCATCTTCAAACCGGTCTCCAGAGCATCGAAGCCGAGCACCAGTTGCAGGTACAGCGGAATCGTGAAGAAGACACCCATCAGAATCAGATTCTGGGTGAACAGACCGATCAATCCCGATCGCAGCGGTGGAATCTTCACCAGATCCAAATGCACCAGCGGATCGCTGCCGATGGCTTCCCGGTGCCGCTGCCAGCGGACGAACGCCCACAACAGAACCGCGCCACCGGCGATGACGAACAGCGTGAGCGAGAAACCGAAGATCGTGATCGGGGAGTCCTTTGGCTTGATCCATCCCCAGGTACTCGACTGCAGTGTGCCCAGCACGATGACGCCCAGACCGGTTGCCGACAGCACAGAACCGACGAAATCCAGCTTCGGAACCTTCCCGGTCAGCGCGGTGTCTTTGACCAGGCGGGTCATCACAAGCACGAACAGGACCAGCACGACTTCGCCAACGAACACGATCCGCCAGCTCAGTTCGGTGGTTGCCCAACCACCCACGATTGGGCCGACCGCGATGCCTGCGCCGGCCACACCGCCAATCACCGCGTAGGCGACGTTGCGTTCCTTGCCTTCGAAGTTGCCAGCTATCAGTGCCGCCAACGCTGGCAGCACCAAAGCGGCACCGATGCCCTCCAAGATCGACCACCCCAAGGTCAATACGGCGACGGTGGGCGCCACCGCAGTCAAGGCCGATCCACAGGCGTAGATGACCAGCCCGATTGAGAACGCTTTGCGCCGACCAATGATGTCGCCGATCTTGCCGCCGGTGAGCATCAGCATGGCCATCACCAGGCAGTACAGCGTGATCACCGCCTGAATGGTGGTCACCGTTGTGTTGAAATCGATGACCAGCTGACTGATCGACACGTTCATCACCGATTGGTCGAGCACCATCACAAATTGTGCGACCGCCAACGCGACCAGTGGCAACCAACGTTTCATGTAGTCCTCCCGGACGGTTCATCCACGACATCCATACTGGCGAACACACTGGAGTCCGACCACTCTTGAACCTAGTTGATGGCGCGAGTCCCGCAGATCACCTGTTTCGGGTAGTCCGGCTCTGGGGTGTCCGCGCTCGGTCAGCGTCTTCAGACCGGACGTCCCAACTGCAGGCTCTCGCCGAGGTCCTGGGCCTGCCGACGGGACGTGATACCCAGTTTGCGGTAGATCGCCGCGGTGTGAGTCTTGACCGTCTCCGGTGACACGAACAGGCACTGGCCGATCTCTCGGATCGTCATCCGGGTCTGCAGCAAATCCCAGACCCGACGCTCGGCCGGACTAAGGACCGATAAGCGCCCAGCACTGCTGAGCACGGCTCGTGCCCGCTCCACCATCTCGTCCAGGAACGGCGAGGGTGGTAGGGCGAGCCGCGACTCCTGCGCTTGGCGCAAGTGCTCAGCTGCCGCGACACCGTCAGTGTCGGCTTGCTGAACCGCCGCCGCAGCATGAACCATCGGCTCGAACCACGGGACCATCCGTACGACACTGGGCGCGAGGTCCAGACTCAGCCGAATCGAGGCGGTATCGCGGCCAGCGGAGTCGGCATCACCGCCCACGCAGGCGGTGGCAAGGCTCAGCAAAGCCCTCGTCATCAACGCACCCTCGTGGTCTCGCGGCTCCCAAGTTGCCCGCGCGTGTGCAACAAGCTCCGCAGCACGGGCGTTGTCACCGCGAACGCAATACATCAGCGCGCACAGAGATCCCGCCTCGGTCGCCGTGGTGGCCATGTCATGCACTCGCGCAACAACGCGTACACGATCAAGCAGGACCTGCCCGGACTCCTCATCCCCCGCGAGCACCAGCAACCAGCCTTGCAGGAGGTCAGCGAACACGCGCATCAGCGAATCCGGAGGCATCGCCTCCCCCGCCTCTGCGGCGATCTCGGCCGAACGGCGCCAGCCACTTCGTCCCGCAAGGGCGGCTATCAACCGAAAGGAGGGTCCTACGGTCGGAGTCAGCGAACGGTCCGCTTGCCCGCGTTCGATCAGTCCCGCCGTCACCTGCTCCCACCGGGCCGCGCGGGGATAGTCCCCAGCGCTGACGGCTGCCCACGTTGCGGCTAGGGACAACCCAGCGGATTTCGCGACCACACCGTCGTCAATGCGACTGAGCCAACGACGGACGCGGCCGCTCTGCCCACGCAGCAGAGCCTCCGAAGCCGGCACCCACAGGATCTGTCCGAGCAAATCGGGGTCCCCCGATCCAATGGCGTGGGCAATCGCCCTGTCCACGAGCCCCTGGCCGCGGTACCAGAGGGCCGCCCGGGCGTTCACGCGAGCCGCCACCGCAGGCTCGTTGAGCAGCAAGTCATCCAACAGTTGATCGCGCAGGAGCTTATGCAGGCGAAACCAGTTCCTGCGGCCCTCACTCCTGCTAATCAACAGCGATTCGGACGCGGCGCGGCTGAGAAGGTCCACAACAGCACTTCCTGAATCCGTCACCGCAGCGCACGACTCGACGGACAACATTTCCAGCGGAGCCGTGACCCGCAGGAACTCGACCAAGTCCGGGTCGATGTTGGCCAGAATCTCGCTGCGCAAGTACCGGCTCAGGTAGGCGGGCGGTTGGCGGGACCGACCCTCGTCAAGCACCGATTCGAGATAGACCGCAACAGGCCAACCGGCAGTGTCTTGCTCAACCGTGTCAATCAGGACAGGACTGACCGGACCGCCACGAAATCCCGACAGAGCCTCGGCGATCTCCTCGCGGTCGAGCAGCAAGTCCGAGGATGTCAGCTCCAGGAGTCGGCCCTGACCGGACCACAACGGCAGCGGAAGCCCTTCAAATGAACGACCAACCAGGATCACGCTCGAGCCCGCGGGTAGTGAGTCGACGAGAGCAATCAACACCTGACTGGCCTGCTGACCCTCCGCCAGATTGACCTCATCGATGATCATCGTCGCTGGCGACGAGGACTCCACCGCTCGACGAAACTGCGGCAGAACCCACCGCGAGAAAGTGGGTTCGTCACCCGAGAGCCCTGCTGGCCACCGATTCCCTGTTTCCAGTTCCGGCAGGGCAGATGCCTGCGCCAGCGAGTTGAGCAGGGTTGAGACCAACACGACTGGATCCGAATCGGTGGCGTCCAGCGTGGCCCAAGCACTCACAACCGACTGCTGGGCGAACTGAGCAGCCAGAGTGGACTTGCCGAATCCGCCGGGGCCCTGGATCGCTACAATCTGAAAGCGAGCGCCAGCCATCCGATCGAGCAGCCGCTGTCGGCGCACGACGACAATTTGCTGTTTGGGGGCACGCAGCTTGCTCTCGGGTGTCGCGACAAGACCACTCACCGGAGCCCGGCTGCTGACGTCAATGCGCCCGTCTGGGTACTCGGTCACGAAGAGGTTTCCGTTCGAAGAATGCCGATCACATGAATGCTCTTCGGATGGTACCTGGCGCCACCTATCCCCACCTGGCGACGGGGTTGGCTGATGAGCCCGGGCTTGGACGCAGCTACGGGGTCCAGACTGCACCCGAAACGGCCTGATACGCATCAACTGCAGAGTGGACCGTCGGGAAGAAATGGTCCTCCGAGAGAACCGCCGACAGCCCGTACTGAGTCAGCTTCGCCCGTACCGGATCCTTTAGCTCGGCGAGCACGAGTTTTCGACCTTGGCCATCAAGCAGGGTCACCAGATCCTCGAGCATGTCGCACCCAGTGGTATCGACATCGGTAATCGGTTCGGCCGCGACAATCACCCAACCATGCTCGGGCAGTGCCTCTGCCATCGTCCGGACGCTGTCGCGAAAGGTGCGAGCGTTGGCAAAGATGAGCGGAGCATCGAATCGGAAGATCACGCACCCGGGCATATGCTGGGCGTTCGGGTAGCGGCTGACATCGTGCAGCCCGCGCAATTCCGGAACGCGCCCGAGTCGCGCCTGGTAGGGCCACCACGCCCGGCGGAACACGTTCCCGGCCGAGATGACGATCGCCACCACAATTCCCGGTAAGACTCCCAGTAACACGACTCCCAGGAACGCCATGATTGAAATCGCGAAGTCACCGCGTCGCTGCACCCACAATCGTCTGGTTCCCGGCAGATCGGCCAGCGAGATGGCCGCGGTGATGACCACCGCTCCCAAGGTAGGCTGCGGCAAGTAGGCGAAAAGTGCCGGCAGGGCCAGCAGCATCACGCCGATGACCAACGCGCCCACCAGACCGGTCAACTGGGTTTTTGCCCCCGACTGCTCAGCCACAGCCGTGCGGGAGCCGCTGGTGCTGACCGGGAACCCCTGGAACATCCCGGCGGCGATGTTGGCGGCGCCGATGCCGATCATCTCCTTGTCACCGTCTACCTCCTCGCCCTGGCGTTCGGCGAATGAGGTAGCGGTCGAGATGGTGTCGGCCAGGGCAACAAGCGCGATGCCCATCGCACCGCCGAACAACGGCAGCAGATCGGACAGGCCGACCGACGGAAACTGCAGCGCGGGCAACCCCTGCGGCAGGGTGCCCACGAGTTTGACACCCCGAGCGCCGAGGTCCCACACGATGGTGGCGCCGATCGCCGCGACCACCGCGACGAGCACCGCTGGCAGCTTCGGCAGAAGACGCTGCAAGATCAGAATCAGGACCAGCGAGAACAGGCCAACGGCGGCCGCAGCTACCACGATCTCGCCGCTCAAAACGCCGTTGATCACACCGCGCAACTCGCCGATGAAGTTATCAGCGTCGACCGAAAAGCCAAGAAGTTTCGGCAGCTGGCCAACGATGATCGTCAGGGCCAACCCGTTCATGTACCCCAGGATCGTCGGCTTGGATAGCAGGTCGGCGACGAAACCGAACTTGCCGATGCCCGCGCCGACCATGATCGCACCTGTGAAAATCGCCAGCATCGATGCCAACGCGATAGCCCGCGCCGGGTCACCGTTGGCGCCGACCAGCGGCAGGATCGTTGCCGCGATCATCGGGCCGAGCGAGGAATCCGGCCCGAGAACCAGGATCTTGGATGGGCCGAAGATGGCGTAGCCAATGAGGCACAGGATCGAGGTATAGAGGCCGGTCACCGCCGGCAGCCCCGCCAATTCCGCATAGGCCATTCCCTGTGGAACCAACAAGGCGGACAGCACCAGGCCCGCCATGATGTCCTTCGGCAGCCACGATTTCTGGTAGCCGGAAAGAGCCGCCACGCCCGGAATCACCCTGGCAATTCCAGTTGTGCTCACCCCACGGTCGCGCGAGTGTTCTTGGGCGCCTTGCCCGACGCGATGGCCAGCAAGTCACCGAAACTGATGCCACGGGCCCGGCGCTTCTCAGCGACCAAGATGCTGTCCTCGGGCACCAGGATCCGCATGCCGCCGGGGTGAATCCTGAACTTCAGCGGAGTCGGCAAGTCCAGCGACTCCCCGTCGACGCCAGCCAGCGCACGACCACTCCTTGACCGCACCTCGAACTCCGTCGCCTCAAACTGGTGCATGTTCGGATCGCGTTGGCCTAACCCGAGCGCAGAACGCGCCACCATCTTCCCAGCCTCAGCCCCCGACGAGGCGGTCACGGCGAACACACCCAACTGCCCGCTGTCCATCGAGCGGCGTTGTGAGATGTCCAACGAGGGTCCCATGACATACGGGTTGTTGGACACCATGATCAGAAATGCTCCGTCCACTTCGCGGCCGTCAGGATTCGTGAACTGCAAGTCAAACGGCTCAGCCTGGCGACCAAGCATCTCGGGGATCTTCTCTTTCGTGGTTTCGACCTTGGCATCGCGGTAGCTGTCTTCTTGGACGATGGTTGCGTAGACCCCCAGCGAAACGTTGTTCACGAAGAGCCGGTCACCGACCATGGCGTAGTCCACACGTCGTTCCACCCCGTCGCGCAGGGCAACCATGCCGGTGCGCGGGTCTTCCCGGTTCAGCCCGAGGTCCAGGGCGAAGTGATTGCGAGTGCCGGCACTGATGCAAACGAAGGGCACGTTGTTCTCGATGGCGATGGACGCAACCAATGCTTGCGAGCCATCACCGCCGGCCATTCCTAGGGCATCGGCGCCGCGGGCGATCGCGTCCCGCGCCAACTGCGCCAGGTCCAGACCAGGCTCAAGAAGCACTACTTCGACACCAGCGTCGCGGGCCAGGTCCATCAGTCCGAACTTCTCGACCTTGCCGCCGCCGGATTTTAGGTTGCAGATCAGCACCGGGTGCTGTGACCGGACCCGGTTGGAGCGGAGTCGATCTATGTCGTGCAAGTCCCGCACCAGGGCGAGTCGCGCACAGCCGACCGCCAGAACGCCGCAGACCACCAGCACAAGCACCCGCCACAGCCCAGCAACGCTGTCGGAGTAGGCACCAAAGACCGCGCCGACGATTGCCAATGCCCCTACGACGACTCCGACGATGCCGAAAGCACGACGCGGATACTGCTCAGTGATCATCACCCACCCGCCACCGACGACCAGCACAAGACCGATCACCCCCCCCGACGAACCACAGCGGGTTCTTCAGGAGGAAGACCAGTACCAGTACCAACAGGACCACCGTCGCCACCAGCGACACGACCGCCAGCAACCGCCGCCGCGTCGATGGCGGCGGCGCGTCGACAACGCGCGAAGCATCACTCATTGGGAGCCTCCGTTCGAGGATCCGCTTCGGATCCGGTGATAGTCGGTTCGATGATGTCCTGGACCTGATCCACAGTCAGCGTCTCAGCGCCCGGAACCCAATCCGAAATCTTCTCCTGCGCCTTCGACAGGGCCTCCTGGCGGGAGTCGGGCGCACTTGCCTCAGCCGCCGCCCACACGCGAGCCGCCTCCCATCCGAGTTCGCGCTCCTGCATCGCTGCCACCATGCGCTGCATCTGACGATCGGTCGCGGGCAGACGCCACACCTGCCGAATGGCGTCGGGGATCGCGGCACGGTAGTCGTGACCGCCTTCGTCGAACCGGCCAGGTGTCGGGGTCAGCGCGTTCATCAGGTCCACGAAGGTAGTCACGAAAGTGGTGATGGGCTGCCAGATCGTGCCCCGCGGAGCACCCGGCGGGCGGGTATCGTCCGGACCCAGCCAATCGGGTTGACGCCACAGTAACGTCGGCTCGAACTTGGGGACCGGATCGTCACCGTTCTGCAGCAGCAGGTACCGCACCCTCGCCCGATCCTGTGCTGGCAATTCGTCCCAGTCGCTCACGTCTCGGGGCAGATACAACGCCCCGGGTCCCACCGAGGGCGCAGTGTCCTGAGCCCTGCCCGCCCACAGCGCCCGCCGCCAGGCTGTGAAAGCCGGGGTGCCCACCCAGACCGCAGCGTCGATGCCCGCACCCCTGGGTCCGAGGTCGCTGGCTCCGGCGAAGGCGTCCTGGCTGACGCGCGAACCCAGGCTCTCGCCGAACATCAGCAGCCGGGGGCGCTCGGCAGGCGGCACATCGCGCAGGCGCTCTGCGATGCCGTCGAGCACCATCCTGGTCTGGCGGGTGCCCTCCTCAGCTTTGGTCAGTGACAACGCAGAGGGAAGCACCGAGTACTGGATGCACGCGCTGGCACAGTCGCCTCGGGTCAGGAACTCGAAAGTCTCGCAGGCCACGTAGTTCACATAGCCCGAACCCGTGGGCGAAAAGATCGCCACGTAGGGCCTCTCCAGGGCGTGCGTCCGGTCCAATTCCCGCAGCAGCAGCTGGGCGCGCTGCTCTTCACTGTGAGCGGCGTCCAGGCTCGCGTACACCCGAATGGGCTGCTTGGCAGGCTCCTCCATGACCGATTCGATCATGTCCGGGGTAAGCGTTGCGGCCAACCAGCGCGTTCCCTCCCGGCTCTGCTTCTCCCAGGGAATCCCCGATGCGGGCGAGCCCGTAACCTCGGGCAGCGTCGGCTGCGCGGTGTAGGCGTTCTCGACTGAATTACCCACCTCCGAAAGTTTCGAGGTGGCCTTTGCCACGGCGTACCAGCCCAGCCCGTAGCTCAGAGCAGTAGCTCCGGCTCGACCCAGGCTGCGGTGATCGTCCGGCTCACCGCCCAGCGCCTTGGCTGCCGCGCGCGACACCGCGCCCGCCAACGCGGATTCAAGGTGCGACAGTCCGAACAGAGCTCCACCAGCAACCAGTCCCAAACCTGTCGCCTTCAGCGTGCTGATCTCACGCGGGGTGTCTTCGAAGTACTCGCCATCGGAGGACTCGGACCCGAACGATGCCCGACCCGGGCGAGTCCATGCCCACGATCCGGCCCCGACGGCTACCAAGGTCGCTATCGCTACTGTCCTGGCACCGCGCTTGCCACGGATCGGTTCGAGCGCTTGGGCTATCAACCCAGCTCCGCCTGTCGCGAGGGTGGCTCGGGCCAGAAAACCTCCGAGTGCCCGCGAAGTGGTCGACGAATCGGCGGGTAGCAGTGCCATCCCAGCCGCTCCGGCCGCCACTGCGGCAGCGTCCACCAGCACCCCGGCCGGCAGGGCGGGCATCGGCAAGCGATCGGCGATCGACATCAGGAAGGAGTGAGATGACGCGCCCCACCCGTAAGCAGTCGCCGAAGCCAGGCCAGTAATCAGGGCTTGGTCCCGAGTGCCGCGAGTCAGCAGATTGGGCTGGTACGACCTGCCCCCAACGAATGCTGCGAGCAGCATGGCCGCCCTCGCCGAAACGTCCATCTCGGGGATTTCAATTGCAGCGATTTCTCTCACAGCCTGCGGTCCTCTCGTGGTCGGAGCGATTTCAGCAGGAACTGCGCCCCGCGGTCATCGTAATCGTCAGTGGCAAGCTTGCTGCGAAACCGTCCAGGCGGCAAGCGACTCTGCCTTGACGGTGCTGAACTCGCCAGCAAACCTCTGCGCCCAGATGGACGGTTGGTGGGCGGTGCGAGCTCATCATCCGGAGTGCTACCCGCGCCGTCCCACGCGGTAAGTCGTCCTACGCGAGGATCTTGGCCTTCTGCGTCTCAAACTCAGCCTCGGTCAGGAAATCATTGTCCCGCAGCTCTCCGAGTTGCTTGATCAGTGCGATCTTGCTGGCCATGTCGCCAGCTGGCGGCGGCGCGGCCGGCGCTGGAGCAGGCGCAGCGTAGACGGGCTGTTGCTGGGGGGCCGGTGCGGCGTACACCGGTTGTTGCAGCGGAGCCTGTTGTGCCTGCTGCGGTTGGGCTTGCTGCTCCTGCTTCGCCCACTTCTGCTGCTGGCGGTGCTGGACGCGCCCGCCCACGGCGCTGGCAGTTCCAGCGACAGCAGCGGTACGGGCAACCCCGCGGATAAGACCTGGCATAGCACTGTTCCTTTCGGCTTGTGGAGGGCTTGGTGGTGACTATTGCGCGGAATCGGCGGCGTCGAGTGCATCGAGGGCCGCGACGATCGCCTGGACCGGAATCCGTCCGTTGGCGACCAGTTGAGCACCAGATCGGCGCAGGGCCGCGGCAAACGGGGCCGCCCAGACGTTCTCGTAGACGAGGATCGCCGCAGTACTGCCAGGCTCAATGGCCAGGCTGGCCTCGTCGATGTCGTCCTGGCCGAGCAGTCCGGAGGATGCCCCCTCGAAGACCTGCAGGTACACGGCCCCGCCCGCTACCAGGTCGGGAATCATCACCGCCGCGACCGATCCGTCTAGCTCCTTGCGAACGAAGACGAGGTCCAAGACCCGGATGAGGCCATGATCAACGAGTTCCAACAGAATCGGAAATGCCTCGCCAGTCATATGGTTGCCGGGGTACTCGACCACCAGGTAGTCGATGGGACCGGTTTCTTCCAATGGAACAGTCACGTTCTTCATCTCCTAGTCGTCCGGACGTCCTGCAGAATCGTCTTGCCCGACGGCACACACGACGAATCGCTACCACCAACCATGCCAGTGAACACAGCATCACACAGCAGGGGCGTCCGCCTCACCCAACAGGGGTGATATCGGGCGACCAGTCCAACGGACTGCGCAAGATCATGCGGAGTCTGGCATCCCGGGGCGCATAATCGGTACGGTGACCGATAGCTCAGATCCAAAAGGCAGCACCGTTGGCCCGGCCGGGGAGTCTTCGCCAAGCCCAGCCTCCGCCCGCATTACCGCCCTTTCGGCAATGCTGCAACGCTGGCTCTCACGACACGGACGGGTGTCTGCCTGGATACTGCTGATCAAGAACGTTGCGGTGATTCAGGGTGAGAGCCGCGCGAGCCTGGCCGCCGCTGGGGCCGCTTTCTGGCTGGTCATCGCCTTGTTTCCGGCGGTGATCGCCGCTGTGAGCATCTTCGGCCTGGTCGTCACGCCACAGCGAGTCGCCCAAGCCCTCAGCGATCTGGGCGGCAAAGGCACCGGATCCCTGGGCGAAGCGATCTCCAACCAGGCACAGCAGATGGCGGACACCACGACCTCCAGTCTATCGCTCAACCTGGTGATCTCGTTGGTCGTGCTGCTGTGGACGGTGTCCGTTGGTTCCTACAACTTGACCCGAGCCGTACGCCTGTCCTTCGGGCTGTCGGTGCGCAGCTACTTCGTGGAGCGGTTGCGGGGGGTAATCGGCGGGATCCTCGGTGTGCTGACCCTTGGAGTGGTAGCCCTCGTGGCATCAGAGATGACCGCCCTGACCAGCCAACTGTCAGGATTCTGGCAAGCCGTTATCCAGTATCTCGTGGTCGTTCCGGTGGTTCTGCTGCTGGTGTTGGCGGTACTGATCTGGCTGTACAAGTTCTCGATCGGGCGGACCGACGACCGCATCCGCCACCTGCCTGGTGCCGTGCTGGCGACGATAGGCCTGGCGGGGCTGGCCATCGTTCTCTCGCTCGCCATTGCCGGATTCGGGAGCACAAAGTCGGTTTACGGCGTAGCCGCCAGCAGCATCAGCGCTCTCATCTCGGTCTACACCGCGATCTACATCATCCTGCTCGGTGCCATCGTCAACGCCTACTGGCGATCGGAGTCCACGCTAACTCCGGTCAGGGGGTCTCCGCTGACCACGCAGCCGCATCCCGGCCCGGCCGACCGCGGGTGACGACCAGGATGTGGATACTCAGCAACAGCACCCAGATCGGGAACAGGGCGGGAACCCAGGTCAAGCTCGGTGGGCTGAACAGCAGCACGATGGGGAACAGGTAGCCGATCACCACTAACCAGGTGGGAAC
>JBAXOQ010000056.1:0-17484 GCA_037133175.1 Actinomycetes bacterium
CCGGGTCAACGGGGTGATGCCCGGACGCATCGCCACCGACCGCACATTCGCCCTCGATGCGCGCAGCGGAACCCCCGAACGTACTCGGATTCGCAATGAGCAGGCCATTCCGCTAGGCCGCTATGGCGAGCCGGCGGAGTTCGGGCAGCTCGCGGCGTTCCTGCTGTCTCCAGCCTCGGCCTACACCACCGGCTCGGTGGTGGTCGCAGACGGCGGAGCGTTGCGAACGATCTAGTGGGACGCCGAGGATGTGAGCAGCGGCCCAACTCAGCTCACCAGTCGGCCGTAACGGGCTCGTCGAGCACCACGTTCGCGTCCTCCTCGAAATACTGAGTTCGGTACAGGTCCGCGTAGATTCCGTTACGCGCCAGCAGTTGCGAATGTGTGCCACGTTCAGCAACACGGCCGGAATCAATC
Source organism: Actinomycetes bacterium (assembly GCA_037133175.1). GTDB lineage: Bacteria > Actinomycetota > Actinomycetes > S36-B12 > UBA10799 > ELA509. The sequence goes on from JBAXOQ010000056.1 coordinate 418, forward strand.
ACCAGAATCTGGTCCGCTTCACGAATGGTGGACAATCTGTGCGCAACGACGACAGAGGTGCGACCTCGCAGCGCGGTCGCCAGCGCCCGCTGAACGGCTGCCTCGCTCTCGCTGTCCAGGTGCGCAGTAGCCTCGTCCAACACCACCACGGCTGGCGCCTTCAGCAGCAGCCTGGCGATGGCGATGCGTTGCTTCTCGCCGCCGGACAACCGATGGCCACGATCACCGACCACGGTGTCCAATCCGTCTGGCAGAGACCGAATCAACTCGCCGATGTGGGCGTCGTCGCAGGCCTTGAGTAGGTCGGCCTGCGTCGCGCCGGGGCTGGCGTACACCAGATTGGCCCGGATTGAATCGTGGAATAGATGGGCATCCTGGGTGACGACCCCGACGGTGGCATGCAGCGAGTCCAGCGTGGCGTCGCGGACATCGATTCCATTGATCCGAACAGTGCCGGAAGTGGTGTCATACAGTCGCGGAATGAGCTGGGTGATGGTGCTCTTGCCAGCTCCGCTGGAACCAACGAGGGCGACCATCCGGCCTGGCTGCACATCGAATGAGATGTCGTGCAACACGGGTGCGTCGCGGCGCGAATCGGTCCGAGCGACCGACTCAAGCGAAGCCAGCGACACATCGGCGGCAGTCGGGTAGCGAAACGACACGTTGTCGAATCGCACCGACGCCGGACCGGGCTCGATAAGGACGGCATCTTCGCGCTCGGTGACCAGCGGCTGCAAATCAAGCACTTCGAAGACTCTCTCGAAACTGACCAGCGCGGTCATCACGTCGACCCGCACGTTCGAAAGTGCCGTCAGGGGTCCGTACAGCATGGCCAGCAGCCCGGTCAGCGCCAACAGCGTGCCCAACGACATAGCACCGGCCACCACAAGATTGCCGCCGATTCCGTAGACCATGGCGGTCGCCAAAGCCGCCACCAGCGTGAGCGCTGTGAAGAAATAGCGGTTGGCCATGGCGATGTTCACGCCGACATCTCGCACCCGGCCGGCCTTGTCGCTGAACGAGGCGGATTCATCAGCTGGACGTCCAAACAACTTGACCAGCAACGCCCCGGCGACGTTGAAGCGCTCAGTCATGACAGTGCCCATGTCCGCGTTCAACTGCATCTGCTCGCGGGTCAGCGACTGCAACCGTCGGCCCATCCATTTGGCCGGAACGATAAAGATCGGCAGCAGCACGAGTGCCGCGAGGGTGATCTTCCACGACAGCACCAGCATGGCGATCAGCACAGTGATCATGCTGATGAAGTTGCCCAGCACACCCGACATCGTCGAGGTGAAGGCCTGCTGTGCGCCTATGACATCGTTGTTCAAACGCGAGACCAAAGCCCCGGTCTGGGTGCGTGTGAAGAACGCCACCGGTTGGCGTTGGACGTGGTCGAAGACCTGGCTGCGCAGGTCAAAGATCAGACCCTCGCCGATGCGAGAGGACCAGTAGCGTCCAACCAGACCAAGGCCCGCATCCAAAACCGCGACCAGGGCAACCAGCAGCGCACAGGTCGTCACCACCGCGGAGTTTCCAGGTGTGATGCCCTGATCAACGATCCTCCGAAACAGCAGCGGCACCGCGATCACCAGCAGCGAATCGGCCACGAGTGAGATGATGAAGAAGATAATGATCTTACGGTAGGGCCTGGCATAGCTCAGGATTCGACGTACGGTGCCGGGAGCCAGTTTCTGGTTCTTGACCGACGGGTCGCGGGTGAACGACCGCAAGGTGCCCATCGGGCTGGTCATCGACACGCCCACTCAACACCGCGGTGGCAGGAACAATTCCGGCCACGACCATCGATACGACCAGGGCCGCAGTTTCGGTCGGTCAGCTCATCGCCCGCGCAATGTCCGCAATCCTGCCGCGCTGGGCGGCGCGCTCGGCGGCCTGCTGCTCACTGTGGGACCGGTTCGCGGCACCCCGCAGCAGATGCTTGGTTGCCGTCACCGCTCCGGCAGGTGCCGATAGGAACGACCCGATCAACTGCTGAACCCGCGCGTCGAGGTCTGGCAGACTCGTGGCAGCCACCGCAATCCCCAGCGCCACCGCTTCATCCGCCCCGACCCACCGGCCGGAGGCGCAGATCTCCAGCGCCCTTGAGTAGCCCACGGCCATCACCAATGGATGGGTGCCAGCCAGGTCCGGCACCAGCCCGAGCTGGGTCTCTTTCATCGAGAGCTGCACATCGTCGGCAACCACCATGATGTCGGCCGCCAGAGCCAGCTGGAACCCGGCGCCCACGGCATGGCCCTGAACGGCCGCGATAGTGATTGCGTCACTGCTACGCCACCAGTTGAAGGCCCGCTGATATTCGGCGATCTTGGCATCGAACTGCTCGTCCGAGAAGGCCGCCATGTCGGCCAACGACGGCTCGCCCTCAATCCCGGAGACGAACATCCGACGATCCAGCCCAGCCGAGAAGGACTGGCCTTCGGCCTTGAGAACCACCACCCGGACCTGCGGGTCCAATGAAGAACCGACCGCCGCGAGTGCCCGCCAGATCGCTGGCGTCTGGGCGTTGCGATTGCCTGGGTTGGCGAGCGTGACTGTGGTGATCGGGCCATCACGAGATACCCGAACACCCGCCTCGGACGCCCCTGTGTCGACGGTCCCACCGTCAGCCAAAGCGGCGTCGCCGCCTTGGCTAACGTGCGAATCGGACATCAGTGCTCGGCTAGCTCTTGTCGTCGGCGGACTTCTTGCCGCGAGTGGCACCGCCACGGCTTCGAAGTGTCACGCCCGACTCGGATAGCACGCGATGAATGAAGCCGTAGGACCGCCCGGTCGACTCAGCGAGTTCACGAATGCTGGCACCGTCGGCGTACTTCTGCTTGAGGTCTGCAGCGAGCTTCTCGCGCTCGCCACCAGTTACTCGACGACCTTTTGCTAGTTCGGACATCATTTCCTCTCGGGAGGTGAGGGCGGATACGGTTCAGCGGCTGCTGACCCAACAACACTATGATGATCTATCGGGTCTGCTGACTCGACAGCGGGTCAAGCGCAACTGCGATGCTCACGTATGCATCACGTGGCGTCAACCTTCGACTTTGCCATCGCGTCAGCCGTAGGGGCCATCCCAGCGGGCTCTGGCTAGGCCAACGCGACGAGTTCACGGTACGAATCGTTCCATAGGTCCTCATCGCCATCTGGCAGCAGGAGCACTTTGTCCGGATTCAGCGCATCGACGGCGCCCACATCGTGTGTGACCAAGACCACAGCTCCTGGATAGGAATCCAGCGCCGCCAGAACCTGCTCGCGGCTGGCCGGATCAAGGTTGTTGGTCGGCTCGTCGAGCAGAAGGAGATTCGCGCCAGACACGACTAGCGTGGCCAACGCCAGCCTGGTGCGCTCGCCGCCGGACAGGGTTCCGGCCCGCTGATCCACCCGGTCACCGGAGAACAGGAACGATCCCAGCAGGTCGCGCACCTGCTGCTCGGTGATATCGGGCGCAGCATGCCGCACGTTCTCAGCAACGGTCGCATCTCGGTCCAGCGTCTCGTGCTCTTGTGCGTAGTAGCCGACCAGCAATCCGTGGCCGGGCGCTACCTCGCCAGCGTCGGCTGGCTCAACCCCCGCGATGATTCGCAGCAAGGTGGTCTTACCAGCACCGTTCAGTCCCAGCACCACCACTCGGGCTCCGCGATCGACGGCCAAGTCCACCCCGCTGAAGACCTCCAGCGATCCGTACGACTTGCCCAGCCCGTGGGCCATCAGCGGCACTTTGCCGCAAGGCTTCGGATCGGGAAAACGCAACCGGGCCACCCGCTCGGTGCGGCGCAACTCAGGCTGGTCGGCCCGGAGTTTGTCCGCCCGGCGCAACATCTGTTGAGCCGCGCGCGCCTTCGTCGCCTTCGCCCGCATCTTCTCAGCCTGGGAGGTGAGAGCGGCTGCCGTCTTGTCTGCGTGAGCGCGCTCCCGACGTCGCCTGCGCTCGTCCGCCTCGCGAGCCTTGAGGTAGGCGGACCAACCCACGTTGTAGTGATCGAGAGTGCACCTGTCGGCGTCCAAGAAGAACACCTTGTTCACGACTTCGGCCAGTAACTCGACGTCGTGGCTGATGACCACGAGCCCACCGTTATGCGCCTTCAGGAACGTCCTGAGCCAACCAATCGAATCAGCATCCAGGTGGTTCGTCGGCTCGTCCATCAGCAGCATCGACTGCTCGGCAAAAAGAATGCGAGCAAGCTCAGCTCGGCGCCGCTGTCCGCCGGACAGGTCGCCCAGCCGCGAGTTCATCATCCGGTCGTCAATCCCCAAGCCCGCAGCGACCGCGGCAGCCTCGGAGGTACCCGCGTAACCGCCGGCAGCGACAAACGCCGCCTCGGCGTTCTCGTAGCTGCGCATAGCCTTCTCACGCGTCCCCGCGTCGGCGCTGGCCATAGCCTTCTCGGACCGACGCATCCGTCTTTCGAAATCGTCCAGCCCGCGGGCCGACAGCAGACGCGAGCGGACAGTCTGCTCCGGGTCGCACGAAGCCGGATCCTGGGCAAGGTAGCCCACGGTCCCGGATCGGGTCACCACCCCGGCGGCGGGCTGCAACTGTCCGCCGAGCACCCTGATCAAGGTGGTCTTGCCGGCACCGTTGCGCCCTACCAATCCGATCCGGTCACCCTTTGCGACCTGCAGGTTGGCTCCTTCCAGCAGTAGCCTGGCACCGGCCCGCAGCTCAATGTCCCGGGCCGTGATCACACGTTGAAGCCGAGGGCGCGCAGCATGTCGCGGCCGTCGTCGGTGATGTTGGCCGGACCCCAAGGCGGCATCCACACCCAGTTGATGGTGAAGCTCTCAACCACGCCGTCAAGTGCTGCCCGAGTCTGATCCTCAATCTCGTCGGTCATCGGGCAAGCCGCCGACGTCAGCGTCATGTCGACCGTTGCGGTGTTGTCAGGATCGATCGTCACACCATAGATCAACCCAAGGTCCACGATATTGATGCCAAGTTCTGGATCCACCACATCCTTGAGCGCCTCAAGCACTTCGAATTCGTTCGCTACGGTGACCATGCCTGTGCTCCATTCGCTCTGGCGGCGGTGGCTTGGCTTGCCGCATCCTTGAAGGCCATCCAGGCAAGCAGAGCGCACTTGATCCGCGCCGGATACCGAGCCACTCCCTGGAACGCGATTGCGTCGCCCAGCAATTCCTCATCAGGTTCGGCGCCCTTGTTTGTGGCCGAGTGCATGAGTGCCGTGAACGCGTCGACCATGTCAAAGGCCGTGGTCAGCGACTGGCCGCTGACCTGGTCGTGCAGCACGCTGGCCGAGGCCTGCGAGATGGAGCAGCCCTCTCCGGCGAACGACACCGAATCGACCACTGGACGCTGCGGGTCACCGGCAAGCCTGACCCGCAAGGTCACCTCGTCCCCGCAGGTGGGGTTGACGTGATGAACCTGTGCGTCGAACGGTTCCACCAACCCCGACCCGTGCGGATGCCGGTAGTGGTCGAGGATGACCTCCTGGTACATCGCTTCCATGCTCATCTAAGACCTCACCCCAAAGAACCGCTGGGCGGCGCCGACCGCGTCGATCAGCGCGTCGACATCGGAGGCATCGTTGTAGATCGAGAAGGTAGCCCGAACCGTCGCCGGCACACTGTACCTGCGACACACTGGCACGGCACAGTGATGGCCCACCCTCACCGCAACGCCAGCATCGTCGAGCACCTGGCCGACGTCGTGCGCGTGGATACCGTCGACGACGAACGAGACGGCCCCACCCCGGTCCACATTCTCGGTTGGGCCAATCACTCGAACGCCATCGAGTTCGCCCAGCCGCTCAAGGGTGTAGCCAGTCAGCGAATGCACGTGCTCCTGCACATTCGCAAGCCCGATCGCGTCGAGATAATCGACTGCCGCAGCAAGGCCCACGGCCTGCGCGACCATTGGCACGCCAGCCTCGAACCGTTGTGGCGGTGGCGCAAAGGTCGTGTGCTCCATCGAGACCTGCTCGATCATCGACCCCCCGGTCAGGAACGGCGGCATCGACGAGAGGATGTCCCAGGCACCCCAAAGGCAGCCGATCCCCGTCGGACCCAGCATTTTGTGACCGCTCCAGGCGATCAGGTCCGCACCTGTGTCCAGCACATCCATCGGCATGTGCGGCACCGACTGGCAGGCATCCACGATGAAAACCGCGCCGACATTCGCGGCTCGGGCACCGATCGCCTCTATCGGGTTGATGGTGCCCAAGATGTTCGACTGGTGCACAACCGACACGACCCGGGTGCGCTCGTTGATCAGCTCGTCCAGATTCGACAAATCCAGTCGGCCATCATCTGTCAGCCCAATCCACCGAAGCGTGACTCCGGTCTTGTCGCACAGCTCCTGCCACGGCACCAAATTCGCATGGTGCTCCATCTGCGTGATCAGCACCTCATCGCCAGCCTTGAGGATGAACTGCTCAGACCCTGCTGGCAATTCTCGGCCGAGGGCTGCCTTCAAGGTGGCATTCAGGAATGTGTACGACGCCAGGTTCAATGCCTCCGTCGCGTTCTTGGTGAAAACGATCTCATTCGGCTGCGCTCCGACGAACCCGGCTATCCGCGTCCTGGCGGCCTCATAGGCGTCGGTGGCCTCCTCTGCCAGCTGGTGGGCCCCCCTGTGCACCGCGGCGTTGGTGGTCGTGTAGAACGCCCGCTCGGCGTCCAGCACCGCCAGCGGCTTTTGGGAAGTGGCACCGCTATCGAGGTACACCAACCGCTTTCCATCGCGGACGGTTCGAGCCAGGATCGGAAAATCCTGCTTGATCCTGCCCACGTCCAACATTGGACCATCCATCGACGTTCGTCTCGCTCTCTGTCGTTCGGTGCCGGTCAGACCGCCCGTGCCGCTATTGGCCGGCTGCGGCAACGGCCTCGGTCGTCGGCAAGAAGCGCTCGTATCCGTGCTCGTCGATGGCGACCGCAAGCTCTGGTCCACCTTCTGCCACGATCCGTCCGTCGGCGAAGATGTGCACGAATTCGGCCGGAATCTGCCGCAGCAATCTGGTCGTGTGGGTGATGAGCAACAGGCCGGTGTCGTTGGCCGCCCGCACTCGCAGAACGGCCTCCCCGACGACCTTGAGCGCATCGACGTCCAGACCGGAGTCGGTCTCGTCCAGGATTGCGATCTTCGGCTTGAGCAACTCCAGCTGCAGCACCTCGTGGCGTTTGCGCTCCCCGCCGGAGAATCCTTCGTTCACGTTCCGCTGGGCGAAGGCCGAATCTATCTGCAAGTCAGACATGGCCGTCTTCAGCTCGCCCATCCACAACCGCAGCTTCGGGGCTTGACCGCGCACGGCCGTCACCGCCGTCCGCAGGAAGTTCGAGACGGTGACGCCGGGAACCTCAACCGGGTTCTGCATCGCCAGGAACAACCCGGCTCGCGCCCGCTCATCGACGCTCATGGCAAGCACATCGGCGCCGTCCAACGTCACGCTGCCAGAGGTCACCACATACCTGGGATGACCGGCCACGACGTAGGCCAACGTGGACTTGCCGGACCCGTTGGGGCCCATGATCGCGTGGGTCTCACCGGACCTGACGGTCAGATTCACGCCGCGCAGGATCTCGCGCGGACCGGCCTCACTGACGACATCAGCATGCAGATCGGTGATGACTAGTTCTGCCATGTGTGCCCACCTCCTCGGTTTGCGGAAACAAAGATCATTGCGTCGGCATCGTCGCCGACGACTCGGGTGGAGTACACCGGAACGGGCAGGATTGCCGGCGGTCCGATGGGTTGCCCGGTGCGCACATCAAAGCGTGATCCGTGCAACCAGCATTCGATGAAACACCCCTCGACGTCTCCCTCGGACAGTGACACCTCGGCGTGCGAGCAGGTGTCGTCGATCGCGAACACCTGTCCCTGCGAATGCACCAGGCAAACCTCGATGCCATTGACCTCGACCTTGGTAGCAGTCCCCTCCGGCAGGTCGGCCAGCGGCAGCACCGGCACGAAATCATTCACTCGCAGCACCCCCCGAGCCGAGCTCTGAATCGACAATCGACCACAGTCTGGTCCGCAGGTGCTCGTCCTTCACCGCGTCCAGGACCTCCGCGAAGAAGCCGCGGACAACCAGCTGCCTGGCCACCGCCTCGGGAATCCCGCGGGAGCGCAGATAGAACAACTGCTCATCGTCAAAACGCCCGGTCGCGCTGGCGTGCCCGGCGCCGACAATCTCGCCGGTCTCGATCTCCAAATTCGGTACCGAATCAGCTCGGGCACCGTCGGTCAAGATCAGGTTGCGGTTGATCTCGTAGGTGCTGGTACCGACCGCACCCCCTCGGATGAGCACATCGCCGATCCAGACGGTGTGCGCATGCTCGCCCTGCAGTGCGCCCTTGTACACGACATTACTGCGACACCCGGGAACGGCATGATCGACGAAGAGCCGGTGCTCAAGGTGCTGGCCAGCGTCGGCGAAGAAGGCCCCGAGCAAGTTCGCCGACCCGCCAGGGCCGTCGTAGTCGACCGTCGACACCAACCGGACAACGTCCCCGCCGAACGTCGCCACAACCTGTTCGATGCTGGCGTCGGCGCCAACGTGGGTGTGGATTCTGCCCAAGTGGCTGGCGTCGGGGCTCCAGTTCTGGACCGACACAAGCGTCAGCGCGGCCCGGCGTCCGACCTCGACCTCGACGTTGGTCGCATGGGTACCCGACCCACTGTGGTCAATGATCACCGTCGCCCTGGAATCGTGCTCGACGGTGATTCTGATGCTCTGATAGGAGCTGGTACGCCCAACGATTGCGACGGTGATGGGCTCGACGACCTCAACCCCCGACGGCACCGTAACGCCGATGATCCGATCAGCACCGGACCAGGCAAGCGCGCTGGGCAGATCGACCGGTGTCAGCCACTGTCCCGCCACCACCGGACCCTGCGCCACGTCGAAACCAATCATCCGCGGATCTGCCGCGGACAGTGAAACGTCCGCGCCGTCGGTGATGTCGAACGCCGACAGGAAACCGCGAATGCGGCGCAGCGGTGTGAATCTGAACTGCTCCTCGCGTCCCGTCGGCGTCGGAAACTCGGCGGGGTCGAACGAGGAAATCTCATCGCTCTTGTCCCGCGCGGGAGAGATTGCGACTTCGCGCTCGGCGTGTGCCGGGGCGGTCATCCGACCGCCCCTTCCATCTGCAACTCGATCAGGCGATTGAGTTCGAGTGCGTACTCCATCGGAAGCTCACGGGCGATCGGCTCAATGAAGCCGCGCACAATCATCGCCATCGCCTCCTCCTCGGTCATGCCGCGCGACATCAGGTAGAACAACTGGTCTTCGCCGACCTTCGAGACGCTGGCCTCGTGCCCCATCGACACGTCGTCCTCCCGCACATCGACATACGGGTAGGTGTCCGAGCGGCTGATGTCATCGACCAACAGGGCATCGCACCGAACGGTGCTGCGCGAGCCATGCGCTCCCTCGAGAATCTGCACTAAACCGCGGTAGGAGGTTCGGCCACCGCCGCGTGCCACAGATTTGGAGACAATCGACGACGACGTGTTGGGGGCGGCGTGGACCATCTTGGACCCGGCGTCCTGATGTTGACCCTCACCGGCGAAGGCGATGGAAAGCGTCTCGCCCTTGGCGTGCTCACCCATCAGCCACACTGCCGGGTATTTCATCGTCACCTTCGAACCCAGGTTGCCGTCGATCCACTCCATCGTGGCTCCGGCCTCCGCCACCGCCCTCTTAGTGACCAGGTTGTAGACATTGTTGGACCAGTTCTGGATCGTGGTGTAGCGGCATCGACCGCCGGGCTTGACGATGATCTCGACAACGGCACTATGCAGCGAGTCGCTGGAGTAGATCGGCGCCGTACAGCCTTCCACGTAGTGAACGTAGGCACCCTCATCGACGATGATCAGCGTCCGCTCGAACTGGCCCATGTTCTCGGTGTTGATACGGAAGTACGCCTGCAGCGGGATCTCTACGTGGACTCCCCTGGGCACATAGATGAACGAGCCGCCGGACCACACCGCGGTATTCAAGGCCGCGAATTTGTTGTCCCCGACCGGGATGACCGTGCCGAAGTACTGGCGGAACATCTCCTCGTGCTCCCGCAACGCAGTGTCGGTGTCCACGAAGACCACGCCCTGAGCCTGCAGATCGTCCCGGATGGCGTGGTAGACGACTTCGCTTTCATACTGGGCCGCCACGCCCGACACCAATCGTTGCTTCTCAGCCTCCGGGATACCCAGTCGGTCATAGGTGTTCTTGATGTCAGCGGGCAGGTCATCCCAGGTGGCTGCTTGCTTCTCGGTCGACCGAACGAAGTACTTGATGGAGTCGAAGTCGATGCCGGACAGGTCCGAACCCCACGTCGGCATCGGCTTGCGGTCGAACAGCTTCAAGCCCTTCAGACGCAAATCCAGCATCCACTGCGGTTCGTTCTTGAGTGCGCTGATATTGCGAACGACCGCCTCGGACAATCCCCGTGCAGCGATCAACCCAGCGGCGTCGGCGTCGTGCCAGCCGTACTCGTAGTTGCCGATTCCATCCAATTCAGGGTGGGTCGCGGTTTCGGTCATGACAGGGTCCTCTCCGCTGTTCGTGCGGGCGCCGACAACGTCAGCACTTGTTCGACATTCGGGTCCGAGTCCGGGATCGGCACCAGAGTCGTGCAAACACCGTCACCCTGGCCCAGGGTTGCCAAGCGGGTGACGTGAGCACCAACGAGACGACCGAAGGCCTGAGCCTCGGCATCACACAGTTGCGGAAACTGCATCGCCACCTTGGCGACCGGGCAGTGGTGCTGACAGACCTGCACACCAGCGGACCCGGTCGGCTCGACGCCGGAAGCAAACCCATCTTCATGCAGGGCTTGGGCAAGCAGCAAAGCTCGATCGCCGATGTTCGATCCGACCGCCACCGTCTCGGAATACCGATGTTCCATATCCTGCGCCCGTTGCCGGGCAAAGGCTTCCACCGCCTGCTCGCCGCCGCTGTCAGCCAGGAACCTCAGCGCGGAAATCGCCAGCTCGTCGTAGGCCTGCCCGAAGGCTTCCTGACCGGCTGCCGTCAGGGTGTAGACCCTCGCGGGGCGACCGCGCCCGCGAGGTTTGCTGGTGGTAGGTCCGAACGGCGCCCGCTCCGAGGCCTGCGCGAAACCGGCATCGACCAGGTTGTCCAGGTGACGCCTGATGGCGGTCCCCGTTAGCTTGAGTTGATCACCCAACTCGCGTGCTGTCGCTGGCCCGGACTCCAGCAGCGCCGCCGCGACTCTGGCCACCCCGCGATTGCTGCCGCCAACGGCCGGCTCAACGCCAGCGTGGCCCTGCAACTCCGGGAATCCGTATTTCACAACACCATTGTGTCTTATTTCCCGCAAAGAGCAACAGTCGGGTGCGAGATAGCGACTCCGCACTAGCCAAGAGAGCGTGCGTTAGTACGTTCGCATCGCGTCAACCGCGGCCAATGCCGCGCAGAGTCGCTCGTCGGGACCACCATGGACCCGAACCACCGACAGGTCGAAATCCGCGACCACCGCCGCGATCACGCGATCCACACTCAACCGCCGCTGTGGTCCATCGCGCTGAGCACCGTCCGGCACCCAGGGCAGGTCGACGTCGCACCACAGCGTCAAGTCGTAGGTCTGCTGGTGGCGCACCGCGGGGGGCAGCAGCGACTCGTCGTTGAAGTACTCGATGCTGTACACCGCCGTCATCAGCGGGCACGGGTCGGCGCAGACCCATGGGACCCCGGAGATCGCAGCCTGCTGGTAGGCAACTCGCTCCGCATTGATCTGCCCCGCCATGATCATGTGCTGCTCGTGTTTGGTGGGTGAACGACCGGTGCTGTCGACGAACTCCCGCAGCACCTCGGGGACGTAGTGCGCGGGCAACTCCCGCGCCAACGCTGTGGCCAGGGTGGTCTTGCCAGAACACTCGGCGCCGACTAGAGCCAGCCGACGGGGCATCATCACTGAGTCCATCGACAGGCGCTGCCCGATCGCCGAGTGTCTGCCTAGCTCGCGCTTCGACCTAGCTGGCCAACGCTTTCGCCTTGATGGAATCGAACTCGGCCTGATTAATCGCCCCGGACTGCAGCAACGACTGTGCCTTGGCGATCTGATCGGTGGCGCTGTCGCCCGAACCGGAGGAGGTGGCTACCTCGCGGATGTACTCGGCCTGCTGCTTCTGCATCGCCGCGTACTGCTCCTGACTGCGCTGCGCCATACCGCCGCCGCGAACGATCAGGTAGATCAGCAGCGACAGGAACGGGATAATGAAGATGAAGAGAATCCACAGGGTCTTGGCCACTCCGCCCATGTCGTGACTACGGAAGATGTCAAAGATCACTTGGAACAAGATCATGAAGTAGATGACCATGAAGAAGATCACCAAGAGTGTCCAGAGGAAGTCCACGAGTTGCATTGCTGTGTCCCGCTTTCGATTCGCTGTGTGGCCGGAACGTCGGAGCGGCATCTGAGCCGCTCACCGGCGCGTAGTGCGGTCATTATTGTCCCGTCAAGCGTAGGTGCCCCGCCCGAAACGCGGTAAGCCGGATGGGTTTACGACTCCCGTCAACCCCAGATTCCCAGTACGCTGACCGTGCTCACGACGGCACATCGAAGGGATACAACGTGACTGAACCGCTGGAATGGACCGAACTCGATGCTCGGACCGTGGACACCGTGCGAGTGTTGGCAGCAGACGCCGTACATAAGACTGGCAACGGTCACCCCGGAACAGCCATGTCGTTGGCCCCCGCCGCGACCCTGCTGTTCCAGCGGGTGATGCGCCACGATCCGGCGGACTCCAAATGGATCGGCCGCGATCGGTTCGTGTTGTCGGCCGGACACTCCAGCCTCACGTTGTACTTGCAACTTTTCCTGTCCGGCTATGGACTTGAACTGTCCGACATCGAAGCCTTCCGCACCGCCGGCAGCCTGACGCCGGGTCATCCCGAGTACGGCCACACCAACGGCGTCGAGGTGACCACGGGTCCGCTCGGCCAGGGCATCTCCAATGCGGTCGGAATGGCTATGGACACTCGGTACGTCCGTGGACTGCTCGACTCCGGAGCCAACCCGGGCCAGAGCGTGTTCGACCACTTCGTCTATGTCATCGCCGGTGACGGCTGCCTGGAGGAAGGCATCTCGTCGGAGGCCTGCTCGCTGGCCGGCACCCAGAAGCTCGGGAATCTTGTCGTCATCTACGACGACAACCACATCTCAATCGAGGGCAACACAGACGTCGCCTTCACCGAAGACGTGCTGGCCCGCTACGCGGCCTACGGTTGGCAGACCCTGCACACCGATCTGTTGCCCAACGGCAATGTCGACCTCGTCGCCCTCAACGACGCCATCGCGGCGGCCAAGGCTGATATCGACCGACCGTCCATCATTCGTATGCGGTCCATCATCGGCTGGCCCGCACCAACCCTGCAGAACACCGGCAAGGCTCACGGCGCCGACCTGGGGTCCACCGAGATCGCCAAGATCAAAGAGATCCTCGGCTTCGATCCGGACAAGAGCTTCCAGGTCTCGGACGAGGTACTGGCACACGCCCGCGAGGTCAAGGGGCGGGGGGCACAGGCCCATGAGCAGTGGAATCTACGGTTCCAGGAATGGCGTAGTCGGCACGCCGAGCGAGCAGAGCTGCTTGATCGGCTGCTGGCCGGTGGACTTCCCGCCGACTTCGACGCCGCAATACCGGTATTCGAGACCGGCACTTCCGTCGCCACCCGGGTCGCCTCCGGAAAGGTCATCACCGCCATCGCCGGAGTCCTGCCGGAGTTCTGGGGCGGATCGGCCGATCTGGCAGGCAGCAACAACACCAGCATCGAGGGGGCGCTGTCATTCGAACCCGAAGGTAGCCCGGTGGCGAACTCCTCGCCCTTCGGCCGCATCATTCACTTCGGCATCCGCGAGCACGCCATGGGAGCGATCCTCAATGGCATCTCCGTGGGCGGCCTGAGCAAGCCCTACGGCGGCACGTTCTTCACCTTCGCCGACTACATGCGCGGGTCGGTGCGGGTGGCCGCGCTGTCGAAATACCCGGTCACCTACGTGTGGACGCACGATTCGGTGGGGCTTGGCGAAGACGGTCCGACCCATCAGCCGGTCGAGCACCTGACGGCCTACCGCGCAATTCCACAGTTGAACATCGTGCGTCCAGCTGATGCCAACGAAACGGCAGTTGCCTGGAAGACCATCATCGCCAAGCGCCAGCCAACCGGCCTGATCCTCAGCAGGCAGAACCTGCCTGTGTACGACCAGAACCCGGACGTCGCCAAGGGCGCCTATACCGTCGTCGAAGCCTCGAAGCCCGTCCCTGATGTGCTCATCCTGGCCACCGGCTCCGAAGTGCAACTTGCCATCGGGGCAGCGGCCGAACTGGCTAAGGAGGGTATCGCCGCTCGGGCCGTATCGATGCCGTGTTTCGAGTGGTTCGCCGACCAGAGCGACGAGTACCGCGAGTCAGTCATTCCCAAGGCAGTCAAGGCCCGGGTCTCGGTCGAAGCAGGCCTCGCGGAGCCCTGGTACCGACTGATCGGCGATAACGGCATTGCCGTCAGCCTGGAGCATTTCGGGGCGTCGGCCGACGGCGCACTGTTGCTCGCGGAGTACGGATTCACGATCGACAACGTCGTCAAGGCGGCCAAGGCCTCACTTGCCAACGTGGCCGCCAACTAGCCCTAGAAGCTTCCACCACCGTCAGCACCAGCTGACCCGACCGACCACCCACCCCCACCGTCCCCACCACCACCGAAAGGCAAGACATGACGGACCACCTGAAGGACCTTTCCAACACCGGAGTATCGATTTGGCTCGACGATCTGAGCCGTGATCGACTCATCTCCGGAAGCCTGCAAGAGGTGATTGCCGCCGACCACGTTGTCGGAGTCACCACGAACCCCTCGATCTTCGACAAGGCCATCGCTGGCGGCTCTGACGCCTACGCCGAGCAGATCGCCGATCTGAAGGCCCGCAAGGTCGACGTCGGCGAGGCCATCCGATCGCTGACCACCTATGACGTTCGCTGGGCGTGCGACATCTTCCGGCCAATCTACGATGCCACTGGCGGCTTCGATGGGCGAGTCTCCATCGAGGTCGACCCACGTCTGGCTCATGAAACAGTGCCGACCGTGGCCGAGGCCAAGGGCCTGCACTGGGCGGTTGACCGGGAAAACGTTCTGATCAAGATCCCGGCAACCATCGAGGGACTGCCGGCCATCACGGAAACGATCGGCCGCGGCATCAGCGTCAACGTGACCCTGATCTTCGATGTCGCACGCTACGAGAAGGTCATCGATGCCTGGCTCAGCGGCCTGGAGAAGGCACTGGCCGCCGGTCGTGACCTGTCCAAGATTCATTCTGTCGCGTCGTTCTTCGTCAGCCGCGTCGACACCAAGATCGATGAAGAGCTCGACAAGATCGGCACAGACCAGGCACTGTCGCTGCGCGGTGAGGCCGGGATCGCCAACGCCCGGCTGGCCTACGCATCGTTCGAACGACTGCTGCAGTCCGATCGGTGGAAAGCACTGGAGTCCTTGGGCGCCAAGGTCCAACGTCCGCTGTGGGCGTCGACCGGCGTCAAGGACCCGGCGTACGCCGACGACCGTTACGTGGTGGACCTTGCCGCACCCCATGTGGTCAACACCATGCCGGAGGCCACCCTGCGCGCCGTTGCCGACCACGGCAAGGTCGCCGGTGACACCATCAGCCGAAACGAAGCCGACGCCAAGAAGGTGTTCAACCACCTCGTGATGGTCGGCATTGACCTACCGGCGGTCTTCGTCTTCCTTGAAGACGATGGTGTGAAGAAGTTCGCCGCCGCCTGGGAAGACCTGATCGCCCACGTCAAAGCCGCATTAGGGCAATAGCAGGACCTGATGCCGAATCCACTGCGTGACGCCAGGGACCGGCGACTCCCCCGAGTCGCCGGTCCCTGCAGCCTTGTCCTGTTCGGGGTGACCGGGGACCTCGCACGCAAGAAGTTGCTGCCTGCCATCTACGACCTGGCGAACCGCGGGCTGCTGCCCCCTGGCTTCGCCCTCGTCGGCTTCGGTCGCCGTGATTGGACTGACGCCGACTTCGCCAAGGTGGCCTACGACTGCGTCCGCGAGCGGGCCCGCACTCCGTGGGACGAAGACGTCTGGCGACAGCTTGCCGAAGGCATTCGATTTGTCTCGGGACCGTTCGACGACCCGAATGCCTACGCCACCCTCGCGGAGGTGCTCGCCGAACTTGATATCACCCGGGGTACCAACGGCAACTGTGCATTCTATCTATCAACCCCGCCGAACTACTTCCCGATTGTCATCGAGCAACTGAAGGCGGCCGGCCTATCTGCGACCTCCGACCGATCCTGGCGCCGAGTGGTCATCGAGAAACCGTTCGGCCACGACCTGCAAAGCGCCCAAGACCTAGGGCAAGTGGTCGACGATGTGTTCCCGGCCTCTTCGGTCTTCCGGATCGATCACTACCTTGGTAAGGAGACGGTTCAGAACATCCTGGCGCTTCGGTTCGCCAACACCTTGTTCGAGCCGATCTGGAACAACCACTTCGTCGACTCGGTGCAGATAACGATGGCCGAGGACATCGGCATCGGCAGCCGTGCGGGCTACTACGACGGCATCGGCGCCGCTCGCGACGTCATTCAGAACCACCTGTTACAACTCCTCGCACTGACGGCGATGGAGGATCCTGTGACGTTCGGCTCCTCAGCCATTCGGGTGGAAAAGGAGAAGGTGCTCTCTGCGGTACAGTTGCCGGCTGACCTTGGCCGTTCAACGGTGCTCGGGCAGTACTCTGCGGGCTGGCAGGGCGGCATGCCTGTCCGGGGCTTCCTGGCAGAGGACGGCATTCCGGAGAACTCCACTACTGACACTTACGCAGCAATCCGATTGGAGATCGGTACTCGCAGGTGGGCGGGTGTTCCGTTCTATCTGCGAACCGGCAAACAACTAGGCAAACGGGTCACCGAGATTGCGGTGATCTTCCGACGCGCACCGCACCTTCCGTTCGAGCAGACAGACACAGAGGAACTCGGCGAAAACCAGTTGGTCATCCGCGTTCAGCCCGACGAAGGCATCACCATCAAGTTCGGATCGAAAGTGCCGGGCAACCACATGG
>JBAXOQ010000057.1:0-17482 GCA_037133175.1 Actinomycetes bacterium
GACAATTCTGGACGGCAAAGCAGTTTCAGCGGTGATCAAGGGCGAGCTGGCGGCGCGCGTTGCGGTGCTGGCTGGGGTCGGGATCACTCCCGGCCTCGGGACTGTGCTGGTCGGTGACGATCCCGGCAGTCAGGCGTATGTGGCTGGAAAGCACCGTGACTGCGCACAGGTCGGTATCTCGTCCATCAGGGTCGACCTGCCCGCGGATGCCTCTCAGGCGCAGGTCGACGAGCAGGTTCTGGCGCTGAATGAGGATCCGGAATGCACTGCCTACATCGTGCAACTGCCGCTTCCCAAGGGTCTGGACCAACAACGGGTGCTGGAGTTGATGGACCCGAACAAGGACGCTGACGGACTGCACCCGGTGAATCTGGGTCGGCTGGTACTGGGTGCCCCTGGAGTGCTGCCGTGCACGCCCTGCGGAATTGTTGAGCTGCTTCGCCGGTACAACATCGAGATCAACGGCGCGCAGGTGTGCATCGTGGGACGTGGCGTGACTGTCGGTCGCCCGCTCGGTTTGCTGCTGACACGTAAGAGTGAAAACGCCACCGTCACGCTGTGCCACACCGGAACCCGAGACCTGGCGGCCCAAGTACGCCAGGCCGACATCGTGGTTGCTGCCGCTGGGGTGCCGGGGCTGATTACCGGCGATATGGTCTCCCCGGGAGCGGCGGCGCTCGACGTGGGCATCACGCGTACCGAGTCGGGGCTTGCGGGTGATCTCGACAGATCCGTCTATGACGTGGCCGGGTTCGTTGCGCCGATGCCAGGTGGGGTGGGGCTGATGACCCGCGCGATGCTGCTGGCGAACGTTGTGGAGGCTGCTGAACGGGCGTTGTGATTCGAGCGGCCCGGATTTGGCGCAAGCGCGCCAAGAATCACCCGCCGTGCCTGCCCGGTTAACGCGCGTCAGGCACCTAGGGTGGGGCACCGTGAGTCCTATGCACGGGTTGAACGCCAACGAGCCGGCTGATTCCGGCGTTGGCGCAACCGAGGGTTTCGCCCCTTCCTTCGCCCAGATCGAACTGCCGCCCAACGTGGTTCCGATCCGCCGCTGGCAAGTTCCTGATCCCCGTGTGCCTGCGCCGGTTCAATCCTCAGCACAGGCGCACGAGCTTGGGCAGCGCCCTACCCCGATCTTCGGTACGCCGTCGGTTCGCCTGCCTCAGTGGCCGTCGGTACTGGCCCTGACCGGGGTGATGATGTCGGTGTTGCTGGTAGTTGTCGATTCGTTTCGGCTCGCGACGTTTGTGCTCGCCGGGTCAGTGGTGGTGTGTTTCTTCCTGCGGATGGTTTTGACCGATCGCGACGCGGGGTGGCTCAGGGTCAGAAGTCGCGGATTCGACCTAGTGGTGCTGGGACTGTTGTCGGGTGCGCTGGTCATGTCAGCTTTGTGGGTACCGGCAGCAGGCTGAGCGCACGGCGGAAGTAAAGTGACGGTGGGTAAATCACCGTTTCCAGTGCGCTGAGAGCACGGTTGAGTGCGCTGGGTTGGCTTCCAAGAAGAAGGGCACCGGCAGACCTATGGCGCGAAGTGGCAAGATCACGGTAGTTGGAGCAGGTTTCTACGGTTCGACAACTGCGATGCGGTTGGCTCAATACGATATTTTCGACACGGTCGTGCTGACCGACATCGTCGATGGCAAGGCCGAGGGCCTCGCGCTCGACATGAACCAATCTCGGCCCATCGAGGGATTCGAGACTGAGGTCGTCGGCCAGACCACTGGAGTGGACGGCTCGGGCTACGAAGCGATCTCGGGATCCAGCATTGTGATCATCACTGCCGGCCTGCCTCGCAAGCCTGGCATGAGCCGGATGGACCTGATCGAGGTCAACGCGAAGATCGTCCGTGGCGTCGCTGAGAAGGTCGCGCAGTTCGCACCCGATTCAGTGGTCATCGTGGTATCGAACCCACTGGACGAGATGACCGCATTGACCCAGATGGCAACCGGATTCCCCAAGGATCGCGTGCTCGGCCAGGCCGGCATGCTGGACACCGCCCGTTTCACCAACTCAGTCGCCGAGAAGCTCGATGTTCCCGTCGGGTCGGTCAAGACGCTGACTCTGGGTTCGCACGGCGACACGATGGTCCCGGTTCCGTCACATTGCACCGTCGATGGGAAGCCGCTGACCGACCTGCTCTCGGGTGAAGAAATCGGCGAGCTGGTGGCACGGACCCGTAACGGTGGCGCCGAGATCGTCGCCCTGCTCAAGACCGGTTCGGCGTATTACGCACCGTCGTCCGCTGCGGCTTCGATGGCCAAAGCTATCCACGAGAATCATGGCGCGACGTTGCCCGTGTGCGCCTGGGTCGACGGCGAGTTTGGTATCTCCGGCGTGTACCTCGGCGTGGAAGCGCAGATCGGGGCCGGCGGAGTCCAGAAGATCGTTGAGACGGATCTGACCGACAGCGAACTGGTAGCACTGAAAGAAGCATCCGAGGCCGTCCGCGCCAAGCAGGCCGACGTAGCGTCCCTGTAACCCAACCACTAGGTATCGCACCAGGAAAGGTCTATCTAACTATGGCAAAAATCAAGGTCAAGAACCCAGTGGTGGAGCTCGACGGTGACGAGATGACCCGGATCATCTGGGCGTTCATCCGCGAGAAGCTGATCCTGCCCTACTTGGACATCGATCTGAAGTACTACGACTTGGGCATTGAGCACCGTGACGCGACCCGCGACCAAGTGACGATCGACTCGGCTGAGGCCATCAAGACGTACGGCGTCGGTGTGAAGTGCGCGACCATCACTCCGGATGAGGCTCGGGTCGAGGAGTTCGGCCTGGCCGAGATGTACAAGAGCCCGAACGGAACCGTTCGCAACATTCTCGGCGGCGTCATCTTCCGCGAGCCGATCATCATCAGCAACGTGCCGCGACTGGTGCCGGGTTGGACCGAGCCGATCGTGATCGGCCGCCATGCGTTCGGTGATCAGTACCGTGCGACCAACATTCTGGTTAAGGGTGCTGGCTCGCTGAAGATGGTCTTTACCCCGGCTGATGGTTCAGAGCCCGAGGAAGTAGACGTGTTCGACTTCCCCGGTTCCGGTGTCGCGATGGCGATGTACAACCTGGACGATTCGATCCGGGACTTCGCACGCGCGTCCCTGCGTTATGGCCTGAACCGCAACTACCCGGTTTACTTGTCCACCAAGAACACCATCCTGAAGGTGTATGACGGTCGGTTCAAGGACCTGTTCGCCGAGGTCTATGAGAACGAGTTCAAGGAAGAGTTCGAGGCTGCTGGCCTGACCTACGAGCACCGATTGATCGATGACATGGTTGCTGCGGTCATGAAGTGGCCCGGCGGCTATGTGTGGGCGTGCAAGAACTACGACGGCGACGTGCAGTCCGACACCGTGGCGCAAGGCTTCGGTTCGCTGGGCCTGATGACGTCGGTGCTGATGACCGCAGATGGCAAGACGGTCGAAGCAGAGGCGGCCCACGGCACGGTGACCCGTCACTACCGTCAGCACCAGAAGGGTCAGCCGACGTCGACCAACCCGATCGCGTCGATCTTCGCTTGGACGCAGGGCCTGCAACACCGTGGTCGGATGGACGAGACTCCCGAGGTCAGCGAGTTCGCTTCGACGCTGGAGCGCGTCTGTGTTGAGACGGTCGAGTCCGGTCAGATGACCAAGGACCTGGCACTGCTGATCGGTCCTGATGCGCCGTACCTGACCACAGAGGCTTTCCTCGATGCAGTAGACGCCAACCTGCAGAAGGCGATGGCTGGCTAGTCCAGCTACGACGCTAGGTTTCACACAACCCGTCGTTGAGTGCGAAGTTGTAGCCCGGTTTGATCATGAAAACCGGGCTACAACTTCGCACTCAACTTCGTTGACGCGGGGTGTGAGCCGGTCGTGCCGGTCAGGTAGCGTCCAAGTGCACGACGGTGCGGGTGGTGGAGGACTGGCGGGCGGCCTCGATGATGCGCAGGGTGGTGACGGCGTCGGCAGGGTCGACGGGCAGGGCCGAACCGTGCTGCAAGGCGTCGGCCAGTTGCGCGTAGAAAGCCGGGTAGTCGCCGTTTCGGGTGGGAACGGCACGTGAGGTGTAGGCATCGGTCAGCACTCCCCATGCCGACTCCGGGTATGCGCCCCAGTTCAAACCCGGCACGGCTGCTGAGCGCAGCGCCGCCTCCTGCACATCCATTCCGTACACGTGATAGCCCGCCCTCGTGCCCAGGACCCGGAACCGGGGACCGAGGTCGGCAGCGGTGGCGCTCGCGAACAAGTGTGACCGAACGCCGTTGGCGTGATTGAGGGCGACGAAGACGTCGTCGTCGGTTTCGGCGTCCGTCCGGGTGGTGTCCACTTCGGCGTAGACGTCCATTACCGGACCAAACAGGGTGACTGCTTGGTCGATGATGTGCGAGCCGAGGTCGAATAGGATCCCGCCGCCCTCCTGCGGGCTGATTCGCTCGCGCCAACCACCTTTGGGAGTAGGGCGAAACCGCTCGAATCGGCTCTCGAAACGCGACACCTCGCCAAAGGCGTCGAATTCCATCAGGTCTGCAACGGTGAGGAAGTCTCCGTCCCATCGTCTGTTCTGAAAGACGGTCAGCGGCACAGCTGCCGCCTGCGCTGCCGCGATCAGCTCGACGGCCTGATCAGGGCTCAGAGCCAGCGGTTTGTCCACGACGACCGCGACGCCGCGGGCTATCGCGGCAAGCGCCAGCGGTGCGTGGCTCACGTTGGTGGTCGCGATCACCACCAGATCGGGCCGCGCGCGCCACAACCGGTCCACCGAATCGACGACGTCGGTGTCGGGGTAGCGAGTGCGGGCCGATGCAGCCCGAGCGCTGTCGGAGGTCACTATCGACGCCAGCCTCAGCCCGGGAGTTGCCGCGATCAGGGGAGCGTGGAACGCCTGGCCTGCCAGTCCGTAGCCGATCAGTCCCACCGCGATTCGTGATGCCATGGCGGCAGTCAATCACGGATCCGTCACGGCACGAACACCAACATTGATGGTCTTTCCGGTGATCTCCACGCTCTGCCGTGCGCGATGATGCGACCTGCGTTCAGTGGTCTCGGCGGTGTCTTCGTAGCCTTGGCCGCATGGCGTGTGATCGGAGTCTGACCGTTGTGACGGCCAACGTGAACGGGGTTCGGGCGGCGGCGCGCCGTGGAGGTCTGGCTTGGCTCGCCGACTCCGACGTGGACGTGATCGCGTTGCAGGAGGTACGGGCGAGTGACGAACAGTTGACCGCAGCGTTGACCGACGCCGGCCTCGGGCATTTGCACGTCTCACACGCTCCGGCCAGCGCGGCTGGGCGCTCGGGGGTCGCTGTCCTCAGCAAAGATCCGTCCAGCGGGGTTGTTGTCGGGGTCGGGCACGATCAGTTCGCTGATTCGGGTCGGTGGATCGAGGTGACAACCCAGACCGAGTTCGGGCCCGTGACAGTCGTGTCGGTGTACGTCCATACCGGCCAGGCGGACACCCCCAGGCAGGACGAGAAACATTCGTTCCTAGACGCCATGGCGGCTCGGATGGGCGACTTGCTGGCACACGCATCCGCGACCGGGAACCATGTGGTGGTGTGTGGAGATCTGAACGTTGCGCGCACCGAAGCAGACATCAAGAACTGGCGCGGCAACCTGGGCAAGGCCGGGTTTCTGGAGTCAGAGCGGGCCTACTTGGACCAGTGGGACACCGATGGTTGGTGCGACCTCGCACGTTCCTACGCCGGCGAAGTCCCGGGGCCGTACACCTGGTGGTCCTGGCGAGGCAAAGCCTTTGACACAGACGCCGGCTGGCGGATCGACTACGTATGGGCGACGCCAGAGCTCGCAGCGTCGTTGCGGTCAGCCGAGGTCGGTCGCGCGCCGAGCTACGCCGAGCGATGGAGTGATCACGCGCCGCTGACCGTGACCTTCAGCACCTGAGGGTGCCACGTCGCACTAGCGGTGTTGTTCGGATGGACCGAGGAAGCTGGCCACCTGGTTGCGGCCGGAAGCTTTGGCTTGGTACAGAGCCGCGTCGGCCTCGCGAAGCAGCTGGTGGGCGTCGGCGCCCTGGTTCCCCAACGCGACTCCAACGCTCATCGTGACGGTGATTGGGTCGCCGTCCAGCGGCAGAGGCTGTGAGACCTTCAGGCGGATCTTCTCGGCGACGATCACCGCGGACTCCGCGTCGCGGACTAGCGGTAACACCACGACGAATTCATCACCGCCCAGGCGGGCCACCTCGTCCTCGGACCGCAGAACTGACTTGATGCGCTCAGCGACGAGTTGAAGGGTGTAATCGCCGTCGGCGTGTCCGCGGGTGTCATTGACATTCTTGAAGTGGTCCAGGTCGCAGAACAGCAGCGCAGGTGTGCCCTCGGCTTTCGGCTCGCGAGCCAGGATACTGACCATGCGCTCATGCAGTTGCGCCCTGTTGATCAACCCGGTCAGCGAGTCATGCTCCGCCTGGTACCTCAGTTGCGCCCTTGCGGAGCGGGCCGCAGTGATGTCCTGGTATTGCGAGACATAGAACTGTGGCTGGTGCTGCTCGTCCCGGACTAGCGCGATCGAGTGCTGCACCCATACTGTCGAACCTTGCGCGGTGAGCAACTGAATCTCATGAAGATCGTATTCGCAGTCGCCGGCCAACAGCCTGGCCCGTACGGCCCGATCGTCCCCCAGCGAATCGGTGTCCAGCACATCGTGTTCGAAGTGGTCGATCATCCATGCCGATTCCCGGCCCACCAACTCGCACAGGACTTCGTTGACTCGGATGAACTGACCGTCAAGGTTCACCACAGCCATTCCTAGCGGAGCACCCTCCATGGCCAGCCGGAATGTCTGTTCGCTTCGGGCGAGTTGCTCACGAGCCAGTACTTGTTCGTGGGCGTCGCGCAGTCCGACAATCCGGCCGGTGATCGATCCGTCGTTGTCCGTTGTCGGCCTGGCGTGGATCGACATCCATCGGTGGCTGCCAGCTGCGGTGCGCACCCTCAGTTCGATGACGGGTGCGGAGGCGTCCGGCCTGAACTTCGCCCGCCAGGCCTGGGCTCTGGCGCGGTCCTCGGGGTGGTCAAGATCGATCACTTTGGTGCCCAGGATTCCTTCGGGATCCCAACCCAGCACCGGTTCGATCGACGGCGATGCCCAACGAATTGTGGAGGCGGCGTCCACATGCAGCACGACGTCAGAGGAGTTCTCGGCCACCAACCGGTACTTGGCCTCGGCCGCCGCCAGAGCCGCCGCCGCTGTGTGACTCGCTGTCACGTCTTCGTGGCTGCCGACCATTCGCAGCGGGCGACCGGCTTCGTCCCATTCGACGATCCTTCCTCGATCGCGCACCCACACCCAGTGCCCATCGCGGTGTTTCATTCGGAGTTCTATGTCGTAGTACGGTTGCAGGCCTCGCCGATGTCTATCGATCATCTCGCGCGAGCGCTCAAGGTCCTCGGGATGACAGAGCCGCTCCCAAGTGTGGGTGTCGATGGGTTCGAGTTCGGGCAGTTCGTAGCCCAGGATCTGGGCCCACTGCTGGTCGAAGACCTCAGCGTCGGTCTGCATGTTCCAGTCCCACAGTCCGACCCGGGTTCCAGACAGCGCCAGCTTATGACGCTCATGCTCGACCGCCAGTGCCGCGTTGATAGCCGCGAGCACGGCAGCTTGCTGCGCCAACTCCCGCTCAGTTCTTACCCGCTCAGTGATATCGGTCATCACGTGGACTTCGCCGGTGACTTCGCCCATCGCTCCGGGAATCGGGCTCACAGAAAGCAGTGCGGGGGATTCGCTGCCGTCCGAGTGCAGCACCAACACCTCGGTGCGGATGGCCGACTTGGTCAGTGGGTTCCGGTCGAGGTCTTCCACCGGTTCCGAAGCTGGGCGGGGTCGGGTCAGCGCGTTGGCGTGCTGTCCGACGATGTCTGCTGGATGCCACCCGGTCAAAGCGGTGAAGGCGGGGTTGCTCTGCGAAACGATCCCCTCTGCGTCGGTGATGATCACCGGCTCCAGAGTGTTGGCAAAGACGGTCGCCGCCTGCCGCAGTTGCGCCTCGACGTGTTCCCGTTCGGTGATGTCGTGGACGATGGACAGCAGCAGTGGCCTTCCGTGATCTGTCACCGGCGATGAGTCGACTTCCACCGAACGGATCTGGCCGTCGGCTAAGCGATGCGGGAATACGAAGTGTCTGCGTGCCTGGGTCAGCGCTTCTTGTCGCCGCCGCGCGACTTCTTCGTCAGGCAAGACGTTGATTTGGGAGATCAGCATCGACCGCATCTTGGCAACCGTGTACCCGTAGAAATCAGCAGCCGCTTGGTTCGCGTCTTCGATCCGTCCGGTCTTGGGGTCGACCAGAATCATGATGGCGGCGTGATCACGGAGCATCCGGGTCAGCCGAGGTGCGGCGGCTTTGGAATCGGTGCGCAGCCGCCCCTCGCGGGCAGGCCGCCTACCAGCAGACACCGCGCGAACCTCCCTCAACCACTGACGCCGCGCTCTTCAGCCGCGGCCTGTACCCAGTGAGCCCTGCTCTCAGGCAGGTGATTTTGTGCTGCACCTCGGTGTGCATGGTGGAGGCGACACTACCGACCGGGCTGACGGGTGGCCAGCCGACTATGTTGAAAAGACGAAGGCGCAGCCGTAGACGATCATCGCCAGAACCAGCATCCAAACGCCAGCACCTGGATTCCCATAGCCGAGCAGCGCGAACCTGATCGTCCAGGCCAGGAAGCTCGCAAGCATGATCATCTTGATGCCGAAGCGTTTCAAGAAGAACGGGATGAGCATGATGAGGACCATCTCGGAGATCTGGGAGATCGAAATGAGCACCGCCGGGTACCGCATGGCCAGCCTGTCCCAGTACTGCGGTTCCGATACGAAATCATGCAGGAACGCCGATACCCAGGTGTTGGACAGGGACAACAGAGTGCCCATCAGGAACGCGAACACCAGAAAAGCCGCAAGCAGCTTCACCCGGAAGAACGCCAGCGAACGAAGGCCCAGTGAAGCCCAGATCGAGTTCCGCGCGCGGGCTACTGGGTAGGGTCAGCTTCACCATGAATGAGGCTTTGGCATGACCAGACCAGTGACACGAAAGAGGCGCTGACATGAATGAAGCGCTCATCAGTCTGTGCGTGATTGTCGTGTTTTCCATAATCGGGGGGTTCTTCGCGTCAGCAGAGACGGCGCTGGTCGCGCTGCGCGAGAGTCAGGTGGCACGGCTTTCCGTCACCGGCGGCAAACGGGGGGCGAAGTTGGCGGGGCTGCTGTCCAACCCGAATCGGTTCCTGGCGGCGGTGCAAGTCGGGGTGACGCTGACCGGTTTCATCTCGGCCGGCTACGGGTCATCGAAGATCGTGCCGCACGTCGCTCCATTCTTCGAGGGCCTGGGAGTCAACGAGCACATCGCCGAGATCGTGTCGTTCCTGTTGGTGACAGCCTTCATCACCTACATCTCGCTCGTCCTCGGCGAGCTCGTCCCCAAGCGGATCGCGCTGCAGCGCACGGAAGGCGTCGCGCTGACGATGGCCGGCACGATCGACGCGCTGGCCAAGGTGCTGAGGGGCTTCATCTGGTTGTTGTCGGTGTCGACCAACGCAATCGTGCGGATCATCGGGCTCGACACGCGGGCCAGCAAGACGACCATGTCCACCGAGGAACTGCGTCGGCTGGTGGCGTCGCATTCGGGGTTCTCACCGGCCGAGCGGATGCTCATCGACGACGTGTTCGCGACCGCAGACCGGGAGCTACGCGAGGTGATGATCCCGCGCACTGAGGTCAAATTCCTATCCGATTCCACGACCGTCAGACGGGCCGCGCAGAAGCTGATGGAGCTGCCGCACTCGCGATACCCGGTGATCCATGGTTCGGCGGATCAGGTGATCGGCTTCGTGCACGTCAGGGATGTCCTCGACCCGGCGCTGGCCGACTCGGGTGCTCGGGTCGAGACACTGGTCCGCGAAGTCGTCCGGTTCCCGTGGAGCAAGAAGGTGCTCACGGCTTTGCAGTACTTGCGGGACAACCACGCGCATTTCGCCATTGTTGAGGATGAGTTCGGTGGTACCGCTGGCATCGTCACGATGGAGGACCTGGTGGAGGAACTCGTCGGGGACATCCGCGACGAGTATGACGAGCAGGAGCGACCGCCCTCGGCTGATGTCGATTTCGCCGGCTCGATGCAGGTCGACGGGTTGGCCAACCTTGACGAGTTCTTCGAGCGCACCGGGATCCGGCTGCCCGAGGGCCCGTATGAGACGGTTGCCGGCTACGTCATGGCTGTTCTGGGCCGGGTTCCGCAACTCGGAGACTCGGTGAGCGGGCCGGGTTGTTCGCTGGCCGTTGAAGAACTGGACCGCAGGCGGGTATCGCGGATCATGGTCAGACCGCTGGCGACACCGCAGGGTGCGGCGGATTGACCGCTGCTGGTCGAACGACTGCGCCACCGGTACAGGCAGTCGACCGGCAGTGTCAGAATGGCGCCCATGAGTTCGAAGCCAGCGACCGACGCAGCAGTCATCGGGTGGGGTAGGCAGAGTGCCCGCGACCGGGTGTTCTCGGCGATCCAACCGACCGCAGATTCCTTTCAGATCGGGAACTACCTGGGCGCCATTCGGCACTGGGTCAGGCTGCAGGACACGCACGACGCGCTGTACTGCGTCGCGGACCAACACGCGATCACGGTGGAGTACGACCCCCAGTTGTTGCGCAAGCGAACGCTGTTGTCGTATGCGCAGTTGGTGGCGGCCGGCATCGACCCGGCTTCGTCGATCGTGTTTGTCCAAAGTCATGTTGCCGCGCATTCGCAATTGGCCTGGATGCTGGGGTGCCTGACCGGCTACGGTGAAGCTGCCCGGATGACGCAGTTCAAGGACAAATCGGCGCGGGAGGGACTCGGTTCGGCGACCGTCGGCCTGTTCACCTACCCGGTGCTGATGGCGGCGGACATTCTGCTGTACCAAGCCGCCGGGGTTCCGGTGGGTGAGGACCAGCGGCAGCACCTTGAGTTGGCCCGCACGCTGGCGGCCAGGTTCAACACCAGATTCGGTGACACTTTCATCGTGCCCAAACCCATCATCATCAAAGACACCGCGAAGATCGTGGATCTGCAGGACCCGGCGTCGAAGATGAGCAAGTCCTCCCCGGCCGGATGCCTGTTTCTGATGGATGCGCCGAAACAGATCTCCAAGAAGATCAAGTCGGCTGTCACGGATAGCGAGACGCAGGTTCGATTCGACCCGGTGAACAAGCCTGGGGTGTCGAACCTGCTGTCCATTCTTGCGGCTTTGTCCGACCAGTCAGTGGACGAGTTGGAGCTGCGCTACGAAGGCTCGATGTACGGACCGTTCAAGGCCGATGTTGCCGACGCCGTCGTCGAGTTTGCCGTCGCCTACCAACAGCGGACCAATGCGCTGATCGACGATCCGGCTGCCTTGGAGCAGCTGATGGCTGACGGGGCCAGCCGTGCTGCACAGGTCGCTGCTCCAACGCTGACCACGGCCAGCGACCGGGTGGGTTTCGCCCCGGTCTAGCCGCTGCACACGCGGGCGGGAGTCAGGCTTCGTGGCGGCGGTGGATGGCGCGGGTGATGAGCCAGGCGAGGACAAGCGCCAGCATTGCCACCACGACCGAGGCGCCGATGGCGATCCAGGCGGCGGTGCTCGACAACTGCGACGAGTTGGCCATGGCGATCGGGGACCCGGGACTCACGTCGCTGCCAGTGAGCGGGGTGAGCGTCTCGCTGCTGGTTCCGTTGGCCGCGGGCACTGCGGCGGGAGCGATCTCGTTGCCCTGCTGATCCAGCAGTCGGGCCGGACGGGCAACCGGATTGGAGGTGTCTGGTTCGGCAACCGGCAGGTGACCGACCGGGTTCACATTGCTGATGTTGGCGAAGCCCCAGTTGAACAATGCGGCAACGTTGGTCTCAGTCACACCTTCCGAGCGCATGATCGATACCAGCAGCGTGTGTCCGTTTCGCTCCGCGGCCGCCACGAAGGTGTTCCATGCTTTGGTCGTATAGCCGGTCTTGCCGGCGATGATCCCCGGGAAGTTGTCGAGCAGCAGGTGGTCCTGGTTGGCGATGCCGAAGGTCTTTTTCTTGCCGGCCGGGAACTCGGCCACCTTGGTGGCCATGATGGCGCGGATTTCCTTGTTCTTGATCAGTTCCCGGAAGATTGTCACCAGGTCGAATGCGGACGAGACCTGGCCGTTCTTGTCCAAGCCGCTGGGGTTGCGGGCGACGGTGTCTTTGGCGCCGACCCGGGCGGCCTGCGCGTTCATGTCGGCCAGGGTTCCTGACCAACCCTTGTAGGCGTTGGCCAACGCGCTGGCGGCGTCGTTGCCGCTGGGCAGCATCAGCCCCAGGAATAGCTGCTTGACGGTGTATTGCTTGCCGGCTTCCAGTCCGACTCGCGACCCTTCCTGACCTTGATCCATCGGGATGGCGTTGTACGGCGAGTCGAGCTGTAACCACGGTGCCACCGTCAGTGCGGTCAGTGTCTTGAGGGTGCTGGCCGGCGGGAGTTGGGTGTGTGCGTTCTTTGAGGCCAAAATCGCCCCGGTGTTGGCGTCGGCCACCACCCAACTCAATGCTGTGACATTCGGTGGGGCAACCCCGCCAGGTTTGAGCGAGTAGTTCGCTTCCTGCGGAGTCGCCGGAGTGGGCGCGCTGGATGGATCAGGGGGAGCAGCCGCAGTCGGGGCTGCCAGCGCACATCCCATTGCGACAGTCAATCCGACCGCCACTAAACCTGCGGCCCACCTCGACCGCAAACGGGCGCGACGAGCGGACCTTGGCTGAAACGTAGTGATCACCACGCTCTAACGATAACTCGGAGTCAGTGTTCCCGCCTAGGGGAGCTACCCTGGCACCCATGGCGTCTATTACCGAATCTGGTCTGCCGTTCGATCCCGTCTATGATCCGGATGCCCTCGATGGGTGGGATCCGCAGACTCAGTTGGGTGAACCGGGGGCGTTTCCCTACACCCGCGGCGTGTACCCGAGCATGTACACCGGCCGGCCGTGGACGATGCGCCAGTATGCCGGTTTCGGAACCGCGGCCGAGTCGAACCAGCGCTACCACCAGTTGATCAACGCGGGCACCACCGGCTTGTCGGTGGCCTTTGACCTGCCGACACAAATGGGCTATGACTCCGACGATCCGGTCTCGTCCGGCGAGGTGGGCAAAGTCGGCGTCGCCATTGACTCGGTCGAGGACATGGCCGTGCTGTTCGGTGGGATCGACATGGCCAAGGTTTCGACGTCGATGACCATCAACGCGACCGCGGCCACGCTGCTGCTGATGTATCAGATCGTGGCGGAAGAGAACGGCATTCCCGGCGAGGTGCTGACTGGAACAATCCAGAACGACGTCCTCAAGGAGTACATCGCGCGGGGCACCTACATCTATCCGCCCGCCCCGTCGTTGCGGCTGATTACCGACATTTTCAAGTACTGCCAATCGGAGATCCCGAAGTGGAACACCATCTCGATCTCGGGTTATCACATGGCCGAAGCCGGAGCCACCCCCGCGCAAGAGATCGCTTTCACGCTGGCGGACGGCATCGAGTACGTGCAGGCTGCGATTGACTCCGGCCAGGATGTGGACGAGTTTGCGCCGAGGTTGGCGTTCTTCTTCGTCTCCCGTACCTCGTTCCTGGAGGAGATCGCAAAGTTCCGAGCGGCACGGCGCATTTGGGCCCACGTCATGAAGGAACGTTTCGGGGCGAAGAACCCCAAATCGATGATGCTGCGGTTCCACACCCAGACGGCCGGGGTGCAACTGACGGCGCAGCAGCCGGAGGTCAACCTGGTTCGGGTCGCGATTCAGGGTCTGGCCGCAGTGCTCGGTGGCACCCAGTCGTTGCACACCAACTCCTTCGACGAGGCCATCGCATTGCCGACGCAGAAGGCGGCGCGCCTCGCGCTGCGCACGCAGCAGGTCATCGCGTACGAGACGGACGTGACAAAGACGGTGGATCCGTTTGCCGGTTCGTATGTCATCGAGTCGATGACCGATGGGCTGGAGGTTGCGGCTCGCGAACTGATGACCCGCATCGACGAGATGGGTGGTTCCGTCGCCGCCATCGAGCGGGGGTTCCAGAAATCCGAGATCGAGCGGTCCGCCTATGAGATTGCCAAAGGCATCGATGCAGGTGAGCGGATCGTTGTCGGAGTGAACAAGTTCACGATTGCCGCTGAAGAGAAGTACGACCCGCTGCGGGTTGATCCGGCTATTGAAGCCGAGCAATGCGAGCGGTTGGCACAGTTGCGGGCATCGCGGGACAATGACGAGGTGCAACGTCAATTGCAGGCCTTGCGAGAGGCTGCGCAGGGGTCGGACAACTGCCTGTACCCGATGAAGGCCGCGTTGCGGGCACGAGCGACCGTCGGTGAGGTCGCCAACGCGCTCCGGGACGTGTGGAGCCACTACGAACAGCCGGATGCTTTCTGAGCCGTTCTGGGGCCCTGCTCGGCCTTCCTGACGGGCTTTGGTGGTCGAAGCCGCAGGTGTCGCGCGGACTGTCACGTCCCGATGGATCGACAGGATCGTCGGCGAAGGTCTTCGACGTAGTCGGCGGGAGCCCCCGCTTTCTCGGCGCCGTCGGCGATCAGTCCCAGGTAGTGGGCTGACGGCAGCCCTCCCTCATACCCGTTGACGACGTAGAACCACGCTGGCACCTCGCCCTCGAGCGTCTGCACCCGCAACCGGACCTTGGCGAACACCCCAAGCGCGGTGCCCTCCCACTCGTCAAGCTTCTGTTCGTCCCATGACGGAACGTCGTAGAGCAGCACGAATACCTGAGAATCTGGATCCTCCACGATGGTGGCCAGAGCGCCGTCCCATCCGAGGTCGGCACCGCCGAAGGTCAGCCGCCAGCCCACCAACCAGCCAGTGCTGCGCGCTGGCGAGTGGGGGGCACGCAGCGCCATCTGATGGGGATCGAGGTTCGACCCATAAGCCGCATACAACGCCATGCGTCAAAGCCTAGACCGCGTCAGGTGGCAACTCATCGTCATGGGTCCGAGATGGGGACCTGAAGATCAGATAGATGACGAAGACGACCGCTGCCAAAGCCAGCACCGCCAGCACCGGCGGCCACGGGAAGGCCGCGCCTTGGTGGGTGATTCCTTGAGATTGATCCGCTACCAGTTCACAGAACCTGATCAGCACGCTGGCGGTGCCGTTGATGCGCTCCTCCGCGAAGGATCGGGTCAGGTTCGACCTGACGTCCATCGACTTTGAGTAGGCGTCGTAGGCGGTGCCGACGACCGCGACGTAGGTGCCCGGCCGGCCGACACCCTCAGCGATCTGCTTGGCTACGCCTGTCGTCATGCCAACGCGAGGAAGGATCGCGACGTAGATGGGCGTCCGGGCGGCGGCGATGGCACCCAGCAGCTGCTTTTCTTGATCGTCCGTGAGTTCCAATGGTGCGTGCGACGAGTTGTAGATCGGCGGATGATTCCGCAGGGCTTCGATCGCCGCCAGCACCGGCGCGCTGACGGCTTCCTTCTCTTTGGCTGTGGGTGGATCTGGTCGCCTTGCCGGCGCGGCTACGCTGGCGGCGGCGTTCGCCGGTGCTGAGCCGACACCCACCCCGATTAGCAGCAGCGGCAGTAGCACCGCGGCGAGGACGGCGACCAGCACAGCCGATCGAGTCGCGCGTCGTCGCATGGGCGTCAGACTAGTCCTGTGTCCGGTCCGAAAGTGGGAGTGAGTTTGGCGGGTTCAGAGCTCTCTCAGTCCTTGATTTCACAGAGCACGGTGCCGGTCGGCACTGTGGTTCCCGCCTCTGCGTTTAACCCGGTGACGGTGCCGGACTTGTGGGCGTTCAACGGCTGCTCCATCTTCATCGCCTCGAGCACGACCACCAGATCGCCAGCGGCAACTTGCTGACCCTCTTCGACCGCGACCTTGATGATGGTGCCCTGCATGGGGGCGGCGACCGCGTCGCCGCTCGCCCCGCCTGCCGCCTTCTTGCCGGCTCTGCGCTTGGGTGCGGCCTTCTTGCCGCCGCCGCCTCCACCGACCGCAAAGTCACCAGGAAGTGAGACGTCCAGGCGGCGACCGCCGACCTCGACGACAACCGTCTGGCGCTCGGTCGGCTCGTGCAGCTCGGTGGCGCCGCCGCCGTAGGCTGGGATCTGGTTGTCGAACTCGGTCTCGATCCAACGCGTGTGGACTACGAACGCCTCTTCAGGATCAGCTGGCGCGAAAGCGGGGTCCGCGACCACGGCGCGGTGGAACGTCAGCGCGGTGGCGATGCCGTCGACCTCGAACTCGGCCAGCGCGCGGCGTGAGCGTTCCAGCGCCTGCTGCCTGGTCGCACCGGTCACGATCAGTTTGGCGAGCAGTGAGTCGAAGTTGCCGCCGATGACGTCGCCTGCTTCGAAGCCGGCGTCGACCCGTACGCCCGGTCCGCTGGGCAGTTTCCACACCGCCAGTTCGCCGGGGGCGGGCAGGAAGTTGCGGCCGGGATCCTCGCCGTTGATGCGGAATTCGAACGAGTGGCCGCGCAACGGCGGATCGTCGAATCCCAGGGCCTCGCCGTCGGCGATGCGGAACTGCTCGCGAACCAGATCGATACCCGCAACCTCTTCGCTGACCGGGTGCTCCACCTGCAGTCGGGTGTTCACTTCCAGGAACGAGATGGTGCCATCCTGGCCGACCAGAAACTCGCAGGTGCCAGCACCGACGTAGTTGGCGGCTCGGATGATGGCCTTGCTCGAGGCGTAGATCTCGGCGACCGCGGCTTCGCTCAGGAAGGGTGCGGGGGCCTCTTCCACCAGTTTCTGATTGCGTCGCTGCAACGAGCAGTCGCGGGTCGACACGACCACAACGTTGCCGTGGGTGTCTGCCAGCACTTGGCTCTCCACGTGGCGCGGCCGGTCGAGGTATCGCTCCACGAAGCACTCACCGCGACCGAAGGCCGCGACCGCCTCACGGACCGCCGAGTCGAACAGTTCCGGGATCTCCTCGATGCTGCGAACCACCTTCATGCCCCGGCCGCCGCCTCCGAAGGCTGCCTTGATGGCGATCGGTAGGCCGTGTTCCTTGGCGAACTCGACCACCTCGTCGGCGCTCTCGACGGGACCGGGGGTGCCAGGAACCTGGGGGGCTCCGGCTGCGGCCGCGATATGGCGGGCTGAGACTTTGTCTCCCAGGGCGCGGATCGCCTCGGGCGACGGTCCGATCCAGATCAGGCCGGCGTCAACGACTGCCTGCGCGAAGTCCGCGTTCTCGGACAGGAATCCGTAGCCAGGATGAACCGCATCGGCGCCGGAGCGGGCGGCGACATCAAGTAGTTTGTCGAAGACGAGGTAGGAATCGGCCGCGGTGGTCCCTCCCAAAGAGAAGGCCTCATCGGCCATTCGCACGTGCAGCGCGTCACGGTCCGGGTCGGCGTACACCGCCACGCTCGCCAAACCAGCGTCCTTGCAGGCGCGTGCGACTCTGACGGCTATCTCGCCGCGGTTTGCGATCAGGACCTTGCGCACTGAAGTCTCCTTGGGGTCGGTGGTCGGGACGACCAGAGTCGGGAGTCAG
>JBAXOQ010000058.1:0-17423 GCA_037133175.1 Actinomycetes bacterium
GATTGCGCCAACAGTCACCGGATTGTCTCCGCTGATCACTTTGATGGTGACGCCCTGCTCAAGGAAGTAGCCGACCGTCTCGGCCGCATCCGGGCGCAGCATCTGGTCGATAGTGACCAAGGCGACAGGACTCAGCGGCCCGGTCCCGGAGTCGGCACCAAGGCCCGGGGCTCCGGCCGCGGCAGTCGAATGCGCCAGCAGCAGCACCCGGGCGCCACCGCCGGCGAGTTCGTCGGCCCTGCCCAGCGCGGTGGCCGCGGCAGCCGAATCATCGCCTGCCAGCAACACTTCCGGAGCACCGAGGACCCAGGCTCCGCGGGCGGCGAACCGGGCACCGGACCACTTGCGGGCGGACGAGAACGGCACGAGCTGCTCGACAGTCCAGCCCGGGTCGGTGAAGTGGGCGCCCACGGCCGCGAGCGTCGGATTGGGGCTCTCTTCCGAAGCACCCAGAGCACCGAGCACCTGCTGCGCCGATTCGCCGGTCACGTTGGTCGAGTCGAGTAGTTCGAAGCCTTTGACCGCCATCCCGGGCTCAGTCAGCGTGCCGGTCTTGTCAACGCAAACGACGTCGACGCGGGCCAACGTCTCAACCGCCGGCATCTCTTGGACGAGGCATTTTCGCTGCCCCAAGCGCACCACCGCCACCGCCATCGCCACGCTGGTGAGCAGAACCAGGCCCTCCGGGACCATCGTGACGATCCCGGCGACGGTGCCCGACAGTGCCGCCTGCCAGTTCGGCGCCGACTGCATCTGCGAGATGAACAGCAGGATTCCGAGCGGGATCAGCACCCAGGTGATGGTTCGGACGAATCGCATAATCGAGCCCATGAGCTCGGACTTGGTGGTCTTGAACGACTTGGCCTCGGAAGCGAGCTGAGTCGCATAGGCAGCCTTGCCGACCTTGGTAGCCCGCATGATTCCGCCGCCGGCGACCACGAACGAGCCGCTCATGACCTCATCGCCGAGGTTCTTGTGCACCGGATCGGCTTCGCCGGTCAGCAACGACTCGTCAAGCTCCAGTCCGGACCCAACGAGCACCTCACCGTCCACCACCACCTGATCGCCCGTCTTGAGCACCACCAGATCACCGAGGACGAGATCATCATGGCCGACCTCGGCGTCCACACCGTCGCGGCGAACCGTCGGTCTGGCTTCGCCGATCAGCGACAGCCGGTCGAGGGTCCGCTTGGCCCGGTACTCCTGGACGATGCCAATCGCGGAGTTGAACACGATCACGAAGCCGAACAGCGAGTCCTGCAACGGCGCCTGGGCGACGAACATCATCACCCAGAAGGCACCGATCACCAGGTTGAACGAGGTCAGCGTGTTCTCTTTGATGATGCTGCCGAGGCTTCGACTGCTAGCTTCGGGGGTGGCGTTGGACTGCCCGGCACGGACCTGCTCGGCGACCTGTGCCGACGTCAGCCCGGACAAGTCGGCCGCCGAGCTTGCGCCGCCGACGATCTCGGTGGCGCTCATCCTTCCAGCCCGTCAAGTCGGCGCAGGATGACCCCTTCTCGCAGTGCCCAAGGGCACACCAGCAACTCGTCGGTATCGAACAGGTCCATCGCAGCCTCAGCCACCAGCGCGCCAGCTAGCAACTGTTGAGAACGACCAGCCGAAACCCCCGGCAGCTGCGCCCGCTGGGCAGCGGTCATCACGGCGATTTTTGGTATCCATTCCTTGAGCCCGTCACGGCCGAGCGCGCGGCGAACATGCGCCCCTTCGCTGGAGGGCGCGGCTCCGGTGATCCGGGCGAGCTGCTTAAACGTCTTGCTGGTGGCGACGGCGAGGTCAGGCGCCCCGAAGCGCTTGATGGAGCCAGCTACTTCGGCAATCTCGACGCGGATCTCGCGGCGCAACTGGCGAACTTGATCCGGCGTCGGCGGATCCGCGGACAACCGGTCCCGGGTGAGACGACCAGAACCCAAGGGCACCGAGACCGAACCGTCCGGCTGCTCGTCGCTACCCACGGCCAATTCCAGCGACCCGCCCCCGATGTCGATGACCAACAGCCGGCCGGTGCTCCAGCCAAACCAACGGCGCACTGCCAGGAAGGTCAGCCGCGCCTCGTCGTCCCCGCGGAGCACCTGCAGATCCACTCCGGTGCGAGACTTGACGGCGGCGATCACGGCCTCTCCGTTGCCTGCCTCCCGGATGGCCGACGTAGCGAAAGCCATGATCTCGGTGACTCCGACCTCCTCGGCGACTGCCAGCGAGTTCTGAACGAAGTCGGTCAGCAAGTCGACGGCGTCATCATTGATCGAGCCGTCGTCGCCCAGGTGCTCGGACAACCGGAGCTCGATCTTCTCCGAGTGGGCAGCCAGCGGCGCGCCACCGTGGTGTGCGTCCACGACGAGCAGGTGAACAGTGTTCGATCCGACATCTAGGACTCCAAGCCTCACACGCTGACGGTACCGACCTACCCTGGTCCAATGCCTGAGGTACCCCTGGACTTCCCGAGGGAGTTCGTCGAATTCGCTGATCCGGACCACGAGTCGCAGCTGTTCCGCTGCGATGTGACGTGGCTGACGTCACGCTGGGTGTGCATCTACGGGCAGGGATGTGCGGGGATCATCGAGTCCCGTCCGGACGACGGTTGCTGCACGCTGGGCGCGCATTTCTCGGACAGCGATGACCGCAAGCGGGTGTCACGTTGGGCAACCAAGCTGACCCCGAGCCAGTGGCAGTTTCACGCCGAGGGCAACCGGAACGGTGTCGTGGGCAAGGACACAGAGGGCAAGAAGCAGACCCGCATCGTGGACGGCGCCTGCGTGTTCCTGAACCGTGCCGGATTCGCTGGCGGCCAGGGCTGCGCGTTACACCTGCACGCGGCGGAGTCTGGCATCGCGCCGCTCGATCTCAAGCCCGACGTCTGCTGGCAACTACCCATTCGCCGGTCCTACCAGGACTACGAACGACCCGATGGCGTGACGCTGACCGTGGTGGTGATCGGCGAGTTCGATCGGCGAGGTTGGGGTGCGGGCGGTTTAGACCTGCACTGGTACTGCTCGGGAAACACCGCAGCCCACGTCGGACACGAACCGGTGTTCATCAGCGAACGCGACACGCTAGTTGCGCTGATGGGAGCGAATGCCTACGCGATCCTGGAGCAGCTGTGCCGGACTCGACTCGCGACCGCACATCCAGTCGCCCCCCACCCGGCTGACCCGGCATAAGGCAGACAAGCTCAGGCCTCGTTCGGGTTGGCAATCTCAGGGTCAAGAACACCTTGCGCGGCAAGCGAACCGGCACGGCCTCCGCCGCGACCACGCAAGACATACGACATCGCCACTGCCGCCATCGCTCCTAGGAATGGTCCAACGATGTACACCCAATAGGTGTGCAGGTCTGCACCGACGAAGTTCGGACCGAAGGTTCGGGCGGGATTCATCGAAGCCCCAGACAGCGGCGCTGCCCACAATCCAGCCAGCGCGATGTAGCCACCAACCCCGATGGCT
Source organism: Actinomycetes bacterium (assembly GCA_037133175.1). Classification (GTDB taxonomy): domain Bacteria; phylum Actinomycetota; class Actinomycetes; order S36-B12; family UBA10799; genus ELA509. The sequence continues at coordinate 3,465 of JBAXOQ010000058.1, forward strand.
GCTGCGATACCGATGCTCTGCGCCCCGGACGCGGTCCCGAGGATGACGCTGACCAGCCCGAGGGTCAGCAGAGCCTCAACAACGCACGCTGCCAGCGGACTGGTGCTCGCCCCGGGATAAGAGCCGCCGAGTTGGGCGGAATTCCCGACGACGACTTGCAGGAGCAGAGCCGCGGCAGTCGCACCGACGAACTGGGCGGCGACGTAGGCGGGCACCCGCTTCCACGGGAAGTCTCCCCGAGCTGCAAAGGCGCAACTGACGGCCGGATTCAGGTGGGCACCAGAGACCTTGCCCATGAACATGATGATCGCCATCACCATCAGCGCCGGAGCCGTGACAGCCGCCGCCAGCGTGACCGTTCCGGGATACCGCGACATCACCATCGGCGCACCAGCTGCGACCAGCACCAAGAAGAACGTCCCGAACACCTCAGAGACCAGTCGGCGCCACTCCTGCCGAGGATCATGGAAGTCGTTAAGTCGATCGGCGAGATCCTCCTCAAGTGCATCCAGGAAGTCATGTGGCTGCACCGCCCTGACCTGCCTCTTCGACCCACCCGACTGTTCCGGCGTACTCATCAGCCCTCCCGATCCAACCGCATCCGTCTCCGTACGGGTTCGCGCCTACCAGGCAGCCGACGGACGGGGCGTCCTGGCCCCGTGGGCAGCGGGGGTCAGCCCCGAACGTGCCGACCTCGAACGGCCCTGCCCCCAGCGTATTGGGCCACCCTCCCCAAAGGCATCTCCACAGGCTGACCCAACACAGATCCGAATCCACCGGTGTCGAGGCCGTACCGCCGGAATGTCCGAACTCGCGCCTAGGCTGGCGGCCATGGCATCTGTTGGCAGCACATCCTCGACCGGCACGAGCAACCCTCGGGACTCATCCCATGGCTAAGCAGTCGGTCGGGTACGCCTGCACGGCGTGCCAGGCGCAGGTACTGCGGTGGGCCGGGCGCTGTCCGAAGTGCCGTGAGTTCGGGACAATCGAGCAGGTGGCCTCCGCCAGTTCCGGCACCGGGCTGAAGTCCCGGGTGACCGGCACCGCGCCCGCCCGCGCCGCCAGACCGATCTCGCAGGTTGCCGCCGACACGGTTCCCCGACGCTCCACCGGCATCGGCGAGTTCGACCGAGTGCTCGGCGGCGGACTGATCGCCGGGCAGGTGGTGCTGCTCGCGGGCGAACCCGGCGTCGGGAAGTCCACCCTGCTGCTGCAGGTCGCCCACGAGTACTCGCTGCGAAGCAACGGTCAGACGTGCCTGTATGTATCCGGCGAGGAGTCCGTCGAGCAGCTCGCGGTGCGCGCGCGCCGGATCGGCGCTCAGGCCTCGGGAATCCTGGTCGCAGACGAAAACGACCTGCAGGCGCTGCTTGGCCACGTCGAACAACACAACCCGGCCCTGCTTATCGTCGACTCGGTGCAGACGATCGCCTCCAGCGACGTCGAGGGCAGGGCCGGCGGAGTGGCGCAGGTTATCGAGGTGACGCAGGCACTGACCAGGGTCGCCAAGTCGCGCGGCCTGCCGCTACTGCTGGTGGGGCAATCAACGCGCGAGAACTCAGTCGCCGGCCCGCGGGCGCTGGAGCACCTGGTCGACACAGTGCTGACGTTCGAAGGCGATCGGCAGTCGAGTCTGAGGCTGCTGCGATCGACGAAGAACCGCTACGGTCCAGCGGACGAGGTGGTCTGTTTCGAGCAGCAACAGGACGGGCTGGCCGAGGTCCGTGACCCGTCAGAACTGTTTCGAGGGCACCGCGACTCCCCGGTGCCCGGCACCTGCGTGACGGTGACCATCGAAGGCCGCCGAGCTTTGCTGGCCGAGGTGCAGTCCTTGGTGGTCAAGGCGGCTACCCCCAACCCGCGGCGCGGCGTCAGCGGACTGGACTCGTCACGGGTGGCGATGCTCACCGCGGTCACCCAACGGTGCGCAGACCTGAAGTTGGCGGATCAGGACGTGTTCGTCGCCACCGTCGGCGGCGCCAAGCTGTCTGACCCCGGAGTCGACCTGGCAGTCTGTCTCACCATCGCGTCGGCGACCTGGGGCAAGCCGATGCCCGACGACGTGCTGGCGATCGGCGAGGTTGCCCTCTCCGGTGACATCCGACCGGTCCCGATGATCGGCCAACGGATCGCGGAAGCCTCGCGACTGGGTTTTCGGCGGATCTTGGTCCCGCGCGGCACCTCCAAGGCGGTGCGCGAGGCCGACCCGGATGTCACCATCACCGAGCTGGCGCACGTGGGTGCCGCCCTCAGCGCACTGCACAACCTGGCGGGTGAGGTACCTGGCTCGAACTGATGGTCGGAGCCTCGCCGAGCGAGGACGAGCCCACCGGCGATCACTGCGGCCGTCAGTGGCCCACAATAGGAACATGCCCCCTGGACATATCTCGCTTCCGGAAGACAACGACATCTTCCTGGACATCCTGCCAACCGTGGCGCCTGGCACGGAGTTGCGTGACGGCCTTGAACGAATCCTGCGGGGAACCACGGGCGCACTGATCGTGGTCGGCCACGACGCCGTCGTGGAAGCGATGTGCGGCGGCGGCTTCATCCTTGATGTCGAGTTCACCGCCACCCGGTTGCGCGAGCTGTCCAAGATGGACGGCGCGATCATCCTGACGCAGGACTCCTCACGAATCGTGCGTGCAGGCGTGCACCTGCTTCCCGACGGATCGCTTCCCACTCAGGAAACCGGCACCCGCCACCGAACCGCGGATCGCGTCTCGCAACAATCCGGGTTCCCTGTTCTCAGTGTCAGCAAGTCGATGAACACGATCGCTCTGTACGTCGACGGTCATCGACACGTCCTGGAGCCCTCAGCGTCGATCCTGTCTCGGGCGAATCAGGCGCTGGCAACACTCGAGCGCTACAAACTTCGCCTCGACGAAGTGTTCGGCACATTGTCGGCGTTGGAGATCGAGGACCTCGTCACCGTCCGGGACGTCGCCGTAGTCGTCCAACGCCTGGAGATGGTGCGTCGAATCGCCGCCGAGATCGCCGACTACGTCATCGAGCTCGGGACCGACGGCAGGATGGTAGAGCTGCAACACGCCGAACTCGTGGCTGGCGTTGATGACGACCTGCGCCTCATCGTGCGAGATCACGTTCTGGCGCCCGAGGGTAGCGCCCCGGAAGACACCGCTGCTCTGGTCGCGCTCGACTCGCTGTCACCATCTGAGCTGCTCGATCTCGGGCTGATCGCGGACGCGCTCGGCCTCGGTGGATCTGCCGAAGCACTGGATCAGCCCTCCAACCCGCGCGGCTATCGCTTGCTGGCTCAAGTCCCACGGCTGCCCGACTACGTGGTCGATCGGGTCTGCGAGCATTTCGGCAGCCTGCAGAAGCTGCTGATCGCCAACGTCGATGAGCTGCGCGCGGTCGATGGCGTCGGCGATACCCGCGCCCGATCCATCCGGGAGTCCCTCTCACGCCTCGCCGAAGCCAGCTTCAACGACCGCTACCACTGAGCAGCGCCGCAAAGCCCCCTCATATGCGGGTTTTCAGGCGGCCAAGAAACCCGCATATGAGGGGGCTTTGCGAGAGATTGAGCCCGTCTGAGCATCAGTTGATGGTGAAGGTGACCGGTTTGCTCTTGAGCCCGTTGTTGATCCCGGTGACGTCGTAGCTACCGGACTTGGCGGCCGTTTGACCGGCTGGGCAGCCGGACTGGGTCAGTTTCTGGTTCCAGGTGGAGGCTACTGCGTACGAGACCGTCGTCGGAATGGACTTGAGGTCGTTGCCGCCGGACGCGCTGCAGTCATCACTGGACCAGACGTGAACGCCACCGCTAGTGACCTCGATGGTGTTTACCTTGGCCCCGACGTCACGCACGCACGAATGGTCGGAGACGTTCTTGACGAACATGGTGAACGTGATGGGTGTACCCGCAGTGAAGGTGGTCCCGCCCTTGGGCGCAACCGAGACCTCCACGTCCGAATCGCTGCATACGTCGCCGGTCGCTGTCGGCGAGGCGGAGCTGCTCGCACTGCTGGAACTCGATGAAGACGGCGAACGCGAACCGGAGGCTGACGGCGAGCTCGACGGCGACGGGCCCTCCGTTGCAGACGCCGAAGGACTCGGCGCCGAAACCGCCGAGGTCGAATCCGGTTTGAGCAGCAGGAAGAGCAGTACGAAGATGACGATCACGCCCAGCACGATCAACAATCGCCGTCGCCAGTACACCGACGGGGGCTCTGGTCCTACTGGATTGACAACACCATTCAAGTTCACCACGCGGACACGCTAACAAGCAGGTCTTGTGAGCCTCGACACCGGCGCGCCAACTCGGAGTTTCAGGATCACCAACCGCTCCTATTACAGGTACAAATCGGGTGAAATCGCAGGTCAAAGAGTAGTTGATCTTCACGGGCAGATTGCGTCACGCACAGTTGTGGCGCGCTCACCGAACATGACGAAGGGGACCTGCCGACGTCCGGCGGGTCCCCTTCGACCAGAGTGGTGCGCGGTGCTACTCGGGCTTTTCCGCCTTCTGTTCGACTGGCGGAACATCCGGCAGCTGCGGTTTCTCCGCGCCGCTGAAGGTGAAGACCGCGTCCATGCCCTCACCCTCGGCGTCGACGACCACGATCTCGCCCGGTTTGAGGTCACCGAACAAGATCCGCTCGGACAGGGCGTCCTCGATGTCGCGTTGGATCGCCCGGCGCAGCGGACGGGCTCCGAGGACCGGGTCGTAGCCGCGGATGGCGATCGCGTTCTTCGCCGCCGTGGTCAGTTCCAGGCCCATGTCCTTGTCCCGCAGCCGCTCGTCGAGCTTGGCCAGCATCAGATCCACGATCTCGACGATCTCGGGTCGGGTCAGCTGGTGGAACACGATGATGTCATCGATGCGGTTCAGGAACTCGGGGCGGAAATGGTTCTTGAGCTCCTCGTTGACCTTGTTCTTCATCCGCTCGTATGTGGACTGCACGTCGCTGGCGTTGCCGAAGCCGAGTCCCGCGCCCTTGGAGATCTCCCGGGTCCCGAGGTTGGTGGTCATGATGATGACGGTGTTCTTGAAGTCCACCACCCGGCCTTGGGAGTCGGTCAGCCGGCCGTCTTCCAGGATCTGCAGCAACGAGTTGAAGATGTCCGGGTGGGCCTTCTCGACCTCGTCGAACAGCACCACCGAGAACGGCTTGCGCCGCACCTTCTCGGTCAGCTGACCGCCCTCTTCGTAGCCGACATACCCCGGAGGCGAGCCGAACAGTCGGGACACGGTGTGCTTCTCGGAGTACTCCGACATGTCCAGGCTGATCAGTGAGTCCTCGTCACCGAACAGGAACTCGGCCAGCGTCTTGGACAGCTCGGTCTTGCCGACCCCGGAGGGTCCGGCGAAGATGAACGACCCACCAGGGCGCTTGGGGTCCTTGAGCCCAGCCCGGGTGCGCCGGATCGCTTGGGACAGGGCCTTGATCGCCTGCTCCTGGCCGATCACCCGCCGGTGCAGCTCACCTTCCATGTTCAGCAGCCGAGCCGATTCCTCCTCGGTCAGCTTGAACACCGGAATTCCCGTGGCCGCGGCGAGCACCTCGGCGATGATCTCTTCGCCGACCTCGGCCACCACGTCCAGGTCGCCGGCCTTCCATTCGGCTTCGCGTTCGGCCTTCTCACCGATCAGCGTCTTCTCTTTGTCCCGCAGGTTCGCGGCCTTCTCGAAGTCCTGCGAGTCGATCGCTGATTCCTTCTCACGGCGCACCGCAGCGATCCGCTCATCGAACTCCCGCAGATCCGGCGGTGCCGTCATCCGACGGATCCGCAACCGGGCCCCGGCCTCATCGATCAGGTCGATCGCCTTGTCCGGCAGGAACCGGTCGTTGATGTACCGGTCGGCGAACGTGGCCGCCGCCACCAAGGCGGCATCGGTGATCGTCACCTTGTGATGGTTCTCGTACCGGTCCCGCAAACCCTTGAGGATCTCGATCGTCTGCGCCAACGTCGGCTCGGGAACCTGGATCGGCTGGAACCGCCGCTCCAACGCGGCATCCTTCTCGACGTACTTGCGGTACTCATCCAGCGTGGTCGCACCGATGGTCTGCAACTCGCCGCGGGCCAGCATCGGCTTGAGGATGGAGGCCGCATCGATCGCGCCCTCGGCCGCACCGGCACCGACCAGGGTGTGCATCTCGTCGATGAACAAGATGATGTCCCCGCGGGTGCGGATCTCTTTGAGGACCTTCTTCAGCCGCTCCTCGAAATCACCGCGATACCGCGATCCGGCCACCAACGCCCCCAGATCCAGGGTGTAGATCTGCTTCTCCTTGAGCGTCTCGGGCACCTCACCGCGCACGATCATCTGCGCCAGGCCTTCAACCACCGCGGTCTTGCCGACCCCGGGCTCACCGATCAGCACCGGGTTGTTCTTCGTGCGCCGGCTCAGCACCTGCATGACCCGCTCGATCTCGGTCTCCCGGCCTATCACCGGGTCGAGTTTGTTCTCCCGGGCAGCCTGCGTCAGATTACGACCGAACTGATCCAGCACCAACGACGTCGACGGCGTCCCCTCAGCCGGTCCGCCGGCAGCGGCGGGCTCCTTGCCCTGGTAGCCGGACAGCAGTTGAATGACCTGCTGGCGCACCCGGTTCAGATCAGCACCGAGCTTGACCAGCACCTGCGCCGCGACACCCTCGCCCTCGCGGATCAACCCGAGCAGGATGTGCTCGGTGCCGATGTAGTTGTGACCGAGCTGCAAAGCTTCGCGCAGCGACAGCTCCAGCACCTTCTTGGCCCGCGGCGTGAACGGGATATGCCCGCTGGGCGCCTGCTGACCCTGCCCGATGATCTCCTCGACCTGGTGGCGCACCGCCTCCAGCGAGATGTTCATCGACTCCAGCGACTTGGCCGCTACGCCCTCGCCCTCATGGATCAACCCGAGCAGAATGTGCTCAGTGCCGATGTAGTTGTGGTTGAGCATGCGTGCTTCCTCTTGCGCCAGCACGACCACCCGACGGGCGCGGTCGGTAAATCGCTCGAACATCAGATCGCTCCCCTTGTTGACATGGTTGCAGGATAGTAGGTCATTGCAGTTGCACTGTCAGCCAGACGACGAGGTTTCACCCCGGCCTTGATGAACTACTCAGACAACTGCCCGAAATGACCCATCTGCGGGACCTTCGTCCTGCATGAACCTTCAACCGTGTCGACTCCAGGACTGTTCCGATATCCCTGATGCCTTCACCCAGGGCGAACAACCGTTGGCCCGGGATCGGGCACACGGAGTATCGTGACGCCATGACTGCACCTGTGATGACGATCGTGGGCGCCGGTCCCGGCCTCGGCTCGGCGTTGGCCCACCGCTTCGGAGCAGAGGGCTACCGCATCGGCCTGATAGCCCGAAACCCCGCAGCTCTCAGCGAACTTGGCGACGGACTGTCGGCCGTTGGCGTCGAGTCAGCAGCCGTAGTGGCGAACGCTTCGGACGCGGATGCGCTCCGCAATGCTTTGGACGCGGTTGCGGTCGAGTTGGGCGACCCCGACGTCGTTGTTTCCAACACCTCGATGATGGTGGAGGGCCTGCCGACGACGATTGATCTGGGGGTTTTCGAACAGGTCTGGCGCGTCGCATGCGTCAGCACTCTGGTCGCGCTGCAGCATGTCGCTCCGATCATGCGGACCAAAGGATCTGGAGTGTTCTTGGTTCCGGGTACGGCGATCGCGATGCGACCGTGGGCTCCTGGTGTGGCTTTGGGATCGGCCAAGGCCGCGGCTCGAAACGTCGTCATGTCGGCCGCCACCGAGTTGGCGCCACACAACGTCCATGCCGCGATGATCACAATCGACGGGATGATCACAGCCGAGGGTCCATTCGCACCGGACGCGATCGCGCAGACGTTCTGGTCGGTCTCCCAACAGCCGCCGTCGCAGTGGCACCCCGAGGTCGTCTACTCCGGTTAAGCACTGCATCGACTGAGGCCCCACCGATCGTTGGGCCGAGTCCCTCTCGTTGAGTGGGGAGTTGTCGTCGCTTTCCTTGATCGAAAACGACGACAACTCCCCACTCAACGGGTCGTTCGCGGCCAAAGCGGGGTAGCCTGTGGGGATGAAAGCCAAAGGCGTGGTGGCTGCGGGGGGTGCGGCGGTGGTAGCTGCCGCGGCGATCTCGTTTGCGGTGCTGGGATCGAGCAGCGCCAACTCGCAGCCGCCGACCACGGAAGCCGCCGCCGGACCGCAAACCTCGGCGCCGCCAGTGGGCGGCCCCGCGGACTCGTCGGCCGCCCCGACCACAACACCAACAGGTACCGCGGCCGCGAGCGCAAGCCCTCCGCCGTCCGGGGTCCCCGTGCCTGCCGTCGTGGCCGCAGGGCCAACCGCCCCGACCACGCCACCGGCACCGAAGAACTGCAAAGCACAGATCACTGACGTCGCGCAGTCCTACCTGTCCAAGCTCAGCCCCAAGAGCACCCAGGTCGTTGTCGTCGCCGGCGAGGGCAAAGCATCATCGGTGAACCAGATCAGCTACTGGTCCAAGCAACCGGCAAACTGTTGGCTCAAGGTCAAGACGATGGACGGCCGCAACGGCGCCGCCGGCTGGAGCACCACCCCTGTCGACGGCAGTTACCTGTCGCCGATCGGAGTCTTCGGCCTATCCGACGCAGGCGGACGCCTTAAAAACCCTGGCACCAAGCTCCCGTACCACTACGGACCCGGAACCTGGGACCAGTACGGGTACCGGATGAACGACAGCGCGGTGCAGATGTTCGACTACGTCGTCGCCGTCAACTTCAACAGGTTCACTGGCAAGCCACCGCGCGACATGAACCGGCCCGACCCCAGCATCCACGACGGCGGCATCTGGTTCCACGTCGGTGGCGATGGAGCCACCAAGGGCTGCATCTCGGTCACCGAGCCGGAAATGATCTGGGTGCTCAAGTGGCTGGAACCCACCGCTAAGCCAACGATGATCATGGGCCCAACCTCGTACATCTCAGGGTGACGGTTAGTCGGAGCCGTGGGTGCCGGACCGACCGCGGGATAAGAAACGACTCGGAGGGTCCCACCAGAAAACGATGTTGGCGCTACCATGACCGCATGCGCCGAAGCTTGAAACGATCACTGACCCGGGCAACTGCCCTGACCACCATCGCAGCCACCGTCGCCGGAGTCGGCGTCGTCTCGGCCGGCATCGGTCCCGCCGCAGCCGCTACCGTGCCCGCCCCGGCCGTCAGCTGCCAGACCACAGTCGGCGGCGCCGGACCGACTTTCCTGGCGAAGATCGGTCCGACCACCAAGCAGGTCGTGGTCGTGTCCGGGGACAGCCGCGGGTCGAGCTACAACCGGATTCGGTTCTGGACCAAACTGGCCGACAACTGCTGGGTCAAGGTGCGGGCGATGGCCGGACGCAACGGCTACACGGGCTGGTCCAAGACCCCCGTCGACGGCAGCGGGCTGTCCCCGATCGGCGTGTTCGGGCTGACAGACGCCGGAGGTCGCAAGAAGAACCCCGGCAGCAAGCTGCCGTACCACTACAACGCAGGAACCTGGGATCAGTACGGCTACCGGATGAACAGCAACCGGGTGCAGGTGTTCGACTACGTGGTAGCGATCAACTTCAACCGCTTCGCCGGCAAACCGCCGCGGGACATGAACCGGCCCAACCCGAAGATCCACGACGGCGGCATCTGGTTCCACGTCGGTGGAGCTGGAGCTACTCGCGGTTGCGTATCAGTCACCGAGGCGCAGATGATCTGGACGCTGCAGTGGCTGGATCCCACGGCCCAGCCAAAGATCATCATGGGGAACCGGCAAGCACTCGCGCGCTAACTTCGGCGACGCGCACTTGGCGAATAAGCCCCGCACTCAGTAGTCGGGCTTGACAGCGGCTCAACCAACAAGGTTAGTTATCTGGCAACGGTGCGCCCACACAGCCAGAATGGACGCGAACAGCCGACCAACGATGCCGCTGACACACTCGAGGAGTTCGCATGGCCAACCATCCCCGCGCCGGGACCCCAGCCCTTCCCCAGGACCTGGCGGACATCGCCAAACTGGTGAATGACTACTACGTCCTGCATCCGGACGTCTCCATCGCCGAGCAGCGAGTCTCCTTCGGTACCTCCGGGCACCGGGGCAGCTCCTTCGACCATGCCTTCAACGAGGATCACATCGCCGCGACCACCCAGGCGATCGTCGAATACCGCACTGGCCAGCAGATCAACGGTCCATTGTTCATGGGGATGGACACCCACGCCCTCAGCGAGCCGGCTTATGCAACGGCGTTGGAGGTACTGGCGGCCAACGGCATCGAAGTGAGGCTGGACCCGAAGGACTCGTATGTCCCGACCCCAGTCATCAGCCACGCCATCTTGCGCTACAACAACGGCAGCAACAAGAGCCAGGCCGACGGCATCGTGATCACTCCGTCGCACAACCCCCCGAGCAACGGTGGCTTCAAATACAACCCACCGGACGGCGGGCCGGCAGGCACCGAGATCACTTCTTGGATTCAGGACCGCGCCAACGAGATCCTCAAGACGGGGCTGCGAAGTGTCAAGCGGATCCCGTACGAGAAGGCGCGCTTGGCTCCGACGACCCGTCCGTACGATTACCTGGAAACGTACGTCGATGACTTGCCGAACGTGATCAACGTCGATGCCATCCGCGAGGCCGGCATCCGGATCGGAGCCGACCCGCTCGGTGGCGCCAGCGTCTACTACTGGGGGGCAATCGCCGAGCGCTTGAACCTCGACATCACGGTTGTGAACACGCTGGTCGACCGTCAGTTCGCTTTCATGACGCTGGACTGGGACGGCAAGATCCGGATGGACTGCTCGAGTCCGTCGGCGATGGCGTCGATGGTCGCACACAAGGACGACTACCAGATCTCGACCGGCAACGACACCGACTCCGATCGCCACGGCATCGTGACGCCGGATGCCGGACTGATGAACCCCAACCACTACCTGGCGGTGGCGATTCAATACCTGTTCGCTAATCGCCCGGGCTGGCCAGAGGGCTGCGCGGTCGGAAAGACGTTGGTCAGCTCCTCAATGATCGACCGGGTGGCGCAGTCTCTCGGCCGCAAGCTCATCGAGGTGCCGGTCGGGTTCAAGTGGTTCGTGCCGGGGCTGGTCAGCGGCACCATTGGATTCGGCGGCGAGGAGTCCGCCGGAGCCAGCTTCCTGCGCCTAAACGGCAAAGTATGGACGACTGACAAGGACGGCATCATCCCAGCGTTGCTGGCATCTGAGATCCTCGCGGTCACCGGCAAGACGCCGAGCCAGCACTACCACGAGCTCACCGAACGGTTCGGCGACCCGGCCTACGCGCGGGTAGATGCCCCCGCAACACCGGCCGAGAAGGCGACGCTGGCCGGTTTGTCGCCTGAACAGGTGACCGCGACCGACCTCGCCGGAGAACCGATCACAGCAAAGCTCACCCGCGCTCCCGGCAACGACGCACCGATCGGCGGCTTGAAGGTGACGACCGAGTCAGCCTGGTTCGCGGCCCGCCCGTCAGGGACCGAGAACGTCTACAAGATCTACGCGGAATCGTTCAAGGGTCCAGAGCACTTGGCGCTGGTGCAGGAGCAAGCCCGCGAGGTAGTGTCCGACGCTCTCAAGGGGAGCTGACGCCGGTGACCGCGGATGCCTCAGGGATGACGGACGCGGCAACGGCTCACGTCGGTTACGGGGCCTCGGCGGGAACCCGCCGAGGCCTGGCTTCCTGGCACGAGGTGGTGGACAGCCGCGACCCGCAACGACTGGCCGATGTGCTGGCCGACTCGGTCGTGTTCCGCTCACCGATCGTGCACACGCCACAGCGAGGCCGGGAACTCACGACGCTGTACCTCACCGGCGCGATGGTGGTGCTGGGCAACGATACGTTCAGCTACGTCCGAGAGGTCGCCGACGGGTCGACAGCGATTTTGGAATTCACCTCCGACATCGACGGCATCACTGTCAACGGCGTCGACATGATCGAGTTCGATGCCGACGGCCGAATCGTGGACTTCAAGGTCATGCTTCGGCCGATGAAAGCGATCACCTTGGTAGGACAGAAGATGTCCGAGATGCTGGCGGCGCTGACCGAAGCTCCCTGACCGCACCTTTGGAGGGCGCCCGCAAGCTGAGTCACCCCACCCTTCGTTGACTGCGAAGTTGTCGCGGGGTTTCCTTGATCGAAAACCGCGACAACTTCGCAGTCAACGCGTCTCGGGCCTCAGTCGTTGTCTCGGGCTTCGTCGCCGGACTCGGCGCCTGGTCCTGGCGGCGGCGGGGTGCTGTTCGCCCCGTAGACCGAGTGCCAGATGATGGCGTCGAGCTGGTGTTGGGGAACTTGGTCGGGTGTGCCGAGCGATAGGTTGCCGGACCATTCGGAGTCCGGCGAAGCCGCCGTGTTGCGGGTGAGCAAGTCCACTCCGACAGGCACTGACGGCACAGGATCGCCATTGACGACCGTTCCCGCGAATGCGTCGTACATCGGCGTTGCCAAAGCGTCATTGATGGTCAACGGCTTCATGCCCAGAATCAGCTCAATCGAGCGCACGGCCGAGACGAGGTCGTAGCGCGTGTGAATCACAGCACCCGGCTGGGCATACGGGCTGATGACGGCGACTGGGATCCGATGGGCGTTGACGTGGTCGGCGCCATCCTGGGAGTCGTCCTCCACGATGAAGATCGCCGAGGACGACCAGATGGACGAGTGCGAGATGGTGTCCACGATCTGGCCGACCGCCAGGTCACTGTCGGCGACCATCGCCGTCGGTGTCGGGAACCCGGGCTGGGTTCCGCGGGTGTGGTCGCTGGTGAGCGTGAGGTAGTTCAGCGCCGGGACGGTTCCCTGGGCCAGTTGCTGGGTGAACCGCTGCCGGAAACAATCCACGCGTGAGAAGCTGCCCGCCGGTGCCCCGGCTGGCATGCTGGAATCGAAGACCTCACTTTGGGCTGCGTTCGCGGCAGTCCCGATCAACAGGTCGGAGGGATAGCATCCGGCGAACGGGGGGCCGAGGTCGGAATTCTTCTCCACCGCTTTGATCGCCGCGAGTTGCGCGGGAGTGCGGTCGCGGTCCGGCACCGAGCTGTACCCGCCGATGAATCCCTCGCCGTAGTTGAAATAGGAGATCTTCTGGTTCTGCGCCTGGTTGAACAGGAATCCGTTGCCCGGCCAGCTCACCGCGAACGTGCCGAAGTCGTTGGGGCGTCCACGCGCGCCGTATTGCTGGACCCAGTTGCGGGTGACGTAGTCCGGTACCCCTGCCGACGCCGTCCAGTAGTGCCCCTGGATCGACGCCTCCGAGTTGGCGAACACGTTGTCCATCAGCGGGAAGCGTGTCACGAGCGAATGGAAATTGGGGGTGACGTCCTTGCCGAAAATCGCGAGTTTCGAATCACCGTTCCCACGGCTGTCATCGCCGAGCAGCTGATCGTAGGTCCGGTTCTCCCGAACCAGGAAGAAGACGTGCTTGATCGGACCGTCCGCGCGCAGTGGCGTGTCCGCAGGCGCCGATTGGGCGTTCGTCGGCTGCAGTTGCTTGGCGGCGGCCGGCGTCATTTCGCGGACCTGCGCATCGGTGGGAATCGTCATCAGCCCCGCGCGACCCGTCACCAGGCTTGGCAGGTACCCGATGCCTTGGAAGACGTCTGTGGTGGGCGCGACGGTATTGAAGGCCCAGAAGATGGGGTCCGAGGCGAGCGTCGGGACAGGCCCGTTCAGATTCGGGCCGACTCCGACCCCTTCCGCCGCGACATACAGCAGTTGCGCTGGCCTGTCACCTTGACCGGCGACCGTGGCCACTGCCTGGGGTTGATCGGCTGTCGGAATCCGTCCGACCTCGGTCCATACGTCCGAGGGGGCTGTGGATGATCCCGGCAGACGGATGACAGCGATCTCATCGGCTCCAGACTCGGCGACGAACAAGCGACCGCCGTCCGGGTCCAGGGCCAACGCCACGGGCATTGTTCCCAGACCAGCGGGGCGCCCCACCGAGATCGTGCGTTCCACCACGCGTTTGTGCAGATCGACCAC
>JBAXOQ010000059.1:0-17413 GCA_037133175.1 Actinomycetes bacterium
AGCGTTGACCGTGCCGCCGAGGATTATGCCTTCGCTTGGACACAGCACTACCCTGTCATCGTGACGAAGAGGTTGCTGTTTCTTGTCTGCGCCGTGCTGCTCATGGAGTCGTTCTTCTCTGCGGTGCTGACACCGCTGGTGCCCTCGTACCGCGAGGAACTCGGGTTGACGGACGGAGCCACAGGCGTTCTCGTTGCCGCCTACGCGGCCGGGTCGTTGCTGCTGGCACTGCCGGCGGGTTGGTTCGCCTCTCGATTCAATCCCCGCAACGCCGTCATCCTCGGCTTGCTCGGAGTCGGGGTGTCCAGTGTCCTTTTCGGCTTCGCCGGACATCTGGCCGTGCTCGAGGTCAGCCGCTTCTTTCTCGGAGCGTTCGGCACGCTGCTGTGGGCTGGCGGTCTGAGCTGGGTGATCTCGGCGTCTGCCGTCGACAAGCGCGGCCAGGTGATGGGGGTCCTGCTTGCCGCCGCGGTCGCCGGTGAGTTGGTCGGCCAACCTGTGGGTGCTCTTGCCGACGAGGTCGGCACTGAGAAGGTGTTCGGTGGCATGCTGGTGCTGGCACTGCTGCTTGCGGCTCTGGCCCGGACTGTCCCTGCTGCCGCCGAGGCTGACGGGCAGAGCGCCCACCAGGCCATTCGGGCCGTCAGGGAATCAGGAGTCCGTGCCTGGCTGTTGGCGCTACTCGCGGTGATTGGGCCATCGACCGCGCTCGGCGCGGTTCTGCTGATAGCACCTCTTCGCTTCGATGACCTGGGGCTCTCCGCGTGGCTGCTGGCCGGGGCGTTCCTGGCGATGTCTCTTGTCGAGATGCTTGTGGGTCCGGTCGCCGGGCGCGTGAGCGACCGTGTCGGGCGCACGAATCCCTACCTCGTCGGCCTGGCCATCATGGCCTTGTGCTTGATTCTGGTTGCCCTCGTCCCCTCGTTCTGGCTATTCGCACTGGTACTCGCGGCGTATGCCGCGGGCTCGGGTTTCGCCTTCACCACGTCCATGACTCTGGTCACGGATCTGGCCACCGAAGCCGGCCTCAATCAGGGCTACTCGTCAGCGGCGTCGGCGATCGGCTGGGCTGGCGGAGTGATCATCGGCGCAATTCTCGGCGGCTTGCTGGTGAGCGCGATGGGGTATCTGGGAGGTGTGCTGGTCATGGCCGCGCTACTCGTGATCATCGGGGTCGTGACGTACAAAAGCGCCAAGCCCAGAATCCCGGGTCGGTAGGGGTGTCTGAGCTCACCGATCTCTAACGGATCGCGACAACCTGGGCGCGCAGTTGGGCCATCGGGTTCTTGGCCTGCGTGTAGGCGCCGCCGACGGGTCGCACCTCGAAGTGCAGGTGGGCGCCGTCCGGGGCACCGAGGGCCCCGGAATATGCCACCACGTCGCCAGGCTTGACGCGTTGGCCGCTGCGCACAAGCACCCGCGACACATGCCCGAGAACAATGTCCCGATTGGCCGTCCTGATCCGAAACGCCCGAGAACCGTAGGCGGTGCCCAGACCGCCGAGAACAACCCTGCCAGCGACCGCGGACGTGATCGGAGTGCCGGTCGGCATAGCGATATCGACTCCGTGGTGAAAACCTTGGTGGCCCGGACAGCGCGAGTCTGGCGGATAGTACGGCAGCTTGTTGCAGCCGTAGTTAATGCCGATGTAGCGAACCTGACCGAACCACGGCGATGTCACGTAGACCACCGGATTCACCATCGGTTTCTGCTGGCCCGCGGCGGCTGTGGGAAGTTGCGAGGTTGCGGCCAGGACCGATCTCGCCAACCATGAAGTCTGCGAGGCATCCGGCGTGGGGACCTGCAGAGCCTCGACTGGACCGGCCGCCAGCAGCAGCGGCACGGCAACTCCGGCCGCGACGGATAGTCGGAAAGCGGAGCTGCGGGTGCATTTCACGGTCACGATCATCGCCCATGATCCTCAGGACGACAGTCGCGGACACGGTGTGTCGGCACCGACTCGGTCAGCGTGTCCGCCGACCGGCGACCACACACGCCCGTCGCCGCCAGAATCACCGTCGCAAGCGGCGACCCTTGGTCCTTGCCCGACCGCCGGTGTTGCTCGCTCAGACGAGGGAACGCCGCTCCATCTTCGGGATGCCCGGTGAGGTGTCGTTGATCCCCCAGCTAATGATCACCTTCGGCCGGATGCGGAACTGTGGTGAGGAGCCCTCTTCGATCGCCGCCGTACCGATGACCTTGATGCCGCGTGGCGACCAAGGGTCCGTGCTAGCCAGGTCGTCGACGACGACGGTGACCTGCGGGTTCGTGGTGATGTTGCGGTAGCGGACCGTCTTACCGATGTCGAATCCCCCGGTGACGATCGAATCACCGTCCACTCCGAAAGTGACTGGAGAAACATCCGGCTTGCCGCTAGCCGATGCACTGGCGAAGCGCATGAGCGGCTGGGACTTGAGGTACTCAAGCTCGGCCTCGGTAAATACGCTCACGAGGCACCTCCACTGATCGCAGGCGGTGCGATCGGGAAGATGTCAAGGTCCCACCACTTCGACATCGGCAGGGTGTGCACCGTTTCTTCCGCCCCCGCTGGGTCGTCGGCGAAAATCTCCAGGAACACCGTCCCACGTGCCATCGACAGGTGAATCGCACCGATCCTGCCCTGCGCCTCCAAGGCTTTGACCTGAGCGGTCTCTTCGGCGACTACTGCAAAGACTTCGTCCATTACCGTGTCCTGTTTGAAAGTGCAGATCACCATGAATGTCGCCATCTAGGGTCTCCCTTGCTCGAAGTCTGGCCGTAACCACGCTCAGCACACCCTATGCGCATGTGAGCCCATCTTGGTAGCTATCCACATGCCGACTACGAACGGACGATCCTGGCGGTCGCAACAGTGGAATGATCCCCGGTACGGAAGAACCGGCCTCACCTACCGAACCTGAGCCAATCGCCAGCCCCCGAATCGGGCCGCCCACCGATACCACTCGCTTCCCGCGTTAGCTCGGCAGACCACCGGCTTCGGTGGCAGATGTCGGTGGCGAAGGTGTGGCGCTGGCGGCGGGCGTCAGCAGCACTTGGTGCGGGAGGCATGTTCCGGCAGGTCAGCGTGCTGACTGGGATCGATGGTCTGCACCTCGGTGATGAAGGAATCGAGGTCGATCTTGCGACCTTGCATCCACGTTCCGAGCACCTGGACGTGACGAGTGAGGGTGCTCACTTCCACGGTGTAGGGATCAGCAGATAACTCGACGAAGTCCGCCAGCTTCCCGATCGCGATCGAGCCAAGATCATGCTCGCGCCGTAGGTGGTAAGCAGCGTTGATCGTCACAGCCTTCAGTGCATCGTCCACGGTCACTGCCTGGTTTGGCCCATGAAGTTTGCCGGACAGTGTTCGGCGCGTGACCATGCACTGGACGTCGAGCAACGGAATGGCGGGCGCAACCGGGCTATCGGAATGGAACGAAATCCGCGCCCCCGCCCGCACCGCATCACCAGCAGCACACACCTGACTGCCGATGTCGCTGGCGAATAGACCTCCGTCGAACAGGTCGTCTTGGTAGATGAACTGATACGCCGCCAGGGGTGTCGCCACACCCAAGGCCACCGCGCGCCGGAACTGGTCGGCGCGTCCGGTGGTCCAATGCTCCAGGCGCCAGCGGTGATCCGTGCCGAGTAGTCCGTGTCTGGCCAATGCTGCGGCGTATCCGTCGAGAACGAAGTCAATGGCCACGTCCCCGTGTGCGTGAACCGCCAGTTGCATTCCTGTGGTAGCGAACGTGTCCAGCGCTGCGTCGAACTGCACCCGGGTGTAATTCATGACCGAATCCCCGCTTGGCCCAAGCGGGATCTGCGCGGCCTTTGTGGTGTCGTTATCCAAATATGGAAATGACGCTGCGAGCGTGCCATTGAAAGGCGTGCCGTCGGACCACATCTTGATCCCGGCCTTCCAAAGCCGGGTCTCGGGGACCTGTGATGTGAACGGAAGAGTGCAGCTCGGCTCGGTGGCTGCGTGGTAGAGACCGACGCGAATGGGGCTGTCCGGCACGGACGCAAGCGCCTCGTACGCGGGCGCCATTGAGGATGAGAATGCGTGCTCGCTCGTGGTCGTGATCCCCGCCTCCGCGAGCTTGCGATACCAGCGGGCCGCAGACAGTAGTGGGTGCAGAATCGCTGCTGCTTGCACCTTTCCTGCGGCCGGGAGCACAGCAGCTATCTCGTACGCGCGCCCGTTGGATGTGCCGTCGGCGTTCCTGCCGTAGCGCGCCGCCTCGGGATCGGCGGGAGGCTCGCCATCGGGCCAACCATTGAGTGCGATCGTGGCGGAGTTGAAGTAGACCTCGTGTCCAGAGATGTCCATGACGACGGCCGGACGGGTCGGAAAGAACTCATCGAGATCAGTGTTGGTCAGTTCCGGGGCACCTTGACCGGGGCGCTCCAGTCCGTAGCAAAGGACGGGCTGGCTTTCCGGCAGAGTCTGATCAAGTTGGCGCCACAGAGCTTGAACGTCGGCGAAGGTGGCATAGCCCTGGCTGCGAGAGATCCAATGTGACGGGTCTTGGGTGTAGATGCCCGAGAGCACCGGGTGGCTGTGCGCCTCGATGAACCCGGGCATCAAGACGGCGGTGCCGAGATCAATCGGCTCAATGCCGGGCGCCGCGGCTTGGCACTCGACCAGCGATCCGACTGCCACGATGCTGCCGCTCGAACTGTCGAAAGCAACCGCCTGCGCGCGGGGACTGGCGGGCTCCATCGTGATGATCGACAACGCTTTCAGGATCGTGTCCGCGGTCACGCACTTCTCCTATTCAAGGTTGTCCCTGACCCCGCCTGGGGAGCAGGTCTCAAACAGTAACGCGCTTCTTGCACCAGGCGGGAATGATTCCCGCCTGGTGCTTCTTCAGAGGGACCTTCCGAGGGCACGGCCAGGGTGGCTCCCCGCTGCCTCTCCGTCCGTGTTCGGCTAGCCTTGGCGGGTCACCGGCCAGCAGTCGCTCGATCTTGTGGGTGCGGCCGTGTCATCACCGAACCCGCGACCTGAAAGTGGACGGACTGACATGGGCTACTTCCAGCATGATCGCAATCTTGAGCAGATACTGGCGCCGATCACGTTGATCCGCGGTGGCAGCAGTCGCGGTTTCTATTTCGAGGGTAACCAGGTTCCGCTGCCCGGTGACGGGTTGGAGGAGTTCCTGCTGGCTGTTCGCGGTTCACCGGACCCAATGGGGATGGACGGCCTGGGCGGTGACACGATTCTGCAGTCAAAGACGGCCATCGTCTCCCCATCGGCGCGTTCGGACGCAGACGTGGATTACACGTTCATCCAGATCTTCCCTGATCAACCCGCCACCCTCACCTACAAGATGAACTGCGGAAACATCTCTGCGGGCGTTCCCGTCTTCGCGTTGATGAAGAACATGCTTCCGCACATCAAGGACGGCCGGGTGACCATTCGAGCTTTCTCCACGAATACCCAGAAGATGATGTACATGACCCTGGATGTTCTCAACGGGGAAGCCCGCGTCGGCGGTGACACGGCCATCGGCGGGGTTCCGGGCACCGGCGCCGAGATCCTGGTCGACTTCCGGGATCAAGGCGGGGGCTTCACCGGACACACTTTCCCCACCGGGAACCTGGTGGACACGATCACTATGGATGACGGCAGCACCATCGATGTCACGATCATGGACATGGTGAACGTCTGCGGGTTCTTCCGCGCCGACCAGTTCGGCATCGGCTGCGCCGGGCTGGAACTGCCAGCACCCGACGGCACCATCATCGCTCCGCCAGGCATGCTGGCACGGTTGACCGAATTGCGACTGAAGATCGCGAAGCTGATCGGTTGGGACCAGTACACGATCGACACGATTGGCAAGGCGACGCTACCGTTCGCGGTGTCCTTGGCCGCACCCGCTGACTACACGGACCTTGACGGGGACACGGTCAAGGCCAGTGACATCGACCTCGTGGCGCGGTTCTACCTCGAATCCATCATGCATTCGGCGGCCCCTGGTAGCGGTTCAACATGCCTTGCGGCAGCAGCACCCGTGCCCGGCACGATTCCCAACACCGTGCTCAAGGACGGTCCCCTCAAATCGGGAACCGGAGGTGCGTTCACTTTGGGCCACCCCAGCGGCACCTTCGAGTTGCAGGTGGAGCCGGTGATCGGCGCCGATCCCAAAGCCGTGACCTACACGGCGCTGAGTTTCCCGCGAACTGCGCGAATCATCTGCGATGGCACGGTCTACATCAAGAATGAGCGCCCACCCGAAACCAAGGCATGGGTTGAGGCCGACGACCTCACCGCAGCTTCGTTCTTCCTACGTGGCGACGACATCAGCGTGCAGAAGAATCGCTGATTCAATTCAGTAGGCCCTCGAATCGCGGCCTAGGCGGGTGCCAGGTGAGGCCTGATTTGCAATGGGCCTGAACTGGATGGACATCCGATCGTGTTCGCCGATGGATTCTGCGTCACCGCTCCTGAGCGGCCATCTACTTCCGCTTCTTCTTGGGGAACTGACACGTCAGCACCCCAGTGAACGTGACGGCATCCGTGCCGCCCTTAGCGTAGGCGGGACTGTATCCAATGCCCATCAGTTTGCCGCGCTTACGGAACACGATCTGGCCGAAGCCGAACGAATCGAACGGCGGCGTGTGCAGGTTGCTGTAGGTGACGCCCTTGCGACCTTTCCGGATGGAGACCCAGCGCTTGGCGTTAGGGTCCTGCCCGAGTTCGTAGGAGCCGAAGCCGGTGAAGTCCTCAATCACTGCATAGAGGTTGTAACCGGTGGTGCTCGTGCGGGCGATTGCCGTGAAAGTGCCGTCCCTCTCCTT
The DNA here is from genome assembly GCA_037133175.1 of Actinomycetes bacterium. Taxonomy (GTDB): domain Bacteria; phylum Actinomycetota; class Actinomycetes; order S36-B12; family UBA10799; genus ELA509. Next base: position 6,790 of record JBAXOQ010000059.1, read on the forward strand.
GCTGCACTTCGCCGTTGTGAACTCGGCGACGACCTTCCCGGTGGTGCCCAGGACCGACACCGAATGCCCCGCGGTACTGGCGGTGGCCGGCGGTACCGCCATTGCGACGACGACGAATGAACTGAGGGCGGCAGCACCCAGCGTGAGGTAAAGCGAAGGTGCATTCATTGTGTAAACCTACCCGCCGCTAGGAAGATGTCAAGACGCAAGAGACAGGTACTTCACTGAGTGCCAGGTGATGCCTGATTGGCGGTGGGCCTGAACTAGATTGACATCCGATATGACAATCAGGTTGGCGACCCGGCAAGATGTTCCTGCGATGATGGCGCTGGAAGAGCGCCACTACGTCGGCAATCTCGATCCGTCCGAGCATGCCGACGGTTTCATTTCCATTCTTCATCCGATGGAGTGGTTTAACGCGGCCGTGGACTCCGGCGGGGTGCACGTCGGGGTGACTGATGACGGTGCTGTCATGGGTTTCATTGCCGTGACGGCCGCTCCGGCCCGTTCTGACGTGGACTTACCGCCGATCATCCGAGCCATGCTTGAGCTCGCTGCAACTCTGGAATTCAACGGACGGCCAATCGCGCAGCAGCATTTCGCGTTTCGCGGTCCCGTTTTGATAGACCGGGCTGCCCGCGGGCATGGGCTCTATTCAGTGTTCAATGCGGTCACCCGAGAGGCCTACAGGGAGCGTTTCGACCTCGGCGTGCTGTTTGTCGCGGCCGACAACCCCCGGTCGCTGCACACCACAACAACCAAACTCGGGGCACAGTCCCTGGCCACTTTCGAAGTCGATGCAAGGCGTTACCACTTCCTCGCGTTCAGTTTCTGATTGTCGGACCGACCGCGACCAACCCGGCGATCTGGGCAGCGGTCGTCGAGCGCGAGTAACCCGTTTGCTCCTCCCACCGCTCGACGCCGTAGGACGGGCCTTGCGAAACGATGAAGTCCGCCGTCTTTCGAATACTGTGGCCTCGCCGATGGCGAAGACGCGGCGGCGGGGCGTGCTACAGGGTGGAGACGACGTGGAGGAATCGGCGCGGACGGGCAGCTTGACGGTCGTTGGCACCGGGATCGTCTCGGTGGGCCAGCTGACGCTGGAGGCGATCGGCTGGATTCGATCCGCGGACATAGTCTGCTACGGACTCGCCGAACCCGTGACCGAGCGTTGGCTGGTGGACAACGCCCGCGAGGCCGAGGATCTTGCCTGTTTCTACGACGAGGACTCCCGGCGGGTCGTGTCGTACCGGAACATGGCCGAGCGCCTGCTGCATCACGTCCGCGCCGGAAAACGAGTCGTGGGCGTGTTCTACGGCCATCCCGGGGTTTTCGTGGATCCGGCTCACCGGGCCATCGAAATCGCCCGCCGAGAGGGGTACCCGGCCGTCATGCTGCCTGGGGTTTCAGCGGAGGATTGCCTATTCGCCGCCCTCGGGGTGGACCCAGGCAGGATTGGATGCGAGACGTACGAGGCGACCGAGATGCTCATGCGTGGTCGGCGGCCGAGCCCCGACACCCACGTGATCATCTGGCAGATCGGGGTGGTCGGCAACCTCGGGTTCCAGCCCGAGAACGCACCGAGTGACTTGACCGGGCTGGCCGAGTACCTCATGACGATCTACCCGCCGGACCATCTGGTCACCCACTACCAGGGCGCCCAGTACGCCGTGTGCGAATCGGTGGCGGACGAGTTTCAGGTGCGCGAGTTGGCGAGCATCCAAACCTCCGGGGCGTCCACGCTGTACATCCCCCCGGCAGTGACCCGTCCGCTTGACGAATCCATGTTGGCCGCGCTCGGCATCCCCTCCGCGCCCCCACCTGAATTAGCCGACGAGCCAGACGGTCGGTCTCTGCCGGGCAGGGACTGGTACGTGCCGCTGTCGCCCGGACGCTCACGGGTGGCCGACTTGCTGATCCGGCTAAGCGATGATCCGGCGGGATTGGCAGCCTACGAGGCCGACCCGGTCGGCTACCTGTCCGCGGCTGGTCTGGACCCAGTCGAGCAATGGGCGCTGCTGTCCAGGAACCACCGAGCCATCGCCGCCTGTGCGCGCCTGGGAAGCGGCCCGGAGGCCGTCGTTTCGATGGGCCTCGCGGACGACGTCGAGCAGGCTCGCACCTACTCGGTGACGGCCGACGGCCGCCTCATGAGGCCAAAGCGACGCCAGGCCGCCGACTGACATGTGGGCTTCTGCCCGACGGGCCAACGCATGTTCGGCCCGTCGGGGATCCGTCAGGCGTCGGGCCGCCGTAGACCAGGACTGATGGGGCGAACGCGAATTGCCCCTGCGGCAGCCCGTCCTTGATTGTCGCCAGGGCGATCAAGCCCGATGCGCCACTGGGTAGATCGACCTCGAATCGGAGCATGTCGGCGTTGCGTCGCGGCTTCAGTGCGCGACCCGCGGCCATCACTCCGGAGAGGCGATCCGCGATCTGGATGAATGCCGCCCGTTTCGCCTGTCGCAGGGTGGTGTCTGTGCTCATTGCGATGATGCCTCCGGTGAAAGCGGGGTTGTGGCAGTCTAGCGATGTGACTGGTGTTTCTTGATCAACATTGGTCGAGTGCGAGACAAATCGGACCTGTCACCGATGGGGCTAAGATTCCACGACGATCAACGCAGCGACTCAGGCGGATCGAACGCCGCGAGCAATGTTGGAGAATCGATGAGCGAACCCGCGTCGAGCGAAGTTAGACCGAAGCGGCGAGTCCGCCTCTGGGTTGTTGTGGTGATCGCCGTGTTAGCGGTGCTTGCGTGCACCACGCTGGTGGTTCAGAAGCTCCGGCAGCAGACGTCGCTGCCGTACGAACTGCTGCGGCGAGACACGATTGTAAACGCGGATCTGTGGGATCGTGAGCCCAGAATGATGGCGGCCGGGTTGGGCTTCACCAACATCATCGGGGTGCCGGGAATCACAGCCGAAGACCCCACCTTGAGCAAGACCTTGGTCGAGCTGGCCGGTGGAACTTGGAACACAGTGAAGTGCGCGGCCGGCCAGGAACCGACGCTGTCGAACTACACCGCGACGGTTGAGTCGTCGTCGCTGCGCAATGCCTATGGGCAGGTGGTCTTCTACTCAGACGGCCTGCCGATCGAGTTCAGCTGGCCGATGCTGGCCAGCACCCTGGACCCCACCGATTTCAGAGTCACGTTGAACAACGGTTCGGTGATGACACCGCAGGTCGCGTCGATCAATCCCAACTTTGAGTACAACGAGCGCTCGGTTGCCGTCATCTTCGGCCACTTCGGCAATCGCATTGCACCAGATCAGCCTGGCGCGATCTACCCGACGAAGGTCGAGGTGGTCGCGGATGACACTCCCCTGCAGCTCTTCGGGCCGAACCAGCAGAAGGTGAGCGCCGTTGGACTCTCGGCGAACAGCAACGGCTCGCCCTACACGGACCCCGATGTTGCACCGAAGGATCGCGGGGGCCCGCGGCTCGCGGCAGCCAAGCTGAGTGTGATGTCGGCTGAGGGCGAGGCTGCGCCGTCGGTCTTCTCACAGAACCTGCCCAACGACGGGATCGCCCTCTACGGGGACAAGGCGAAGTACCGCTTGCGCGTGTACACGACTGGGGGGATGACGGTCGGTGGCGTGCGTGGAGTCTTCCCGACTGACTTCGCCCGGATCTTCCGGCTGCAAGCGAAGTCCTCCTCTGGTGCCACAGTGACGCTGACCGCGACCGGACAGGACTACCTCATCGATGGTGCCCGCGTCCAAGTCGTCGGGCTGGCGGATCTGGGCAAGAAGCAAGACACGTACGACGATTGCTACCAGGATGACCGAGATAACTACATCGACATCATCCTCGATGGTGACAGGGCGGCAGTTGCAAAGATCACGACTGTGGAGATTCCGTCGACGGGGTCGTACACGCCGCTCTACAACCCCGGCGGACCCGGCAACAGCCCCGCGCCGGGAGTCCGCTATTCCGCGCCGAGCCCGCCGATTTCGCAGACGGTCACCAACGCGTTGGACGACCCGATGACGGTGACGAAGAACTGACGTTCTCGGCCGCAGGCACGGATGCACACGACGGGCGGGTGATCTTGGGTGACAGGTTCAGGTTGGCGCACGCCCTTCCCCGATGAACAAGCCGTCACATAGTCAGTCTGTTTGATAGTCAGTCTGTTCGATCAAACAGGGCCTCGCGACAAGAACACGCGAGGTGTCACAACGGTCGGTAGTCCGGGCGCTGGGTGGTCGACTGCGATCAACCGGCCGAAGTCGCGCGTGTTTCCGGTGATCAAGGTGTCGCATCGACAAGCCACAGCGGCCGCCAGTACCGGACGATCTGAGATCGCGTTGTCCGGCAAATGGCCTGCAACCTTCCGCCAAGTTGCCGGAGGGGGTGTCGGCACGATCTGAATCGTCGTCAGTTGGCTGACCAACCAGTCGGATCCATCGTCGAATCCTTTGGCCGCAAGATTGCGACGTGCCTCTTCGGCGCAGTAGTCGCTAGTGACCAGCAGCACCTTGGGCAGAGCGCAAATAGTTCGGCAGACCACCGATCCGATGGCCGCCGAGAACAGAACGTTCGCATCGAGGAACACGCGTTCGACGCGCCGATCGTTTGGGTGACCCACCTACATTTTCCAACGGTCGGCGGCGGCCGCGATCTCTTCGTCAGACATTGCCCCCGCTTCCGCGAACATCGCAAGATCCGATTCGCTGTAGATGCGAATCGGCAATGTCATGACAGGTTGCAGGATGATCCGACCGCCTTCGATGGCGACCTCAAGAGCGTCACCGCCCTTGAGGCTCAAAGCTTTGCGAATTTCAGCGGGCAGGGTTACCTGCCCGCGCGGAGTGATTTGAGTCAATGCCACCTATGCAGGATATCAGCATTGGTGATAATCTGCAATCACGTCATTACGGCCAAATTCGCCCTACTTCGTGCCGACAATGCAGCGGGCGACGCCCGGAACCCTTACCGTGCCGTCGTCTTCTTCGTAGGTGCTGACGTTGGCGATGACGGCTTCCGCGATCCGCTCCCGCGCCGGTTCATCGACCTGCTGCAGTGCTGCAACTGCGAGTGAGACGTGCTCGCTGATCATCTCCCAATACTGCGTAGGCGATTGCGTCACGAGGTCGACGCCGACGTCCCACTCGGCAACGTCGTGAAGCCCCGCAGCCTCGTACAGGGCACTGACATATCCCGGGGCAGCGCACCGGAACATATTCGGCCCGTCCGGGTCCGGTGGTACCAGCACCGCCTCCGTCGCGATTGCCGCCATGGCGATCGTCGTCCACGGGTTTTCCTCGGGCTTGACCCATACCGACGAGCACAGACGTCCGCCCGGCTTGAGCACGCGCGCGAACTCGGCGGTCGCTTTGGCGACGTCGGGAAGGAACATGTATCCGAACCGCACCGAGATGCTGTCGAATGTCGCGTCGCCGAACGGCAGGTCGTCGGCGCTGCACACCTTGGTGTCAAAGTTGGCGATGCCTTGCGCGTTCGCTCGTCGCGTCGCGATGTCGAGCATCGGCTCCGCAAGGTCGGTCAGAACGACGTGTCCCCTGGGCGCGAGCTTGGCGACCGTCAACCCCGGCTCCCCAGTGCCCGCCGCAATGTCGAGATGCTGCTGATCATCGGCAATGCCCAGACGGTCGATCATCGCTGTGCTTACGGGTCCCAGCTGATCCATGATGACCGAGTCCCACTTCTCCCAGCCCGTAGAAAGCCCGGCCCACGTCACTCGCTGCACGTCTCGGATCTCGTCGCCGCTCGGCATCGGCCCTCCCGCTGTCGGATTCGTCCATCTAACACGAAGAAACTCGTCGGCGGGAGTGCACGGTGCCTACTGCAGTCTTCACGCTGGCAACCCATGCAATGGCGTCGATCTTCTGCTGGCCAGTGCCGAGGTCGCCAATCGCCTGTGATCGTCCACGACTCTTGCAGAATTGGCGAGCGACCTGCTACGAGCGACCTGCTGATGGACTTGTACGCTCAATACTCACTGGGACCTCCCGCAACTGTGGCACCATCGGACAGGCCAAGCCTGCTCCTTCGTGACCCACGATGACTTGCGAGCGAGGTCCCAGCCCTCACTCATATCGTCTAGGCAGAAACGGTCCGGGTGTCTCGGCAAGCAGACTCCGGCAGCAATGTGAACGTACATCCGCAAATCCCAGATGCGTATGTACGTGCGCATTGCTAGAATGTGGATGTACGCTCACATTTTCAGGGAAGGATCGATTCATGCGCGTCACATCCGTTCGCGACCTCGGTGACATCATCCGCCTCGTCCGCCGCCAGCGCCACCTCACCCAATCCCAACTGGCGGCCAACGTCGGCGTCAGCCGGGAATGGATCTCCAACGTCGAACGCGGCACCAAAGACAGCACCGAGGCCGCGCTGGTCCTGCGCACCCTCAACGCCCTCGATATCACCGTCGACGTCCACCTGCCTGCGGTAGGCATCCCAGCCGCGACCGCCGAGGAAACCGCGGACGCGCACCCGCTGCACATCCTGCTCCAGCCCGGCGGCGGTGAACTGCCATGAGCCCAACCACAGCAGAACTTCACGTCTACCTCAACAAAGAGCCCATCGGAACCCTCTACCGGATCGGGAACGGCGGCGACGTCGGACTCGCCTACGACAGCGCCTACCGTGACAACGCCGCCTCAACCCCGCTGTCACTTTCCCTGCCGCTTGCCCGCACCAACCACCAACCGCCGACCGTCGCCGCGTTCCTGTGGGGACTGCTGCCGGACAACAAGGTCGCAGTGGACGCCCTCGCCACCCAGGCCCGCACGTCAGCAGGGGACATCTTCGGCCTCATCCGCCACGTCGGGCGAGACGTCGCCGGGGCCGCCCAGTTCCTCCCCCCGGACACAACTGAAGACTCCGAGGGCGCAGGCCTCATCGAGCTCACGCCATCCGAACTCGCAGCCCGGATCGCCGACCTGCGCAACGCAGCACAGAACAACCTTCCCACCTCCTATGACAACGGCCGCTGGTCACTTGCCGGGGCCCAGGCCAAGATCGCGCTGCGATACGAGAACGGGCACTGGTTCATTCCCGAGGGCCGCGAACCGTCCACCCACATCGTCAAACCAGCCGTCCCCGGGTTTGAAGACTTCGACGTTCAGGAAGCTGCCATCCTGACCGCCGCCGGCGTGATCGGGCTCAGGGCCGCACCCACCACCGTCATCGAGCTCGAAGACGGCACCCACGGGCTCGTTTCGGTGCGCTACGACCGCAGGCGCGCCGCCGACGGAACATGGACACGCATCCATCAAGAGGACCTCTGCCAGGCACTGGGGTACGCGCCGGCCTTCAAGTATGAAACCGAAGGCGGACCCGGCATCGACGCCATCTCGCGCCTGCTGACCACCTTGCCCGGCCCTGACAGCTACGAAGCGCGCTCACGGTTCTTCGATGCGCTGGTCTTGTCATGGGCAATCGGGGCCACAGATGGGCATGCGAAAAACTACTCCCTCGTGCTCAGCGGCGGGGCGGCTGCCCTCGCGCCGCTCTACGACATCAACTCGGCGATTCCCTACACCCGCCCATGGGGCAAGCGCTATGCCAACATGCGCAAGCTGCACTCCGCGTTGCGCATCGGAACCGAAACTGCCTTCACCCGTATCAAAGCCGAACACTGGCAAACAGTCGCCCGCCAGCTGCGTCTCAAACCCGGCACAGCGATCGAACAAGTGGAACGCATCTCCCGTGAAATCGGCCCGGCGCTGGCGCAGGCGTACGCCGAGCTGGCGGACAAAGCTGGGGTTCCCGCTGATCAGCGAACGGACTGGCCGACAGTTCTGGCTGACTACAGAACCACACTTCAGTCGCCCAACCCCTGATCGTCACGCCACCGCGCGCACGAATCGGCCGGACCCGAGCGGCATACACCCGTGGAGGTTTTCACCAAGGTTTTACACAAGTGCTTGGGATAACTCCCGGACTTGTGGGGGTTGCACGGTTTAGCCTGACCAGCAGAAAGACCGGATTGTAATTCAGTTAGACCTCGTTAGCTGGCAGGGGAGTCTCCGTGGGATTCTGGCGATACTTGGCGACCAGTAGGTACCTCACGGCACCGTAGACGCTGGGCGACACGCAGCGTTTCCAGGCGGTCGGGACTTGCCGGACGCTGGTGGATTCCCCGGGGCTAGTCCGAACGCGCCACGGTTAGGCGGTGGCGGGACCCTATCTGTCATGCTCATATGACGGCATGGAGTTTGGAGACCACCGGTTAGTCGTGCTGCTGGCCTGAAGGCGGGCACTGCCAGTGATTTGAGGTGTTCCAGCGTGGAGCTTGCGGCCCCGGATTCCCGGGTAGTTCGCGGGTATCGGCTTGCGTCGCAGGTCATCGGCTGGGTCGTTCTCGGGGCTGGGCTGCTGGTGCTGGTGGTGGGCTGGTGGCTTGGGGTGGAGCCGGTTCGCACTCCGATTCCCGGGGCAGTGGCCATGAAGGCCAATACCGCATTCGCGTTTGTTCTTGTCGGCCTGTCACTGGTTCTCTACTGTCGCGGTCGCGCCAAGGTGGTGGCGGTTGTGTCGGCTTGCCTGGCGATCCTGCTGGGAATCGTGAATCTGGCGGAGTACTTGGTCGGCGCCGAGGCGACCCGATTCGACACCTTGTTGGGCGCGGACCTTGAACTAGTGCGGCCCGGTCGAATGGCCGTGCTGACCGCGGTGTGTTTCGCGTTCCTGGGCGTGGCTTTGGTTTCGTTGTTGTTCGGGCGCGCGGTCGGTCTGCGCCAGGGCATCGGTGTCGTGGTTGGTGCGGTCTCGTTGTCCGGGGTCCTTGGTTACATTCTGGGTAACGAGTACCTCACCAGTTGGGGTCCGGCGTTTTCGCCGATCGCCTTCAACACTGCGGCACTGCTGTTGCTGCTTGGTCCGGCGGTGATTATGGCCGAGCCGACCACCGGGTGGGCTCGGGTGATCTCCTCGCCGCTACTCGGAGGGCGGTTGTTCCGGACCGGTTTCCTGCCCCTGGTTGTGATCATTGTCGTGGCGATTTCCTTCACTGAATACGTCCATGTGCACCTCCCTGGTGACAACAATGAGCTTGGAGATGCCCTGTCCGAACTCAGTTGGCTGGTGCTGATCTTCGTGCTGATCGGTTTGTTGGTGGTCGCCAGCATCAGCAACGACCGCACTGACCAGAAGCGGCAAACGGCGGCCACGAAACTGAGCGAAAGTGAACAGCGGTACCGATTGCTGGCCGAGAACGCCACCGACGTGGTGTGGCAGTCGGATGCCGATGCCGTGATGGTGTGGGTGTCCCCTTCGATTGAAACCGTGTTGGGGTGGGCTCCCGAACAACTGGTTGGAACCAGCCCGATCCACCTCGTCCACCCCGACGACACGGAGGTTCTCGCCCAGAACCGGGCGGCGACGTCCTCAGGCAGAACTGTCTTGCCGTTCGAACTTCGGTTGCTCACCGCTGACGGCCGGTACCGGTGGCTGTCCGCTCAGGTACGGCCAATCATGAGCGCCGACGGTGCCGTTGCTGGCGGGATTGTCGGGTTGCGCGACATCGAGGAGGAAGTGCTGTCCCGTGAGGCGTTGGCGCATGCGATTGAGCACGATCGGCTCACCGGTTTGGCGACCCTGCCGGTGGCCCTGGCGCGCATCGACAGGTTGCTCGGTGAGCTTCGGCAACGTGCTGCCGGGCGCACGGTGGGGGTGCTGTGTGTCGGGATTGACTCGTTGAAGCAGGTAAACGAGGCGCTCACACATGCGGCAGGGGACCGGGTCATCGTTGAGGTGGCGATCAGGATCGCCAGTGTTGTCGATAGCCCGGACTTGCTCGCCCGCGGCGATGGGGATGAGTTCTTGGTGTTGGTGCCAGAGCTGACTAGTGGCGCCGACGCCAGTGCCATCGCCGAAAGAATTAGCGTGGCCGCCCATGGCACGGTCTCGATTGGCGTCAACCACCTGGAGCCGACGGTCAGCATTGGTATAGCCACCGGTGCAGCGGACACGAGCGCCGGGGAGTTGGTTCGTGATGCGGCGTTGGCGATGGGCCAAGCCAAAGACCACGGCCGGGACCGTTGGGAGTTCTTCGATGCCGAAGTCGGGCACGAAGCGCAACAGCGGGTACTTATCGAAGCCGGGATTCGTGAGGGACTCGCTGATGGGCAGTTCGTGCCGTGGTTCCAGCCAGTGGTCAACCTTGCTGACGGGACTTTGGTGGGCTATGAGGCCTTGGTTCGTTGGGTCCGCCCCGATGGGGGCATCATCGCCCCAGATGGTTTTCTGCCGGTCGCGGAAAGGACTTCGCTCATCTGTGACATCGACCTTGCGGTCCTGGCGCAGTCCCTTGAGATGTTGGCCACGCTACCAGCGTCGCTGAGCATCGCGGTCAATATTTCGGCGGCCACCTTGGCCAGCCCGAAATACGCCGAACAAGTGATTGAGGCACTGCCGCGTTCAGGTATCGAACCCGCCCGGCTGCATTTGGAGTTCACCGAGACGGCAGTGCTAGCAGTCAGCGAGCCGGTTCATGAGGTCATGAACCGGCTCGCCGGAGTGGGTGTCCGCTGGTACGTCGACGACTTCGGTACCGGCTACTCCTCCATCGCTCATCTGCGGGGTCTACCCATCGCGGGCCTGAAACTGGACCTGTCGTTCACCCAAGGAATCGGGGATGACGACCCAACC
>JBAXOQ010000060.1:0-17337 GCA_037133175.1 Actinomycetes bacterium
GCACTGTGGGGTCCTGCTCGGGTGGGTGGCGTGCGGGGTGGGGGACGTTTTACTTCTTGCGGCTGCGGATCACGGCGACGGGGCACTTGGCGTGGGTGACGCATTGTTCGCTGACAGAACCGAGCAGCAGCGTCTTGAAGCCGCCGCGGCCACGGCTGCTGACCACCAGCAGATCGGCATCGTCGTCGAGCACGGCGTCCAGCAGGACCTTGACCGGATTGCCCTCTTCAACGGTGGCCCGAACCTCGATGGGAGCCGGCTCTCCGACGACCTCCCCGATGGTCTTGCCCAGTTCGAGTTTCGCCTGATTGATCAAGCGTCGGGGCGACCATTCGGTACTCAGGATTCCCCAGGCGACTGAGGGCACCTCCCACGCATGCACGACGTGTAGCGTCGCGCCGTGCAGTTCAGCCTCCTTGGCTGCCCACGCCAGCGCCTTCCGGCTAGCTGCGGACCCGTCCACGCCAACGACGATCGTCGCCATTCCATCATCCTTCTGCATCACTGACTCCCTGTTAGACGTGTGCCAATTGTTGCCTGAGGGTGTTCGCTCATTGTTCGTCGCCCCAACGCGATGGTCCCTCTACGTGCCGAAGCGTCATTTGCCCTGTGGTCGAATGACGATGACCGGGCATCGGGCGTGGGTGACGCATTGCTCGCTGACGGAGCCGAGCAGCAGTGTCTTGAATCCCCCACGGCCGCGACTGCCCACAACGAGCAGCTCGGCGTCGTCCCTCTTGGCGATGTCGATCAGCACCTTGGCAGGATTTCCCTCGGCGACGGTGATCCTTATCTTGATCTTGGGGTCTGGGCCCAGCACCTCCCTGGTCATGCCTGCCAGATCCTCGCGGGTCTGCGTGCGGACGTTCTCGTCGGTTGCCACCGTGTAGGGCACTACCCCAACTGGCGTGGCCCAGGCCGCGCCGGGCACCTCCCAGACCTGCACAACATGCAGCTTGGCTCCGCGAAGCTGAGCCTCGCGGGCGGCCCATTCCAGTGCGCCAGCGCTGCTCGGGGAGCCGTCCACCCCGACCACCAGTGTTGGCATGTCGCTGTCTTTGTCCATCACAACCACCTCATCGGGTCATCTGCAGTGTCGCGTTCGATTATCGCCCGTCGGGGCAGGTCCGCGCCAGGTTGCACGCGTTCGGGGGGCCCGGAGTTGGAGAAATGACCCTCCTGGGTCAATCATTGACCAGTGGTGTGAACAGACCTTCCGACTTGAGGGAGTTGGGATCATGGAATACGAAATACGCATTGTTGATGTTGAGGCCCAACCGGCCGCGGTCGTTCGCGGCGAAGTGGGCCTGGCCGCTATTGGTCAATTCGTGGGAGACGCGTTTGCCCGGGTCATGCAGGTCGCTGCGGCGCAGGGGTTGGCCATAACAGGTGCGCCGTTCGGTCGATTCGAGCCGCGTGGCGACACTTTCGGCGTGGCGGCAGGGTTCCCGGTCAGCCAGTTGCCCGTCGGCCAGGATGGCGTGGAGCCGATCGAGTTGCCTGCGGGTCCAACAGCTCAGGTGATGCACCAAGGTCCCTACGACGGGGTCAGCGCCGCGTATCGGGCGATCGAGGAATGGGGACGAGAGCACGACTACGAGGCGTCGGCTCCGCCATGGGAGTGCTACTTAGACGGCCCGGAGGTACCTGAGCCGCGCACGCTGGTGGTCGCCCCATGCCGCCCGCGGGTCGCCTAAGTGTAACCCGCGCCGTCGAGGAAGTGGCTGGCCAAGCTGAACGCCGCCAAGGCAAAGGTGCCGTAGATGACCCACTTGGTCTCGCGTTTGGACAGGCCGGCGGCTGCCAGCAGGGGCAAGCTCCACAGCAGATACCACGGCTGTACGACGGGCCCGAGGATGACGAGCACCAGGAACGCCAGGCCGGCTGCTCGGACGGGGTTTCGGTCCGCGGGACGCAGACAGAGGTAGGCGATCGCCAGGCCAGCAACGATCGCGGCTGTCCCCCTGCTGATGGCCACCAGAGTGCGGGTCAGGTCGAGTCCGGCTAAGTCGCCGATCATTCCGAACGTCAACCCCAAGGCTGTGGGCGGCGACAGCCATGTCCGCACTGAGCTGGAGGTGCCGATGGCATTGACCCAGCCGAAACCGGTTCCGGTCGCCATCGCGAGCAGGACCAATATCGCGGCACACACCACCAGCGAGGCCGCCCACCGTTTGACGATCTGCGACATCGGTGCCTTCGGTCCGGCCCAGATCAGCCCGACAAAGGGCAGCGCGACCAACCCGATCGGCTTGATGCCTCCGGCCAGGGTGACCAACACCACGCCGAGCATCGGCTGGCGACGAACGGCAAAGGCGAACCCGGCTGCGATCAGGCCGACCATCAGCGCGTCATTGTGGGCGCCGGAGACGAAGTGCATGACCACCAGCGGATTCAACACGCCAAGCCACAGCGCCCATGCCGGGTTGACGCCATAGTTTCGGGCAAGCTGTGGAACAGCCCACGCCAGCAAGCCGACTCCGACTAGCGCCAGCACTCGAAACAACAGCGCGCTGAGATACGAATTCGTGCCGCCGATGTCGGCGACACCGCGGGCCAGCACGTTGAAGACCTGTCCGTACGGGGATGGCGTGTTTGCCCACAGCGGATCAACGCCAGCTGCCGACCAGTCGGGCAACTCCGACGGCGCGTGGGTGTAGGGGTTATGGCCCGACAGGAACAACCGACCCTGAGCCACATACGAGTAGGCGTCTCGGCTGAAAAGCGGTGGGGTCAGAACCAGTGGTGCAGACCAAGCCGCCAGGGCGATCCACATCCGGCGAACGTCGGATAGCTGGCCGCGGGCGACGTCGTTGCCGACTTGCAGCCAAGCGAACATCAGCAGGACGATCCCGGTGACCAGTGATACCGCCGCGAAGGCAGTGCCAATCGCGGTGGATTGCAGGGCATGGATGACCGGCATAGACAGCAGTGCGCGCTGCATCGGCAGCCAGCCCAAACCGATCGCACCGACGGCGACCAGTGCGGTCGCCACACAACCGGGAACGACGCTGCGCGCGACGAAGACGGCTAGGGAATCATCAACACTGGTAGTTGCGGTGCTGCGGGCTGGGGAGTCTCGTTCGATCGCCCCAGCTGTCATCTTTCCAGGGTATCCGCCGATCGCGAGAGTCGTCGAGAGCGGCGCGCATCCGAGTGATCAGGAACACCAGGCCCGAAATGCCCGGTGTGCCTTGGTTCGTGCCCAGTGCTGCTACCGCCACCCACTCCCATCTCTGCTCCCGAAAAGCCGCCTTCCGGGGTGAAAACCGGTCGGGAAGGCGGCTTTTCGGGAGCAAAGACGGAGAGTCTTGGGGCTAGGATGGAGAGTTTTGGGGCTAGGACGGCAGGTGTTTGTGGAGGAAATCCAGCACCTGCCCGCAGGCGTCGGCTTGGGCGACGGCCAAGCCCTCGCGGGTACCGCCGAAGGCGATCCCAACGGCATCGGAAACGCCGGTGGGCATGATGCCGAGTCGGATGAAGTGGCCCGCGCCCTGGTAGTCGATTGTGACATCGTCCTGCCCTAGGCCGGCGGCGGTGCGCCGGGCCGCAATCGCTGCGGCCATCCGACAGGCCGGCCACACCTGGTCGTCGGTACCGCTCACACACAGGATGGGGGCCTGGATCTGCTCGACCGGGATGGCCGCCGCCTGCGCTGCGCTTGAATCCAGCGCGGCGTCGTACGACCGGGCCAGGTGCAGCACGTGGGGATGCAACGGGTCGGATTTTCCACGGTGGCGCAGTGCATCGCGGACCGCCTGGTTGGCCAGCACCATGTCGTCGATGTCCAGGTGAGGAACAGGCTCGCCGGAGACCGTCCATGAAGGCACGCCCGCGATCGTTCCGTCGTCGCCCATCGCCGTCCAGGACACGCTGCCGGGTGAGATGGCGATCACCGCGGCGAGGGGTAGCCCGGGGATCCTCGCGGCCATGCTGAGCACGCCTTCGGAGCCGCGCGAGATGCCCAGCACACCGACGTTGCCGGGGGCGGCAAGGGCATGTGCATGCAGCCAGTTCACCGACCGTGCCAGTGATTCCAGCGGTATCTGCACCAGGCTTGTTGGCATTCCCTCGACCCGGAAGTACCCCGCGGTCAAGGCCAAGTAGCCGTGCGAGGCCAGCACTGCGGCGTTGCTGAAGTGCGAGTCGATGCCCCCCTCCGACCCGCCGAACAGCACGATCGCTGGGAAGGGTCCCGGCCCGGCCGGCACCAGCAGGCGGCCGACCACGCCGTCTTCGTCGATGCTCTGCACGGTGACGTCGCGCGGCAGCGTCTGGCGGACGGCGGTGGTCGTCAGTGAGGTCGTGCCGATCTTCGCCTCGACGGAGAAACCGGTCGGTCCGTTGGCCGGGATGAACAGCGCGGGGGTCGCGTCAGGTGTCGCGAAGCGCATGCCCCACAGCAAACCGCCAGGGTCGCCCACGGTGTAGTCGCCATCAGCGGGCGCCGCCGTGGCAGTGTCCACAGTGCCGCCATCGTCGGCCACGAAGCGGGCGTGGGCCCGCCACAGGTTGCCCATCATGTCCACGGTCGTGGTGGCGAGCTCGACGCTTGTGCCGGGGGCCAGACCGGACACGGTGATCGGTAGCGGCTGGTCCAACAGCGTCGGGTCTGGCGGCACAGCGAGTGAGGCCCCGGCAGCTGACGGCTGGTCCGCGGCGTTGTGGATCGGAATCGGCTCTTGTCGCTGCCCTTCCACCGGCTCGACATCGTCGAACTCAGCGCCGAACCAGTCGGGGAACCGCACCGTGAACAGAATCGCCAGCCCGAGCGCCACATACGGCAGTACCCAGTAGAAAATGATCGACAAGGGCTTATCGCCGTCACGACTGGCCTCGTCTCCCTGCACGATCGGGGGGACCAGCGAGCAGACCGTCATGAAGCCCATGGCCCAGACCCACATCCAGGTCATGAACTTGTTGACAGCCAGGAACCCGGGTTTGTCCCAGAGGTCACGAGGGACCGCATCGCGGGCGTACTGGAGAGTGAAGGGCTTGTTGATCAGCACTGAGACCAGCATGATGATCATCAGCGAGCCGTTGCCCAAGGCCTGGATCCAGCGTGCAACGAATACCTGTCCGGCCAGTAGCCCGACGATCGCCAGCACCGCAAACGCAATCGCAGTGCCGAGTTCCAGCACTTTGAGCGAGGCTAGTGATTTGGTGCGAGCGTAGGTCAGCACGTTGCTCAGCAAGGCCAGTACGAAGGCGACGGTGACCGCGGTCTCGAACGAGGTGGATCCGGACAGAATCCAGTAGACGATCCAGGGCGCGAACCCGGCGAAGAAGCCCAGAGCCATCGATCCCGCTCCGCCGCTCTTCTCTCCGACCTCTTCCACAGCGTCGGGCTGCTGAGGGCTACTCATGGGTTTGCTCCGAATGTGCCATTGGGCTCATACCATCGAGTCTGGCACCAAGACGGCGCCGAACGCACCGCCAGCGCATCACCTGCCTGATTGCAAGAGCCCCGAATGAGGCCAACCGGGTTAGCTGCTGGTTGACGGTTGGGGTTCGGCGATGTTTTCTCGCTAGAGTCGGGTGGTCGGATTCGTACGAGGGACGGTGCCAGATGGACGGGGTGAGGCCTTCTCTTGCTCGGCCTCGGAGCGGCTCGGAAACGCCCGAACGCACGCTCGAGGACAGTGACGAGCTCGTGGCGGCCCGAAGGTTGGCGCAACAGCAGCAGGCTCGACTGCGGGCCACGCTGCACTCGCTGCTAGATCCACATGTGCTGGTGGAGGCGGTCCGCGCGGAATCAGGAGCGATTGTCGACTTCGAGTACCTTGACGCGAATCCTGCGGCGTGTGAGTACAACAGACTGTCCTACGACGAGTTGGTGGGCGCTCGACTTATGGACCTTCTGCCGGGTCATCTCGGTTCTGGCCTGCTCAAGATGTACGCAGACGTGGTCGATTCCGGACGGCCCTTGGTGCTCAGTGACTTCAGCTACGACCACGAACTGCAAGGTGGGGTTCAGCGGTACTTCGACATCCAGGCGACGAAGGTAGGCGATGGCCTGGCTTTCACTTGGCGAGACGTGACGGAACGACATTTGGCCCAGAAAGCACTCGCGGCGAGCGAGAGTCGATACCGATTGTTGGCCGAGAATGTCTCGGACATGGTCATGCAGCTGGCCCGGGATGGCTCGATCGCTTGGGTCTCCGAATCTGTGACCTCGGTTCTGGGGTGGGACAAAGCCCAAATCCTCGGTACATACTCACTTGATCTGCTGCACGAAGACGACCGCGAACGGGCTGCAACGCAGAGGGACCGGTGGGACTTGACGCAGCCCATTAAGGGCGAGTACCGCGTGCTTTGCGCCGACGGTTCCAGTAGAGCCATGCACATCGATATCCACGCCGTCGCGGTCGAAGCTGACGGTTTCGCGATCGTCGCGATGCGGGACATTCAGGATGAGGTCACCACTCGTGAGTTGCTGCTTCATGCGATCGAGCACGATCGTCTCACGGGTTTGGCGAACCGGTCGGTGGCCCTTACTCGCATCGACAGGTTCCTAAAGGAATCTGACCTTTTGCAACGCTCACATGAGGTCGGCGTTCTGTGCGTTGGAGTTGATAATCTGAAACTTGCGAACGAGGCCTATTCGTATGCCGTGGGCGATCACATTCTGGCAACGCTCGCCCAACGAATCGCCAGTGCCATGCGGGATCCGGATCTGGTGGCTCGCGGCTCGGGTGACGAGTTCCTGGTGTTGCTGCCGGACCTGGTGACGGGCGCGGATGCCGGCGTGGTGGCAGAACAGATCCGCCTGGCGGCACGTGGCAGCATCTCTCTCGATGGCCAGCCGTTCGAAACGAGTGTCAGCATCGGCATTGCCAGTGGATCCCGCACAGCGGACTCCGAGACTCTGGTTCGCAATGCTTCGCTGGCGATGCATCGGGCTAAGGACGCTGGACGTGACCGGTGTGAGTTCTTCGAAGCCCGGCTGGCCGAGTTGGCCTGGCGCCGGTTGAGCATCGAAACCGGCATTCGCGAGGGCCTTGCTCGACAGGAGTTCGTTCCGTGGTACCAGCCGGTGGTCGATCTGGGCAGCGGCGTCGTCGTCGGCTATGAGGCGTTGGTTCGGTGGGTGCGCCCAGGGGCGGGCGTCGTTGGTCCGGACGACTTTCTGCCGATTGCTGAAAGGTCGGTGCTGATCGTTGAACTGGACATGATGGTGCTGGCACAGTCCATCGAGTTCCTCAGCAAGTTGCCCGAAGCCCAACATGTCGCGGTGAATGTCTCAGCCACGACGCTGACTTCGGTCGGGTACGGCGACCAGGTACGTCGGCTGTTGAAGCAAAACCGAGTCAATCCTCACCGTTTGATCTTGGAAGTCACCGAGACAACTTTGTTGATGAATGGCGAGGAGGTTGCCGCAATCATGCGGGACTTGGCCGCTGTGGGAATCCGCTGGTACGCCGACGACTTCGGCACCGGGTACTCGTCCATCTCGCACTTGCGTGACTTGCCTGTTGCAGGACTCAAGCTCGACCTTTCGTTCACGGCCGGAATCACGATCAGTGATGACGCCGCAGTGCACCTTGCCCTGGGACTTGCCGGACTGGCAGTCGGACTTGACCTAGACACCGTCGCCGAAGGCATCGAGACGATGCAGCAGGCCGCGGTGCTTCGGGAACAGGGCTGGAAGCACGGCCAGGGATGGCTGTTCGGCCGGGCTCGACCGGCGTCGCAGATCGTTCATCAATCGCCGTAGAACCGACTTGTTGGGCTGCTCGCCTACGGGAGCGCGCTGCGGTAGATCCCGCGGCCGTAGGTTCCGGCGTACAGCACCCGGTTTCGTGAGTCCAGCAACAGGTCGGTGATCGGTGTTGCGGGCATCCCGGAGCGCTGCAGTTTCCACGTCGCGCCACCGTTGAGGCTGCGGTAAACCCCGATGTCCGTGCCCACGTACAAGGCGCCGCGGGCGGTATCGATGACCACGACGTTCGCGGGGTAGTTCGGCAGTCCGCGCTTGCCGCGAGGTTCCGCGGGCTGCCAGTTGACGCCGTTGTCATCCGAGCGCCACAGGTGCGCGGTGCCGTACCCGCTGGTGGTGGCGTACACCCGCCCGGCGCGGAAATCGTAGCGGATCGACGAGATCAGACGTCCGGGTAATCCGGCGGCGCGACTCCAGTTCTTGCCGGTGTCGGTGGTCGCCCAGATGTCACCGGAGTTCGTTCCGACGGCCAGCAGGGCCGAGCTGCGGGCGGTCACTCCGATGGCATTGATGTAATCCGTACCCAGACCCGCGGGCCCCATGGATTTCCAATTAGTGCCGCGGTCGTTACTCATGGCCAGTTCCCAGGTCCCGGCGTAGATCGTTTTTGGATCCACTAGCGACATGGCGAACGGGGAGTAGAAATTGCACTTCAGGTCCCCGTTAGGGACCGACTTGGGGCAGACAAGGGGGCCCGCGAGCGGGACCCCACTACGCCAACTGTCCTTGGTGCGGAACAAAGCGGCATAGTATTGAGTGCCATATCGAATGCGCGGTTTCGTGGGGTCCGTCATGGTGACACCGCCGTCACTGTCCAGCGGTTCGACCCACGTGCCATTGGCGCGCATGAGCAGCGTGCCGTTGTCCTGAGTTCCGCCCATCAGTGGAGCGTACGGCGGCCCGGACAGCCCAGTATTGAATTGCGTGATCGACAGGGTCGAGTTCAAGTTCTTGAAGCTGGACCCATTGTTGTCGGAGCGGTACGCCCCGCCGTCGCTGCCCAGCCATAGCCGGTGTCCGCCGTAGGTCAGTGCCTGAATATCGACATGGATAGTGGCGGCCGCGGGACTGCCATCTGGGCGCTGCCGCGCGCCGATGAGTCGGTACTTTGATCCGTTGGCGGTCCAGCGGTACGCGTAGATTCCGCCAGCGACGAACGTGCCCGGTCGGGTGGGATCAGCCGCGATGGCCAGGTCATAGTCGCACTGACCGGTTTCGCCGGGCAGCCCCTCTTCGTCGGGGATATTGCAGAAGCGGTCGTTGATCGGTGCGGGCAGCGGGCTCCAATTGAAGCCCGAGTCCGTTGACCGGAAGACTCCCGCCAAGGCGCCCTTCCGGGTGCTTCCCACCGCGAAAGCCACTCCCTTAGAGTCGACCGTCATTTCGGTGCGGCCGGTGACTGATGATGGGAACGAGGTCTGCTGCCACGTCCGACCGGAATCGGGTGAACGCCAGATGCCCTGGCCGAAGGTCGAAGCGAGGATGACGGTGCCGCCGGGCAGCACGACTAGGTCCTGCACGAGCAGGTTGGATTTGATTCGAGTGAAGCTGCGGCCACCATTTGTGGACCGATAGATTCCGGATCGTTCCCCGGTGCAGGTGTTCGTGCGCCCCATGATTCGCGCTGAGTCTTCGTCGTAGGAGAACGCGGACACCAGGAGGACCCGTCCGCGGGGGACGATGTCCGAGACCACGCAGTTGTCGAACACCTGCCTTCCTAGGACCGACCACGTTCGTCCGGCGTTGCGCGAACGCAGTATCCCGGCACCTTCGTAAGACGACTTTCCCCGGTTGTATTCCCCGGTTCCGGCGTACACAGTGTTCGGTTTGCCAGGATCAAGGGCGATCGATCCGATGGGGGTGATCGGGACCGAATCGCTAATGGGCAGCCAGCTCTTGCCCGCGTTGGTCGTCTTCCACACTCCGCCATTCGGCGAACCCAAGTATGCGACATCCTGGTTGCGGGGATCTGGAGTCAGCACGCTCACCCTGCCGGAATACGGCGCACGGCCGCTGTAAAACGTCGGCGCATTGTCCATCCCGGCAATCGGTTGAGGACCGGAAGAGCGCCACGCCAGCGACTTGGCAGGCTGGTCGCCGCGCAGGTCGACCGGCACCGGGCTAGCGAGCGTCCGGCCGATCGGGGCCGGATCGGCCGCGACCGGATCGGCCGCGACCGGATCGGCCGCGACCGGATCGGCGCTTGCCTGCGGCGAGAGAGCCACCGACATCGGCGCCACCAGCGCTACGCAGACGACTGCCGAGCCGAGGGTGATGCGTGTTCGATTCACGGTACGAAACTACTGCACTACCAGCGGCCTGACCGGGAGTTCCAAACGCCCACCCCGACTCGTTCGGGGCGAATCCTCCTGGTGTCGCGCGTCGCTAGGCCTCTGCTGCGTCCTGCGCCGGTTCCGACTTGCGGGCCTTCTTGGTGTGTATGACCGCGACCGGGCATTCGGCGTGGGTGACACATTGCTCGCTGACCGAGCCGAGGAGCAAGCTCTTGAAGCCGCCACGACCCCGGCTCCCGAGGACCAGCAGTTCGGCGTCGTCTTCTTTGGCTACCCCGATCAGAACCTTGACCGGGTTGCCCACGGCCACACTGGCCCGCAGGTCGATCGTCGGAGACTCCCCGATGGTCTCCTTGATGGTCTTGGCCAACTCGCGCTTGGTGTGCGCGCTGACATCCTGCGCCGAGAATGCCGCTGTCGGCGCCGAACCGACTGCACTGATCGCTCCGCCGGTGGGTGGCTGCCAGGCCTGCACCGCATGCAGTCGGGCCCCTTTCATCTCGGCTTCCTTGGCCGCCCAGAACAGGGCCTCACGGCTGGCTGGTGACCCGTCCACACCGACTACGATCGTCCTGTTCTCATTCTTCTCATTCATCGTCCGCACCTTCTCCAACTGTCTTTCTCGCCTCACTCCCCCGCTTCCACGATCACTCCGTTAGGGGCTATTCGGTAGGGACCTTAGACCCTAAAGCATCACCCGAAAGTCCTAGTCCGACTCGGACTATCACGGGGTGTAACGGCGCGGTAGGCGGATTGTGGACATCGGCCCTCGAAGGCCTCCCGAGCGTCTGCCAGTGGGCCCCGCGCCGCTGGAGTCACCGCGGTAGCGGTGTCAGCCCCGGCGGGTTACCGGCAACGTCAGGGCGACGTCGGAACCGGCTGCCGCATTGAGCTGCACGTCCCCGCTGTGGTCGCCGTTGTAGGTTTCCACTCGGTTTCGGCCGTTGCGCTTGGCTTCGTACAGCGCCTGGTCCGCATGTCGAAGCGCCGCGTTCGGATCGTCGCCTTGATGCAGGGGTGCCACTCCGATGCTGACCGTCACCGGGACGAGCGTTCCGTCGATATGGACGGGGTCCTCGGGCGACTCACGAATCTTCTCCGCAATGCAGACGGCTTCATCCGGCTCTGGGACGTCCGTCAGCACCACCACGAACTCGTCGCCCCCGGCCCGACCAACGATGTCCCCGGATCGCACGGAGCCCCTGATTCTGCCCGCGACCGCCACGATCACGCCGTCCCCGATTGCGTGCCCGAACTCGTCGTTGACATTCTTGAAGTTGTCGATGTCGATGAACAACACCGCGCACTGGCTGCGGGGGAGGTCCTCTCCGTCGGCCAGGTCGCTGATTCGCTGGTGCAGTTCCCGGCGGTTGAGAAGTTCGGTCAGGCCGTCTCTGGTGGCAAGATGCTGCAATCGGTCGCGGGACCGCTTGGCGTCCGTGATGTCGACGATCTGCGACACGAAGGACTGAGGCGCACCACGATCGTCGTGCAGGATTCCGACCGACTGCTCCACCCAAAGGATCGAGCCGTCACCTCGAATGAACCGTCTCAAAGGCCAAGTCAGGCTCTAGCCGAAGGGTGTACATCACCTCTGGCGAGACGTTCGTGGAGCCGGTGCATTCGCACGGCTCGGATTCTGTTGGATTACCCCTGTGCCGGGGCGAGCTTTGCCTCCTGTTTGAGCTCATAGCATCAACTCGCAGCAATCGCGTCGGTCGCTTCTGACTGTCTACCCGGTCCACGGTAGGTCTGCTCAGACGAGAAATCAACCCCGCCAAACAGGCGAAGGAACCCTCCGTGGGAGGCGGGACGGTGCTTGTTTGGAGTGTGCGATGGCGCGATGACCCGCGACGAAGGTAGCCTCGAATGTGGTGGGCGGCACCAGGAACGTTCGGAATCGGCGACCAAGGAACGAGATCCTCATGGTGCACGTGGAGGCTGGCAGTCCGCGGCTGAGCGCGCGAGTTCTGCTGACCATCCTGGGTCCTGCGGTCGCCTATCCGATCGCGGGCATTGATCCGCTCATGCTCAACCTCAACCTGTCCGAGGTCAGTCAAGGATTGGCAGTCCCGGTCGGGAGCCTGGGCCTGCTGGCGGGTGCCTCGACCCTGGTCGTGGCCGCCTCCGTTCTGGCGGTGGGCAACCTGGGCGACAGGTTCGGGCTGAAACGAATGCTGATGATCGGTTTGGTCGCGAACATCGTCGTCGCGATCGGGTCCGCGCTGGCCCCGAGCTATCCGGCTTTGCTGGTGATGCGCTTCCTGGACGGGCTGTCACTGGCCGCCTTGCTCGGAGTTTCGCTGGCATTGGTCTCGGCCTCTGTATCGAAGCAGCTGCGTTCTACCGCGATCGGCATCGTGATGGCGGTCTACACGGTGATGTACGGCCTGGCTCCACTTCTGGGTGGTTGGGTGGTCGGGACGTTCGGGTGGCGTGCGCTGTTCCTGGTGACGACCCCGTTCGCGATCGTCGCGTTGGTGCTGACCACTCGCTTCGTCCGTGAACCTCCCCGACACCCCGCAGCCCGGTTCGACGCTCCCGGTGTTGCGCTGTTCGGGCTGGCCCTGCTCGGTCTGGTGGCCGGCATCGGTGCTGCCCCCGATGGGATCAGTCAGCCACGAGTCTGGCTACCGTTGGTGGTCAGCGGGACGGCGATTGCACTGCTGGTGCTGCACGAGCGACGGGTGTCGCAACCCGCGCTTAATTTGCGCCTATTCAGTCACCGTGCGTTCCTGGTGGCGGTGGTGGCGACAGTGGCTACGAATGTGTTCTCCTCGGGGCTGGGCACAGTGATCGGACAACTCGGCGGCTACGTCCTGGGATTGTCGGCGCAGTCGATAGGGCTGATCTACCTGCCGGGAACCTTGCTCGTTGCAGCGGCGAGCGTCATGGCTGGCCGCGCGGTCGCGAAGCGGACTGCACGTCCCGTGCTGGTCCTGGGACTGCTGATAGTCGGGCTGAGTGGTCTTGTGATGGCGGTCACCGCATCGCCGTTCATGGGAATCGCGGTGCTGGTTCTGGCCACCTGGCTGAGCAATCTTGGCGGGTTCATCACTGGCACTGCAGCTGCCGACACGATCCTGGGTCAGGCCAAGGAAGGCAACACCGGATCGGTGGCGGCCGTGCAGCCGGCGTTCGCGATGACCGGCTACGCGATCGGGCCGACCTTGATGATCCTTCTGCTCGATGTCTTCTTTCGTCATCAGTGGCTCGCGGATGCCGCCAGTAAAGGGCTGCCTATCCAACAGGCCCAGGATGCGGTGACCGCTGTGACCGGTGCGGTGACCAGTAGCCCGGGCATGGCTGGCTACCAGCCGAACCTGGCAGCGCTGGCAGACGGGCTCTCCCTCGGAATCGACTACACCTCCGGGGTTCGCTTGGCAATGCTGGTCCTGGCACTGGCGCCGCTGAGCGCCGCTGCGTTGGCCTTCTTCTTCATCCCCGCGCATCCGATCGCACGCGGCGCCACCGACCGTGGTGGGATGGGGGTTGCGAGTGGCCCGAACGTCGGCACCGTGAGTAGAGGCGAGGGCAATGAGCACCTATGACAGCGACTTCGTGGCGCTGGGGATCGAACCGGAGTTGGCGGCGTGTTTGGCCGACCTTGGCTACGAAGCGCCGACCCCCATCCAACAACGTGCCATTCCGGCGATGCTGCAGGGACATGACTTGTTGTGTCAGGCCGCAACGGGCACTGGCAAGACGGCGGCTTTCGCGCTGCCGATCTTGAACCGTCGTGCCCACGCGGGCGCCACGACCAAGGGCGCACTTCCGACCGCGCTGGTCCTCACGCCCACGCGTGAACTGTGCATGCAGGTGGCTGAGGCCGTTCACCGTTACGGTCGGCCGTACGGCGTGCAAACGCTGCCGGTGTTCGGCGGCCAGCCGATCGGCCGCCAGGTGGCCGCCCTCAAGCGTGGCGTCGACATCGTGGTGGCCACGCCCGGGCGTGCCATGGACCTGATCGAGCGTCGCTACCTGAAGCTCGACGATATCGACACTGTGGTGCTTGATGAAGCCGACGAGATGCTCGATATGGGCTTCGCAGAGGACATCGACACCATTCTCACAACCGCCCCGGTTGATCGTCAGACGGTGATGTTCTCGGCCACGATGCCGAAGCGGATCATTCGCATTGCCGAACGTCACCTGCGTGATCCAGAGCGGATCGAGATACCGCGCGAAGTGGTGCCCGAGGGCGAACGGCCGACGACCACCCAGACCGCGTACATCGTCGAGCGCCAGCACAAAGCCGCCGCGCTCGGGCGCATCCTGGACATCGAGATGCCCCTGGCCGCCCTCGTGTTCTGCCGGACACGCGCCGACGTGGACAGCCTGACCGAGACCCTCAACGCCCGCGGCTACCGTGCCGAAGCCCTGCATGGCGGCATGGACCAGGCTCAACGCGACCGAGTGATGGGCCGATTGCGCAGCGGGAACGCCGAACTGCTCGTCGCCACCGACGTAGCCGCCCGTGGACTCGACGTGGAGCAGTTGACCCACGTGTTCAACTACGACGTCCCGGCCGCACCGGAGTCCTACGTGCACCGCATTGGGCGGGTCGGTCGAGCCGGTCGTGAGGGCGTAGCCATCACCATCGCCGAGCCCCGCGAGGGACGCCAACTCGCCGCCATCGAGCGCAGCACCAAACAGCGGATCAACATCGGCACCCTGCCGACCTCCGACGACTTGCGTTCGCGGCGGTTGGAAGCGACGCGGGTTGCACTAGAGAGGGTCTGCCGGGACGGCGATCTCGACCACTATCGCGGCGTTCTGGGCTCCCTGACGCAGGAGTTCGATCTCGAACGAGTCGCACTGGCCGCCATCAAGATGGCGCACGTGAGCACCGTCGGCGAAGTCGATGAAGAAGTCATCCCGCAACCAGCGTTCGCTGTCAAGCCCGACGGCAAGAAGGCCCGTGATGGCAAGGCGTCGCACGGGCGCGACCGCCACAGCGGCGATCAGCCTAAGAAGGCCCATGGTGACAAGGGCCCGCGCGGGCGCGAGCGTCACAGCAGCGATGATCGCAAGAAGGTCGCAGGCATGAAGCGTTTGCATATCGCCCTGGGTAAGGATGCCGGGGTGCGTCCGCAGGACGTTGTCGGCGCCATCGCGAACGAGACCCACTTGGCGGGCTCGGATATCGGCGCCATCCTCATTACGCAGCGCTACACCACGGTCGAGGTGCCCGGCGACTCGGCCAAGGAAGTCATCGCGGCGCTGAGCCGCACGCGGATACAGGGTCGAAAGGTGAAGGCCCGCCTCGACCGCCACTGAGCCGCAGGTAGGGGGGAGGTTCCAGTGGACGCTCTTGATGGGGCGATGAGCCCTGCGCTGCGTCGAATGCCCAATGCCACCGTGCCTCCGCCGGACAGGCGCCTCTGTTCTTGCTACAGACGGCAGGCATGATGTCAAATGGGGCATGTCGATCGCTGATCCTCATGGCACTTCACTGAACGCAGAGGAGAAACCGATGGCACCGGGGGACCTCGACCGCAGCAATGCACTTGTGGCAGCTGCCTGCCGCGCGGACGTGGAGGGGCGCGTCATCCTCGGTGCTGTTCGAGACGATGGCGGGGCGATCGTGGACATGGAGTTCTTGGAAGCGACCGTGGCGTTACCGGGAAAAGTCACGGGACGCTCCTGCACCCTGATGACCGTGCCCTGCTCGCCGCCGGGAGTGACCTCAAGTCAGGTGGCGCAGCCAAACCGGTGGTTCGCATACGGCATCGCGACGGGAGCTACCGCTGGATCGAACCCTCGACCCAGCCAATCGTCGCCGCCGATGGATCGATCGCGGGACTCGTGGCTGTCTGGTGGGACGTCACTGACCGCGTCGAGGCCGACAGGCGCATCGCGGCATCCGAGGCCCAACTGCGCCTGCTTACCGAGAACACGCACGATGTCGTTCTGATGGCTGATGCCGACTGCAATGTCACCTACTGCTCCCCATCGGTCACGGGCCTTCTAGGTTGGGCGCCTAAGGACCTCGTCGGTCGCCAGTCGAACGACCTCATGCACCCCGACGATCTCGCGGCGCTAGTGGCCGGTTCCCAGCCGGTCGAACCGCGAGGTGAAGCCCTTGCGACGGCCCGGCTGCGACACAAGGACGGCTCCTACCGATGGGTCGAATCCGCCGGCAAGCGGGTGCTTTCTCCCAACGGCGAGACGGAGGGATTCACAGCCACGTGGCGCAACGTCAACGACCGCGTAGCGGTCGAAGCCGAACTTGAGCGTCGCGCCAGGGTCGACTTCCTCACCGGCCTGGCCAACCGCAGCGAGATCATCGACCACATCGGCCGGATCTGCGACCAGCCCGCTCGGACCGATTCGGCCGTCGCCGTCCTGTTCTGCGACATCGACCACTTCAAGGACATCAACGACAAGTACGGCCACGCCGCGGGCGACGAGATCCTGCGCACAGTTGGTGAACGCGTCTCCGCCACCATCCGAGTCAACGACCGGGCTGGCCGCTTCGGCGGCGACGAGATCCTCGTCGTCCTCCAAGGGGTCCGAACGCTGGCCGACGCCACGGCGATAGCGGAGACGATCCGCCAGACCGCGTCGCAGCGCTTCACCCTGGCGCAAGGGGCGTGGGTCGCCCCCACTCTCAGCATCGGCGCGACCATCCTGCTTCCCGGCGAATCCGTGGATGCCCTCGTCGCCCGAGCCGATAACGCGATGTACGCGGCCAAGGAATCCGGTCGCGACCGCGTCGTTGCAGTCCCTGGCTCCTTCGCGCCTGGACGAAACGAACCGGTGGCAGCACCGCACCGATGAGCATCTCCGATCCCGACGATCAGCCATGGAAGAGATCGATAACGACGGCGCGATCCTGACCCACAACCCGCCGATGCCGACCGCCGCGTAGTGCAACAGACACACCCACACCAACAGCCCGTACCCACCGAGGTCACGGGCCACTCGTCGTGCGCGCATGGTGAGGAACCTGCGCGATCAGGCCAGTCGCGCGTGCGAACGGGCCGCCCACAAGCACCACCCGGTGCCCAATCAGCGCCCCGACAACACGAAACTCCCCGCACATCCAGAAAACCCAGATGTGCGGGGAGTTTCGTAAACCCGAGGCCCTCAGTTTGGTAAAGACCCCATGGCGGTGGCGGTGGGATTTGAACCCACGGAGGCTTGCACCTCACACGCTTTCGAGGCGTGCTCCTTCGGCCGCTCGGACACGCCACCGTGGGAAACGGTACCCGTGTGCCCGATGTCCTGCATTCTCGGGTCAAGCGCGGGTCCACTTCTCCGTGCCTTTGCACCCGAAAAGCCGCCTAAAACCACCCAAAACGGGCGGGAAGGCGGCTT
>JBAXOQ010000061.1:0-17246 GCA_037133175.1 Actinomycetes bacterium
CCTGTCGTTGCGGCTCACTCCGCTGCCGCTGGTCAGCGCGAGGCCGGCTGTGGGCACGCCCAGCGAAGTCATCACGTCCATCGCGGCCCGCGCGCCGCCAGCCCAGTTGCCGACGTAGCCCTTGGCGATGGCAACGTTGCGGTACAGCATTTCGGCGACGTTGTTCTCGCTCACTTGCAGCATGTACTTGACCTGCTCGGCCACCGTGGCAGACACCCGAGTGCCGATCAGCGGCGATCCTGCTGACACCACCAATTTGCCCGCGTAGCCGGCCGACAGGCCTTTGCTGCGCAGGAACGACGCCATGAAGTTCGCGGTGTCCGCACCGGCGTCCATGACGTAATGCCCGTCCATCGCCAGGGGCCGGACCGGGCGCACGACAGACGGTTCGTACCCGCCACGCCATCCCGCGGGAACTGTCGGCGCGGGGTACATCGATTCATCGACGTAGATCTTGAGCTTTCCTGAGCGGGTCGCCCCAGGGATCAATGGGCATGGGTGTTTGGCGGTCGAGGTGACCTTCCGCCCGTTGATTCGGCAGGTCGCCGGGCGGTGCGGCTTTGTTGCCACCGTGCCTGGTGCCAGAGCAGGGTTGGCCCTGATGGCGGCTAACGCCTTCTTGGCCAGTGCCCGCACTCCGACTGGCCCGAGCGCGGTGTCACCGCCACCCACAAGCGCGATTGCTCCTTTGCCGACGGAGTACACCTTGGTCGCCATTCGGGTGTTCGGACCGAGCACCGTTAGCGCTGAGACTGCGGTCACGAGCTTCATGTTCGAGGCAGTCAGCAGCGGGGTCGAGGAGTTGCGCGAGTAGATGGCTTCGCCGGTCATCGCATCGACCACGTTGATTGAGTAGTTGGATCCGATCGCCGCCGAGATCGAGCGCAACGGGAGCTTGGTCGCGATCCGGGCGTTGGCGTCGGCAGAGGTGGTGGCGACCCGGCTGGTCGGTACCGGTAGCGCCGCGTTGGTTGATGCGTAAGCCGGGGTAGTGATCGCACCCGTCGCCAGTGCTCCCGCTGTGGTGGCCATTGCCACGGCCACGGTGAGGCGTCTGCTGTTGCTGCTACCGGTGTCGCTGCCTCTGCCATTGGTGTTCATCCGCATGCCTAGACGCTAGCTTGTGCCCTGGAAGAAATCACTAACCGGCATGCATTCCTTTGATCAATAGCCCTATTCGGTTATCCATTTTCAATCCTGCAGTCACTCTCTGTCATGTGCGAATTGTCACAGACCGTTATGGCAAAGGTAAGAATCCGTCGAAATCGTTCCCACGTTCTCAGGAAACACCGCCGAGGGATGGACAATGGTCAGGGGCATTGGCCTACATTCCGATACATAACACAGCCGGTGGTTGAGCTTGGCCGGTGTTCGGGGGCAGACGGACGGAGAATGATGTGGGAAGCGAACAGGGTGTAGACCGTCGACGATCGCGGGCGCCGGGAGGGGTCCGCAGTCTGCTGGCGATGATCGCCGCGTTCGCACTAGTCGCGGTGGCTCTGCCGATTGCGGGGGTTGGCGCGGCCAGTGCCGCACCGCCGCGACGAATCGTCAGTGGGTGGCTGCCTTACTGGACCACCGGGGCATCGAATGCTTCGTTCTTGGCGAACGCCGACCTGTTCAGCGACATCTCGCCGTTCTGGCATGACCTGGTCAAGAACAGCGGGACCGCAAGCGGCGCCGCCATCGCCAACAATTCGCTGAGCTCCGGATCGATCGGGTCGAACCTTGCCGTGCTGAAGGGCAAGGGGGCCAAGATCCTGCCCTCGATCACCGACGGCACCGGCGCCGGGGTGGTAGCGGCCATCGTCAAGAATCCCGCACGGCGTGCCGCGCTGGTCGGGCAGATCATGACTTTGGTCAATGGCAATGGTTACGACGGCATTGACTTGGATTTTGAGAAGTTCGCCTTCAGTGACGCCCGGTCGACCTGGGCGACCACCCGCCCGGCCTGGGTGCAGTTCGTCGCGGATCTGGCTAAGGCGCTGCATGCGTCGGGTAAGCAACTGGCCCTCGCCGTGCCCCCGATGTACAGCGACACCACGGGCTACTGGGTCTACGACTTTCGCGGTGTTGCGCCGTATGTCGATCGGCTGCGGATCATGGCTTACGACTACTCGTACGGTTCGGCGGGCCCGGTCGGGGGACCGATGTCCTGGGTCGAGAGTGTGATCAAGTATGCGGTCAGTGTGGTTCCGGCGAGCAAGGTCGTGCTCGGCTCGCCGACCTATGGTCGCGATTGGGTCACAGCTACGAACCCGGCCGGTTGCGCCTCGGCGCAGAAGGTCTACGACTCCCGGGACATGGGCACCGCCATCCCGAACGTCCCAGTGTCGAGCTGGGTTCGTGACCCGGCGTCGCTGGAGATGCATGTGACCTACAAGACGACCACCAACGGCGGTGCCTGCAAAGTGACTCGCAGCGCCTGGATGGCCGACTCCTACACGACTGTGGAGCGGGCCAAGTTGGCCGACCGCTACGGACTGGCAGGCACCGGGAACTGGACGATCGGGGCCGAGGACGCCTCGTACTGGCCGGCGATGCGGAGCCTGGCGGGAGGCGTGCCGGTGACGCCCAAGAAGGCGCAGGCGGTGTCGGCGGTGCTGAGCAAGTCGGTCGTCCGTCGCGGTGGCAAGGTGCGCATCCGCGGCAGCGTCGCTCCGGGTCGGGGCGGGGTGGCCGTCACTCTGCTGCGGTTCAAGGGTGGCAAGTGGTATGCCATCCGCACCACCCGGACGAACGCCGCCGGGTTCTACTCGACCTGGGCGGTGACGGTCAGCAAGATCGCCAACTACCGGGTTAAAGCCGCGGCTGGCGGCGGCTACAGTCGGGCGCTCAGTCCCATCGTGGTTCTGCGCACCAAATAGCGTCCGAACGTGGGACCATCAGTGACGTGAGCGTTGCACCCGCTGAGCTTGAACAGGCAGACACTGCGGCCGACGAACAAACCGATGCCCCGTGGGTATGCATCGTCTGGAATGACCCTGTCAACCTGATGTCCTACGTGGCGTACGTGTTCATGAGCTACTTTCACTTCTCCCAGGAGAAGGCGACGACGCTGATGCTGGAGGTCCACAATCAGGGCAGGTCGGCGGTCAATACCGGATCACGCGAAGAGATGGAGCGAGACGTGTCGGCCATGCACACCTACGGTCTGTGGGCCACTCTTGAGAAGGACGCCTGATGGCGCACGCATTCGCTGCGTGCGACGGTTCGTACGCGACGCAGTTGCTGCCGCTTGAGCGGGAGATGATCAAAGGGTTGCTAGACGAGTTGTGTGCTCTGCTCGCCCGCGATGACGATGTCGATCCGAAGGATCTGGACCCGCTGGCAGTGCAGGTAGGCATGATGGGCTTGGAGGACTCCCCGGTTCATCCGCCGGACGACCCGGTACTGGCCCGGTTGCTGCCTGAGGGGTATCGGAACGACCCCATGGCCGCCAGTGAGTTTCGCCGTTACACCGACGGTGCACTTCGGATGGGCAAGATCGCTGACGCAGGGGTTGTCCGAGCCGGGATCGAGCGAGCCGACGCCGACCCTGACGGTTCGGTCTCGGTGACCGACGACGAGGCGCCAGCGTGGCTCCGTTCGATCAATGACCTGCGGCTCGCTCTCGGAGTGAAGCTGGAGATCACCGACGACTCCGCGCAGGACCTCGCGGACATCCCCGAGGACGACCCCCGGGCGCTCGCCGCCGCCGTGTACGACTTCCTCACGTGGTGGCAGGACTCTCTCGTGCGCGCCATCGTCGGCGACGACTGACGAGTGCTCAGAGGTGAACGCTAGCGCGTCCGCCTGGGCCACCTCGACTCGCTTCGGCCGCCTGGAACTGCCGTTGTCAGATCCATGTGTCAGCGGTCGTTTCGGCTTGCGTACTCTATACCGATGGCAACCCCGAGCCGCCGCGACGACCGCGATGCCCCGATCGGGATATTTGATTCCGGTGTAGGTGGTCTGACGGTCGCCAGAGCCATCCTGGATCAGTTGCCGGCAGAGTCCATCACCTACGTCGGCGACACTTTGCACGGTCCGTATGGGCCGCTGCCGCTAGCTGAGGTTCGAGCCAACGCGTTGAGCGTGCTGGATTTCCTGGTCGCCGAGAACGTCAAGGCGTTGGTGATTGCCTGCAACTCGGCGAGCGCGGCCGTTCTGCGGGACGCTCGTGAGCGGTACGACGTGCCCGTGGTCGAGGTGATTCATCCGGCGGTACGCCGCGCTGTGCATGCCACCCGCAACAATCATGTGGGCGTCATCGGGACTCGTGCGACGATCACCAGCGGCGCCTACATGGACGCCTTCGCAGCCAATCCTCGACTGCGCGTGACCCAGCAGGCGTGCCCGCGGTTCGTCGAATTCGTCGAGGCCGGTATCACTGGCGGGTCTGAGTTGTTGGCCGTCGCGCACGAGTATCTGGATCCCATCGTCGAAGCTGAGGTCGATACCTTGGTGCTGGGCTGCACGCACTACCCGGTGCTGACGGGTCTGATTCAGCATGTCGTCGGTGATGACATCACGCTGGTCTCGAGCGCGGAGGAAACCGCGAAGGACGTCTACGCGCGGCTATTGGACGAGGACATGCTGACAGGTCCGGGTGGTGCACCGCCGGTCCACCGGTTCCTGGCCACAGGTGACACGACCGGGTTCTTCGAGCTCGGCAGGCGCTTCCTCGGACCCGAGGTTGCCACTGTCGAACTCGCGTCGGTCGTGGTGGCATGAAACTCACCATCGTCGGGTTCTCCGGATCGTTTGCCGGTCCAGCATCGCCGGCGTCCTGCTACCTGATCGAGCACGCTGGTACCCGGGTGTTGTTCGACATCGGCAACGGCTCGCTGGGCGCTCTTGCCCAGTACGTCGACATCTACTCGATTGACGCCGTCGTGCTCTCCCATCTGCATGCGGACCACTGCGCGGACCTGGCGGGCTTCTACGTTGCGCGCAAGTACGGAGACGGAGGGCCAAAACCGTCAATTCCGGTTTTCGGTCCGGCGGGCACGGCCGCCAGGATGGCCGCTTTGTATGGCACGGACTCCGGCTCGCCGATGGACGAGATCTTCGACTTCACTGAGTTCGGTCCCGATCCGTTCCGGGTCGGGTCGGTCACGCTCACGGCTCATCCTGTCGTGCACTGCGTACCAGGCTTCGCTCTGCGGGCACAGGCCGACGGACGTTCGATCATCTACTCCGGTGACACGTCGTACTGCCCTGAACTGGTGGAAGCATCGAAGGGTGCGGATCTGGCGCTGTTCGAGGCGTCATACTTGTCTCGCCGGGCGAACGCTTCAGGGATCCATATGACCGGCGCTGAGTGCGCACGCGCTGCCACAGAGGCTGGCGTCGATCGTCTGATCCTGACGCACCTGGTTCCTTGGAATGATCAGGACGAGGTGTTCGCCGAGGCCGATGCGGCATTCGTCGGCGATGTCAGACTGGCTGGAACTGGACTTGAGGAAGAGATCTGAATGATGCGTTCTGATGGCCGTGAGCACGGGCAACTCCGACCGGTGCGTTTTCACCGCGGCTGGCAAGACCACGGCGAGGGGAGCTGCCTGGTCGAGTTCGGACGCACCCGCGTGCTGTGTGTCGCCTCCTTCACGCCAGGGGTTCCGCGTTGGCGCAAGGGGTCCGGACTCGGGTGGGTGACAGCCGAGTACGCGATGCTGCCACGGTCGACCAATACCCGCGGTAGCCGTGAGTCGATCAAAGGCAGGCCGTCTGGTCGCACGCAAGAGATCTCGCGCCTGATTGGCCGGTCGTTGCGGGCAGTTCTCGACGATGCGTCCCTCGGCGAGAACACCATCGCGATCGACTGCGACGTGCTGCAGGCCGATGGCGGCACTCGCACTGCTGCGATCACCGGTGCCTACGTTGCTTTGGTCGATGCCCTTGAGTGGGCCAAGGGCAAAGGCCACGTCCCGGCCGACTCCAGGCCGCTCAAGGACTCGGTAGCCGCAGTGAGCGTCGGAATCGTCGACGGGACGGCTCGGTTGGACTTGCACTACGACGACGATGTTCGCGCCGAGACAGACATGAACGTTGTCATGACCGGATCGGGTAAGTACATCGAGGTGCAAGGAACTGCTGAGGGGGAACCTTTCGAGCGCGCGTTGCTAGATGAGCTGCTCGACGTTGCAGCGCTCGGCTGCGCCCAACTGTCCAAGCTGCAGGGAATCGCCTTGGCGGCACCGCTGCCGCCGAGCAGTCTGCAGCTAGACGGTTCGACTGCCCTTGGGTCGCACCGGTGAGTGCAAAGAAGAAGCCTGCGAAAAGTGATGGCGCCGGGCCGTCTGCTGCTGCACGCGGTCAGCGAGCGATGGTGCTGACCCGACCGACCGTGCTGGCCAGTCGCAACGCCCACAAAGTCGCCGAGGTGAAGCGGATTTTGGCCAAGTCCGGTCTCGACATCGAGTTGGTTGGATTGGACGAGCTCGACCGCGATATTCCGGACGTGGCTGAGACCGGCGCAACGTTCGCCGAGAATGCGTTGATCAAGGCGCAGGCGGTGTTCAGCGCGACCGGGTTGGCGACGATTGCCGATGATTCCGGCCTGTGCGTGGACGCGCTCAACGGCATGCCGGGGGTGTTGTCAGCGCGTTGGTCGGGTGGGCACGGTGACGATTCGGCCAACTTGGATTTGGTGCTGGACCAGATCGCCGACGTTCCGCCGGAGCGTCGCGGGGCACGGTTTGTCGCGGCGGTCGCCTGCGTTTGTCCGGGCGCTGATCCGGCCGTGGTGCATGGATCGGTGGACGGCTCGCTGCTGTTCGAGCGCCGAGGAGAGGGTGGGTTCGGCTATGACCCGATCTTCGTTCCGACCGGCTACGACCGGACCACTGCGGAGTTGCCGCCTGAACAGAAAGACGCGTTGAGCCATCGGGGTAACGCCTTGCGAGAGTTGGCGGCGAAGCTCCGGTAGGCGCGCAGTCCTGCGGTGCGGCCTAACCAAGCAACAGTCGGGCGCGGAACATCTTGACCTGGGACTTGGACCAGTCGACGTGGTCGTTGCGCCAGCCCTGGTAGTCCACGAAGTAGCGTGACTGGTTGGCCATGGAATGACCGATGACGTCAGAGGTGGCGATCGAGAATTGCGATTGCAGCCACCGCACCAGAGCCAGACCGGCTTGGACTTGCCTGGGCCGGTTCAGGATGTTGGCTGCTGAGCTCATCTCGACGAATTCAATGCCGATCGACCGGTTGTTGATGCCGATAACCTGACGACACATCAGTCCCAGTGGTACCTGCTGGTAGATCTTGCCGTTCTTGTCCACGACGAAGTGCACGCACGCCCCCGGGCTTTCGTTGCGTGTTCCGGCGTTTCCGGGAGCGGGGCTGTTAGCCGAGAACCAGTTGTGCACCGACGGGTAGTTCGGCGACACCGTGTAGTGCAGGATGATCGCTTTCGGATCGGGCATCAGCCAGGTCCGCTGGTGGTAGTGGCGCCATGAGTAGGCGGCCATCTGCCGTTTGCGCGCGGCGGAGTACGGGATGAAGTCTTTGATGATCGGGGGTTGCGGTGCGGCTGCGGGAGTGCTGGCCGGCACCACGCTTGCTGCTGCTGCTGCTGGGGCCGTGGCTGCCGATGGCACGGTGCCGGTGGTGAGCGCGATTGCCGCGGCGGCCGCGACGACTGCTAACACTGGCGCGCTCAAATGACGTTTCCTCATTTGTGGATCGTACCTCCCAGGACCTGGCAGCGCCGTGATTCCCGTCCCTGATGCCGTTCTCGGCGGTTTCTGCTCGTCGCGTGCGGCCGATCGGGGGAACGGATCATCCCCTTTGCCGCCGCCGTGACTAGAGTGTCGAAGTGGGCATTCGGCCGCGGCTGACGCACGCTTCACCTGTTGGGGCGATGTCGCCTTTGACGATGTCGATCGGACGGTATCCGGGGTCCGTCTGGACGATGATGGTGTGGACGGCCGTTGGTGGTGCCAACCTGTTGTTCGCGCTCCTGCTTCCGGCCAACAACAAGCACCCGAGCGTGGCGACCATGGCAGTGCTCTCCTACGTACTCGTGGCCACCGCGACGCTACTGATCTTGGGTCATCGGACGCCTCGATGGCTTCTGGGCGTGATGCTCGTCATGTCGATCGCCTGCACCTCGTGGCTGATCGATGACTCGGTGACGCCACTCGGATCCGTCGTGTCGTCTTGGTCGTACGCGATCATTGCCATGTATGCCGCGCTCTGGACTACTCTTCGCACCGCGCTCGCTGTCGTGGTGGCGATGACCGTCTCATTCTTGGCTGTGCTCGTGGTAAAAGGCGAACTGCCGCTGTTGATCGTTGCCTGGATCGTGTCGATGTCGATCTGCCTCGCGATCACCCTGTTGTTGAACTACCTGATGCAGTACATGCGCCGTCAGGCCACCATCGATTCCCTCACCGGACTGCTCAACCGGACGGGGTTGGAGGTGCTGGGCAATCTTGGCTCCGGATCGGTGCGCGCGGTCCGACCGCTATCGCTGGTCGTCATCGATTTGGACGACTTCAAGACCATCAACGACGTTCAAGGGCACACGGCCGGAGACGACGTGCTGAGGAGTTTCGGGATGGCATTGCGCAAGAACCTGCGGCCTGACGACATCGCAGTGCGGATCGGTGGCGACGAATTCATGCTCATTCTGCCCCGAACATCAACCCAAGCGGCAGAGGAAACGGTGGAGCGCTTGCGCACGCTGATGCCTGTCCAGTGGTCCCGCGGCGTCGCTGACTGGCCCGCTGGATCCGATATCGACGTGGTTCTCGCTCAAGCTGATGAACGCATGTACGACGACAAGCGCAGCCGCCGCGTTTCCTGATCACCGCCCTTGCTCGTCATCCCGGCACCAGTCTTGAGGTTTTGCGCAGGTCAGAGCGACTTCCGTTGGTGTGCTGCGGTGGATCGTGCCTCCACGGGTACGGCAGCGCCGCGATTCCCGTCCTTTATATCGTTCCGGCCGGGTTCCGCCGACCGATAGAGTCGCGGCATGTCGAACCCGATTGCGACGTTGAGCACAGTCACGAGCAACTCTGCAGAGCCACGCAGACTCGCGCAATCCTGGATGAAGATCCTGGACGTCGAAATCAGTCTGGAGATTCCGGGCGACTACTTCATCTGGCTCAGATCGCAGCACCGGGGCGGAGCAGCCCTGGCGTTCCAGAAGGTGGAAGAGCCTCAAGCCACGCCAGGTCGGGTGCACATCGACACGACGGTTGAAGATATTCAAGTTGCTTGCCGGCAGAAGCGCACGGTCGACCTCAAGCATTTTGTCCCTCGATACTTCACCGATGAATTCCGCAAGTCGACTCTGGTCCACCGTCATCACTTGGAAGGCCAGCACAGCCGACTCCATTTTGCATGGCTCACCAGATGGTAGAACAACCCTGACCGGCGATGGGTTTTTCAGCTTTGAGGTGATCGCCGCGATTACTACCGTCCTCATGGCGCGATTGGCTTCATCGCGAGAGATGACTAGTGCCGGCCTGTGCCCTGCTTGCTCCGACCCTCGCGACGGCGTGAAGTCAACCCACCACACATCGCCCCGATGAGGCCACCGTTGGTCGACCAATGACTAGCCCTCGGGCCAAGTCTCGGCGGAGGCATCAAACGTCGATCGGGCAATGCCGGCTGACTCATCCGCCTCTTGCGCGAATGCAGAATCAAGATCAAAGGCAGATGGGAGGTTCTCGCGCACCCACTCGGCCACGGTCGACGTCGGGTGGCGGGGACGATCCGCATCGCGTGGGATGTTGTCCACGGAGTGTTTAGGGCCAGTCCCCACCAACAACGTTCTAGTCATCGCTGCTCACGCCTTCCCCATCTCTTCGAATCCTGGTGCCGGAATCGTCCCGAACAGTCCTTCGTATTCTGCCAGCAGCTTCGCCAACAGCGGCAGCATCGTCTTCGCATGTGCATGACTCATGTACACGCGAACGACCGACTTTGTGTTCGGCTCGGTCTGGTCGGGAGTACCGATCTGCGACGGTTCCATCACCCGAACGTCAGCACCATGTCGAACGGTTGCGACGACACCTGCATCTGGTTTACGTAGAACGCCGGAATAACGTCCGATACTCCCCGCTCTTCGCTGTCCACTATTCAAGGATGCCACGGGATGTCAAGAGTTGGCGCAGCGTGGGGCACGCCCGGAGCAACAGCCCGGGTGGTGCTGTCGCTAGCCACATTGGACAACAAGACAGGTACACGTCCACCAGCAGGTGGAACCTTGAAGGAGGTCTCAGACCGGCTGGGGCGTTCCTCGATTGCGATCACCGGTGACATCTACGCCCAAACACCGTCATCAGTGTTTGCGCAGGTGAAAGGCACTTCCTGTGGTGCGCCGCGAGGGAATCGAACCCCCAACCCGCTGATTAAGAGTCAGCTGCTCTGCCAATTGAGCTAGCGGCGCGCACCTGGTGTCAGTTCGCCACCAGGTTGTTGGGACGTGCTTTGTTTGTTGCGGGTAGGAGCATAGCAGCGGACCACTCATCGCTCTACAGGTAGAGGCCGGTGGAGTCCGGCTGCACCCGACTTGCGGCCACGGCATGGATGTCTCGCTCGCGCAGAAGCACGTAGAGACGGCCTCCGATCTCGACCTCGGCGCGGTCCTCCGGCTCGTACAGGACGCGATCGGACAACTCGACGGATCGGACGTTGGGGCCGACGGCGACAATCTCGGCCCATTCCAGGCGTCTACCCACCGCGGCGGTGGCGGGAATCACGATTCCTCCGACGGACTTGCGCTCGCCGTCGGGACCGTCACCGCGAACGAGGACCCGATCGTGCAGCAGCTTGATCGGCAGCACGTCGGGATCGGCAGCGGTAGCTCCAGTAGTGCTCGCCATCAGGAGAAGATGCGGCGTTTGACTCGACGCAGTACCACGAAGCCAACAACGACGCCGACGGTGATGGCGACCCGCTCGGGCCGCACTCCGCCGTACTCGTCGACGTAGAAGGTCCTCACCTTGGTGATCTGAACCGAGATGATCCGTCGGGGGTCTACGGTCTTCTTCGCAGCGACCTGGAGTTCCACGATGGTCTCGACGAGCTGCTCGCGGGAAGCCTCGATGTCCGCCTCGATCTCGGCGATCGACCGAACCCGGACCGGGGCAGCGGGCTCGGCAGGGGCTTTGGATTTCTTGGCAGCCGTGGGCGCAACAGCGGTCTTGTCTAGTTCACCAGCCATGCCGGGAAGCCTACGGCCCCGACGCGGCCGATGCGTGTTGGGCCTTGGGTCACGAGGGTGCGTGTCGGTTCTGCAGCAGTTCGACAGGAACCCTGGTCATTGCGCGGTGTTGCGGTTAGCGTGTGGCCAGACACCGACTCTTCCGAAGGGTTCTGACTATGACTGTCCTGGCCGCCGGCGACGCCGCACCCGATTTCACCCTCACCGACGATCACGGTCAGGAGGTCACTCTGAGCCAGTTTCGGGGTGGGCGGGTGGTGCTGTACGCCTATCCGGCCGCAATGACGCCGGGGTGCACCACCCAGGCGTGCGACTTCCGGGATTCGCTGGACGCGTTGGCGGCGGCCGGGATCACGGTACTGGGAATCTCTCCTGACAAACCTGAGAAGTTGGCGAGGTTCAGGGAGCGCGATTCCCTGACGTTCCCGTTGCTCTCCGATCCGGACAAGTCGGTGCTCACCGAGTACGGTGCGTTCGGCGAGAAGAAGATGTACGGCAAAGTCGTGCACGGCGTCATTCGCTCGACGTTCGTTATTGACGCTGACGGCGTGGTGCAGGACGCCCAGTACAACGTTCGGGCAAAAGGCCATGTCGCTAAGTTGCGTCGCGAACTCGATGTCTGATCGCACTGCCCTTCATCCGGCGGTATGCTGATTGCCGCACTCGCGGGAGTGGCGGAATTGGCAGACGCGCAGGATTTAGGTTCCTGTACCGCAAGGTGTAGGGGTTCAAGTCCCCTCTTCCGCACATATTGCCGGCAGGGTGAGTTCAGGCCGCGGTGTGCCGCCAACGTAACTACCATGATCGGTATGGCTGCGACCCCCGGACCGCGACGACGCGTCAAACTCGCGCACGTCGCGCGTGCCGCGGGTGTGTCGGTGCCGACGGCGTCCAAGGCGCTCAATGGCACCGGCCGAATCTCACCGGAAACCGCTGCCCGCATCACGGCGATCGCTGATCAACTGGGCTACCGACCGGATGCGACGGCTCGATCGTTGCGCATCGGCCCCGAGTCCGTTGTGGCGGCGATCATTGACCGTCGCGAAACGGACGATGCCGGGTACACCCCGGCGTTGTTCTGGTTGAACTTCAACGATGAGCTCATCAATTGCCTGGCACACCAGGAACTCGGCTTGCTCTTCACGACAGCGCAAGCGTCGCTGACGATCCGGAGCCACCCCGTCAGTGCGGTACTGCTGCTGTCGTCTGATCCGGCCTCGATGGATCATCCACAGGCCTTGCCCGAGGGGCTGCCGGTCAGCCACTATGCGCTCGCCGAACCTGACCCGAGCGCGACCGTGGTCTTCCGACACGACTTCGATGCGGCGATTGCTGACGCCCTCAGAGCATTGGTCGATTGCGGATCCCGGCACCCCGCAGCGATCATCGGAACTCGGCGGCGGGCAGTCGCGGACATCTTCATTGCCGCTTACGAGCGATGGTGTGCAGGCGCTGGTGTTGACCCGCTCGTCGTGCAAGCTGACCTTGCCGAAATCAGTGCTGACTTTGCTGTGACCTCAGCGATTGACCAAGGTGCGGACGGCATTTTCTGCTTCGACATCCGGACTGCTGATGTGGTGGCCGCGATTGCGCGTCGTGGACTGCGCATTCCTGACGACATCTGCCTCATTGCGCAAGCCGAGGGGGAGCTCGAGCAGGTGCTGACCCCGAGCGTCAGCACATTGTCCCTGATGGGTCGGCGTTGTGCGCATATCTGTGCCGAGACCTTGGTTGAGGCGATCTACGACGGAACACAAACGACGGTGCAGTTGCCGTACGAGGTCGTGGAGAGGGCCTCAACGGCACGAAAGCCGGGACGTGTGTGAGGCGCGAGTCGGCCGATCGGGTGCGGGCAGCACACGTCACGACAGGCGACTGCGTCCCGGCTGTGGTTAAGTGCGGTCTGTCAGCAACAGGTTGGACGGAGGCGCACATGACTGAGGAGATCTTCCGATGGCCCGAGAACGCTGACCGCTACTACCGGATCCTCGACGGCAGTTACCCGGTGCAAAGGATCGCGGAGACCGAATTGAGTCTGGCCTTCACGGATCCGGCCGAGCCCGACAAAGACGGCGAAGATCATGTGATGATCATCCCGAAGGTGACCATCCCGTCGCTCACGACGATGGACTTCTCCGACGCCCTGTATTGGGTGGACATCCACGAAGCACTCAAGCGCGTCGACAACGCGCTTGGGTGGAACGCCGGGGACGGCTTCCGCCTTGATATCCCGGTGAACCCGCCCTACCAGCGTGAGCCGTGGCTGGTGGTGCACTTGCGTCGGTCGGCATCGAAGAAACCCAAGCCCTCCACCGACAGCGGCGGGTGGAGTCGCCATGACGGGCACTTCACCTCGATCTTGGATTTGGATCGCCGCGTCGACATCGTGTATTACAACAGAGCGGCCGTTGCTTTCATCGACCCCGAGGACGAGGACAACCTCGACTACGAGACGGCGATTTCGGTCATCCACCGGCATAAGCATCAGACTGTGCTGGACGCCGAATTCACGTCGCAGGACTGGCTGGCGATCACGTCGGCCTGCCGCCTCGGCGCTGCGTCACAGGGCCTGTCAGCGTATTGGATCTACTTCAATATCCGCCCGCCTTACCAGAACACCGCTTGGGTGCATGCCCACGTTCTCGCTGGACCGCGGGCAATCCACGGCAAGGACACGAAGAAGATTCACAAGACGATCCGACGCGAGGTCCGCGCCCACCTGAACGAAGAAGCATCCGAACTGGCCACACCTCACGAACACTGGCTGGATCCACTGGCCGCCGGGCATCACGCCGACGACGAACTGGCTACCAGGGCAGATGAAGTACCACCAGAAAAGCCCCCGCAGAGCCAAGAACCAGCCACGCCGGATTGACCTTTCGAGCGATTGCCAGCCAGGCCACCGCCGTCACGGCGAGCGCTATCAGGACCCACACGACCAGCGTGGGCTGTGACAGTGTCGATGCGTTTGTCGCCAGGGTCTCGAGCAACGAATGCACTGCGTTGATGAGCAAGCCCACCGTCACTGGAACCAACCCAATCCGGATCGCGTTGCGCGCATGCTTGTTGTCCCAGCCCGACCACAACCGGCTCAACAGCATCACCAGCAGGGCCGGGGGCACGGTATAGCTCAGGCCTGCTACCACCGCCCCCGGCACCCCGGCGGCCACGTAGCCGATGCCGGCCACGTACAGGGTTGCCGGACCAGGTGCCAGTTGTCCCAACGAGTAGATGCCCAGGAACTGGCTTTGGGTCACCCAACCCGAAGACACCGCCTGTCTCTCGATGGTCGGCAGGGTGGCGTCACCGCCGCCGACTGCCAACAGCGATAGCCCCGCGAAGAATCCGGCCAGCGTCAGTAGTGTGTTCATGGCGTTGCGTCTTCGAGTCTTGGTTTGCGCAACTCGAGGAACACGCCGAGCCCGCCGCCGACAACAACCAGGGCGAGCAGGGGCGGGTGGAACAGAACTCCCACAACCACTGTCGCGCAGGCAATGACGATCCCGACCAGTCCGCGTAGATGCGCGCGTCCCAACGTCCACGCATTGCACACGGCCATGCCTACCGCGGCAGCCCCCATCCCGAGGAGCAGATGAATGCAGACTGTGTTGCCCGCGGTCACCAGAACGATGATCGCCACCGCAACGCGAGCGATCAGGCCGGGAACCACAACTCCGAGGAATCCGACCAAGGCCCCCGGGGGTCCCCACAGGCGGTAGCCCAGCGAAACGACGAGTTTGACGACATTTGGCCCTGGGAGGGCTTGCGTCAGGCTCAGCGATTCGAGGAAGTCCTGGTCGGAAACCCAACGAGTCTTCTCAACGAAGGTCGCTCGCACTTGAGCCAGCAGACCCCCGCCGAAAGTAGTCGATCCCAATATCAGGCACTGCCCGAACAAGCGCGCGATTGTGACGCCGTTCGCCGGGGCGGGCACTGCTCCGTCCTCGCTCATCACTTCCCTCGATCACGTATTTGCTCCGCGGTGTAAGCGTCGGGCAGACTTGCTAATTCGTAGTGCAGTTCTAGTGTCCCGAAATGCGGACACCGTCACCATTCGTGATGCCTGTTGCGTCGTTTTCTTGCCAACCCCGTCGTTCTGATGCGATGGCGGACTCGCGGTCCAACTGGGCTAAAAGTCGTTGTTGGAACTGACTTGCGGGTCGTTGCCGACCTAGACTCTGTCTTGTGGCGCCCATCCGGTTCAGTGCAGAAGACTGCCTCGCAGCGCTGTGGGGAGTGACAGGTACGGATCTGATCATCGTGCCCGGCACAGCGCCTCGGATGAGAGTCGATGGGCAGCTGGTTCCGGTTCCCGGCGCGCCAAGGCTGGCACCTGAGGACACTGAGGCGATCCTGCGATCGCTGCTGACCCAGGACCAGTGGCTGGAGTTCACGGACGGCGACCTGGACTTCTCGTTCACCTGGCGTGACCTGGCCCGCATTCGAGGTAATGCCTACCGGCAGCGAGGGTCGATAGCAATCGTCCTGCGAATGATGCCGAACAAGATTCCGTCTTTCGATGATCTGGGACTGCCGCAGGCCGTCAGGGAGTTCGCAAAGCTCAGTCAGGGCGTGGTATTGGTGACCGGGCCGACTGGATCGGGCAAGTCGACCACGCTGG
Organism: Actinomycetes bacterium; assembly: GCA_037133175.1. Taxonomy (GTDB): domain Bacteria; phylum Actinomycetota; class Actinomycetes; order S36-B12; family UBA10799; genus ELA509. The sequence goes on from JBAXOQ010000061.1 coordinate 15,783, forward strand.
CATCGTTAGTCGATTGGATCAACCACAACCGCGCGGTGCACATCCTGACGATCGAGGATCCCATCGAGTATGTGCACTGGCACAAGAAGGCAATGATCACGCAGCGCTCGATCGGTGAGGATGCCGACTCGTTCGCCACCGCGTTGCGCAGTGCGATGCGAGAGGATCCGGACACTCTGCACGTCGCTGGCTTGCTTGACCAGGAGCCGATCGGCTTCGCCATCAGCATGGCCAAGACCGGGCACCTAGTGTTCGCCACCCTGCACACGACTGGCACGGTGTCGACGGTCGATCGATTGCTCGACGCCTTTCCGATTGACCAGCAGAACCAAGTGCGCATGCAGCTTTCGGGCCTGCTTACAGGGGTCGTCTACCAGCGGTTGCTCCCACGCATCGGCGGAGGGCAGGTGGGGGCGTTCGAGGTACTCATCGCGAATACGGCAATCAGAACGCTGATTCGGGACTCGAAGACGAACCAGATTCGCAACGAACTGCAATTGGGAGCACGAGAGGGAATGCAGACCCTGGAAAACTCACTCAACCAGTTGATCGCAGATGGGCTGATCACCTACGAAGACGCGCTGGCAAGAACTGACTACCCCCGTGAGATCGTCAGTGCGCCTCCCGCAGGTCGATGACCCGCGGGACCAGGTGAGCTCTCAGCCGAGTGGTGAACGAGTCCTCTGATCGAACATCGATGGTGCTGACGAACGTCGACTCGCTAGGAACACAGATTCCGCAGTTGCTGCAGAACCGAGCCCGAGTGGCCAACCGTCGCCCACAGAAGACGCAATTTGGGTTCATGGCAGGCACCTTTCTGATGTTGTGCTGATGCTGATGATGCCACGGGCGGGCGACGATTCCCGGGCGCCTCGCGGGAGGATAATTCAACTGTGTTGGTCAGACTCAACCGGGGGTTGTCGCGACCAGGAACGTGCGCGTCGTGCCGGTGAATTCAATCTCTTCACCGTCGTAGGTCAGGGCCGTTCCATGGTGGACGATTCGGTATGAGCCGGAGGCAGCGCTGAACGGGATGTGCCAGCGGATCGTCGCCCGCGACGCCGTCAGTGAGTGCCTGCGCCACTTGAACGCGGTCTCCCAGTCATCGTCGGTCGCGATGGTTCGCCAGCCGTTGGCATCCTCGTACTGGATCTGAAGGAATGTCGATCCGTTGCGTGTGTCGTTGCTCGGGTTGGCTGATTGGAACTCCACCTCGACAGTCTCATCCGGCCGGTAGGTGGCGTCCGGTGGCCTGACAACGTCGCCGAACGCGCGCCGTCGGCCGGGGGAGTCGTGCAGGCGGGCAAGCGGATCGAAGCTCCAGACTCGGTCGCGCAGATCCGGCGCCTCGGCTTCGCTGGGAGTGGGCGAGCCACTGGCGATCGCGGCGCCGAGCTTGGCGAATTCCTGCTGGTAGGCCGGCAGCGTTGCCGGGCCGAAGTGCGTCGATCCGCCCTCGTAGAG
>JBAXOQ010000062.1:0-16905 GCA_037133175.1 Actinomycetes bacterium
GACATCTCCAACCCGTAGGCCATACCCTCGGGTCCCACCCGTTGGGCGGACAGCAGTACGTCGATGCCGCCACCGGAACCGAGATCCAGCACGACGTCGCCGGGGTGCAGTTCGGCCAGCATTGTTGGGTTGCCGCATCCCAGTGAGGCCACCAAGGCCTCTGCGGGTAGCAGATTTCGGTCGTCGTCGGCGTACAGCGAAGAACCGAATGTACCTTCCGGTGGTACTGAGGGTCCGCAGCACGACGATTCAGCTGAGCGTGCAACTTCGCCGTAGCGCTCGCGCACTGCAGCCTGGACGATTTCGACATCATGAACGGTCATGGGTGGTTCCTTCCGTTGAAGTACAGGTTGTTGGGGTTGCCAGGGCGACGAGCAGGTCGATGGGCTCCGTCACGGCCGTGCAACACATCGAGTAGATGTTGCTGCGCCCATCGGGCCGCATGGACACCAGTCCGCTGGCCCGAAGGGTCTTGAGGTGGTGGCTGACCAGCGTTTGTGACAAGCCCGTGACCGCGGTCAGGTCGGCGACCGTCTGCTCGCGGCCTGAGATCGCCAGCAGGATGGCCAGTCGGTTTTCGTCCGACAAGGCCTTCATGACCGGTGCGATCCGGTGGGCAAGTTCAGCTGGGTTGTTCACGACCCCACTCTTACACCAGCAAATGCTGTTGTCAACAGTATCTACTCATGAATTGACAGGCGTGCACTTGGCCACGCCTCCAGAGGCGCTCTTGAGTTGCGCTGCTACGGCACCGACGTCCAATGGTGGGGGCTGTGCTGTCGTGTTCTTCACGATGGTCACCAAGGCGTCCGGCACTCGGCAGGTCAGCACGGGTCTCCACGGCCCGGTTGCGTTGTAGTAGACGAAGTCGGGTTTGACCAACTTGGAGAATCTCAGCCTTTCGATGACGACGACGTACGGCGTTCCGTTCGCCACCGTCGTGGTGAGCAACGACAATGGATAGGTCGTCGAGTTGACCAGGCGAATCGCGGGGTCATTCGCCACTACCTTCGGCATCGTTGCCAGCGGCGCTGATGTCAGTAGCGGGCCGAGCACATAGGACGTGTTGTGGCCGTCGATCGCCCGGATGTGGAGTTGGCGCGGCAGCCCAAGCGCGATCAGTCCGATCACCACAACGATTGCCACGAGCTTGATGCGGCTAAAGACCCACGCCAGTCCCAGAGCGGCCAGCAGACAGGCACCGGGAAGACAGAACACGAAGTATCGCGGGACTAAGATCGGCAGGTCGGCGGCCGCCTTGCCGACCAACAGCAGTACGGGCGGTACCACCGTCCAGCACAGACCCAGGATCGCGGCCGGACGCAGCGCTGGTGATTGCCACGTTGTGCCCACCCCGATCAAGGCCAAGATGGCGACAGAGACGAACAACCACCGGCCGCCCATCACGGATTCGGCTGTCTGGATGATGGCCCGGAACGATAGGGGTCCGGCGGTGGGAGAGCCGGTTGGGTGGGCGAGATTGAGCAACACGTGAGGCACGATCAGGATCCCGGCAGCTGCGGCCGGAATGGCGGTGAGCCACAGTGCCCGGACTCGGCCCTGGCGCGGCACTGCGATCGTGGCCACGAGCAGGGCCGGAACCAGGGTCAGGGTGTAGAGGTGGAATAGACCCATCAGCAGGACGGCGGCACCAAAGCCCACGGGCCACCACAGCCGCCTGCTGTGCAGGGTCTGCCACCACAGCGCGACTGCCGCCACAGCGAAGCAGGTGGCTAGCGCGTAGGGACGTAGCTCTTGGGCAAACCGTGAGGTGGTGGGAAGTAGGAGCATCAGCGCACCGGCGAATATCGCGGACCGGGTATTCGCGGCCCGCCTGACCAGAGCCACCAGTATGGCCACGGCCGCTGCCATGGCCAGGATTGATGGGAGCCGCATCCAGACGAGGTTCGTCGAGGCCAGCGACCAGGTCTTCAGCAACAGGTAGAAGGGCCCCATCGCCGGGTCCTTGGTGGCGATTCGGTCTGCAAGTTGTCCCCATGGCAGGTTGATTGCAGACTGGGTCAGGTATTCGTCGACCCAGTAGATGGGCTGCCAGACGAACGCGCCGTACACGACAATCGCGGCGAAGAAGTATCCCGGAACCAGCCAACGTGGGCGCGACTGGAGTGTCACCGTCAGGGTGCGTCCTGGGTGATTGCCCGTCCGTTGAGCGGCTGCACTGGGCGGGAGTTGTGGTCGTAGGACGCGGTGAGGGCAGCAATCTGAGCCGGGCTCATGGAGATCGGATTTGGATCGACGATCCACGAGACACCCTCCGTGCACGGTGGCGTCGTCAGACTCCCGGCGAACTGGACGGTCGATTTCAGCGGCGGGACCAGCGACGCCCAGTTGATGGTGATCGGATGGGCATCATCGTCGCCGGTGCCGACGGAGACCTGGTCGATGAATGGTTGCCACGCCGAGTTGGTGGCGCCAGGCGTCACAAACACGCTCAGAACCGCTAGTTGCTTCTTCGCGTTCTCATGGACGAAATGGAACTCGACCGGGAACGACACCCCGTTCAGCGTGTTCTCTGACGGTGCGTGGAAATGGGTCTGGGTCAGCATGAACTTCGTGCCAGCCAGGTTCAGCGAGTTGCCGGCAAACGAGATCAGGTTGATGCTGTGCCCGGTGTCAACGACGCTGCCGGTGGTGGCGGCATAGGTCAGGGTGGGGTTGGCCTTTGCTGAGGTCGTTGGGTTGGACACGTTGATGGGGGACTGCTGCTTACCGGTCCCGCAGGAGGCATATTCGGGGGACAAGCTCGCCCAGTTGTCCGGTCCGGTGGCCCCGCTGTAGGACCACGCCGGGTGTTCGCCGTGGCTGTCCGTGGCAGACGCGGACGTTGAGGCTGACTGGCTCGGCGATGTGCTGGTGGTGCCCGAGCACCCGGCAACCAACACCAGCCCGGTGGCAGTGATGACCGTGACTGCTAAGGGTGTTTTGAGCATCTACGGATTCCAATCTTTGAGGTTGTGCGTGATGATGGGTCGGTGGCGACGAAGGGTACCGGCGATCCGGTCATTGATGCGCTCTACAAGGTGCGCAAAGGCAAGGTCGAGTTCGTGGATGTCCCCGAGTTGGCGTTCGCGACCGTGGTTGGTGGCGGCGCACCTGGAGGCGATGACTTTCGCGATGCGTTGCAGGCTCTCTACTCGGTGAGTTACGGTGCGCACTTCGCGCTCAAGAAGAGAACAGGGCAAGCGCCACGGGTAATGGGGCTGGAAGCGTTGTGGTGGGTCGAGGGGGCGCAGGCACAGGCCGCCATGGAGCGCATCGCTACCGGCGAGGCTGGCATGGATACCTCGGACCGCGATACTTGGCGGTGGCAGGCGATGATCATGCAGTTGCCGCCGATCGACGAAGCCCTGCTCGATCAGGCGATCGCCGAAGCGAGGGCCAAGAAGGATCTGCCTGCCCTCGACCGGGTGACGTACGTGCGCTGGACGGAGGGCCGGTGTGCCCAAATCATGCACGTCGGACCGTACGAAACCGAGTCGGTCAGCGTTGTCGCGCTGCACCGGGCGATCGCGGACAACGGGTACCGGCCCCGCGGCAAGCACCATGAGGTCTACCTCGGCGACCCGCGAACCTCGGCACCGGAGCGGTTGCGCACCATTCTGCGTCAGCCAGTCGAGCCGACGACCTGAGCTAGAGCGCGACAACGGACGCTGAGTCGGGGGGCAGGTGGAGCACTTCGTCCTTCAGGCTCGCGCCGCCGCAGCTAGCCAACGCGGTTCCCGACAGTCCGGGAATCGGTTGTGGTTCGGTCCCCAGGTTGGCCAGCACCGTCACGGCGGCATCGCCGAGTTCGCGGCGGTACCCCAGCACTCCCGGCGGCAGGTTCGGCAGCAGCGTCAACGAACCGGTCCGCAGCACTTCATGCTCGTGCCGCAGTGCGAGCAGTTGCCGGTACAGCGCCAGCATCGAGTCGGGGTCGGCCGACTCAATCTCCACGTTGACCGTCTGGTACGCCGGTCCGACTGGCAGCCAAGGCCGCACTCCTGCAGGCGTGAAGCCAGCGTTGGGGGAGTCGTCCCACTGCATCGGAGTGCGCATCTCGTCGCGGTTGAGAGTTTCCGGCAGGCGGCGGGCCACCGCGTCCGGCAACCATCGAAAGAAGGTCGACACAATCGGGTCGAGCGCGTCTTTGAGAGGGATCGGCGTGTTCGCCATACCGATCTCTTGTCCGTTGTAGATCGTTGGTACACCACGCAAGGTAAGCAGGATCACCGCCAGTACCTTCGCCTTGGCGATGTCGCCATGCACCCGACTGATGCTGCGAATTCGGTCGTGGTTTTCCAGCACGTAGGTGGGCTGCAGTGGTGCTGGGAATGACTTCTCGAAGCTGGCGATGATGTCGGCGAACCAGACCGCGTCGTACTTGTACGCCAAGAAGTCGAACAGGAACACCAGGTTCAGCCCGCTGCCGCCGCTGTCGCTGGGATCTCCCAAGTAGGCCTGCAGAACGTCGGCTGAGCCGAAGACTTCGCCAATCAGGATTCGGTCGGAGTCGGCGAACTCGTCCGCAACGGCACGCAAATCTTTGGCGAGCTGAATGTTGTCTGCAGTGTTCTCGGTGTACGTACGAGCCCACAGTCGGGGAAAGCCCGTCCCGGTATTGAAGTGCACTGGGTTGTTGCGCAGCGCTGGATCCTTCATGATCTGGCCGAAGATGTCCAGTCGGCAGCCGTCCACACCACGGGCCAACCAGAATCGCACGGCATCGAACATGGCTGCTTTGACGTCCGGGTTTCGCCAGTTCAGATCAGGTTGGAACGGCAGGAACGTTGCCAGGTACCACTGTTTGCGCTCCGGGCTCCATTGCCAGGCTGTTTTGACTTCCATTGCCGAGCGCCAGTTGTTCGGCGGCCGACGCCCGTTCCGGCCTCGGCCATCGGCCCAGATGTACCAGTCATCCTTCGGGTTCGTCCGCGATGCCTTGGATCGGATGAACCATGGGTGCTGATCCGAGGTGTGGTTGAGCACGAGGTCGAACAGGATCTTCATGCCACGGGCATGAGTCTCGTCGATGAGCCGCTGGGCGTCCTCGACGCTGCCGTATTCCGGGGCGACGGAGCAGTAGTCGGTGATGTCGTAGCCGAAGTCCTGCTGGGGACTAGGGAAGAACGGCGACACCCACAGCGTCTCGACGCCCAGGTCCGCCAGGTAGTCGAGTTTGCTCAGGATCCCGGGCAGGTCCCCGATGCCGTCACCATCGGAATCTGCGAACGATCGGGGGTAGATCTGATAGACGCTTGTGCCATGCCACCAGGTCACGGATGCCTACCCGTCGTCTTCGCTGTTGCTGTCACCGCTTCCGCCCCAGATGCCAAACCTGCTGCCCAACGGAGAGAACCACAGTATGAACACGATCACCGTCAGAACCAGGAAGATGAAGGCCGGGATCATCGTGCCGCTGCCCGGCTCGAACTTGTCCACCGGAGTGACCTGCACGGCATTGTGTAGCAAGATGAACAGCCAGCCCATAATCGCTACTGAGAGCAGGGCAACCAACGCACCAGCCCAATCTCGCAGTTTCGACGGGTTGCCCTTGGGGACCAGCCACCAGCCCATCCAGCGCGATAGGGCCCAGACCACAGGCCAGCCCAGGATACCGACGCTGAACACGTTCCCGATGAAGTTCCCACCTGAGATCGGTAGCCAGTCGAAGAACGGGTTCAGGAAGAAGATCTCCAGCATCACGATCGGATACAGGCCGAGCAGGATGATGTAGTTCATCTTCCAAGGCGGCGCCGAACTGTCATCCTTGGCACCGAATTTGAACCAGGTAGCGAAGCCGGAGCGTGCCGCCCTGACTTCGGACTTCTCCACGAATTTGTCGGCGTCAGTGACGAGTGCCTCTCGTTCGGGGGAGGCCAACCAGTCATCGAGGTGCTTCGGTGAATCGAACCGCAGCATCGTGACCCAACTGTCCTGGAATCCTTCAACGGGCGGTTGTGTTTCGCATCCGATGTACCCAGGAAACGTTGACTGAACTCCGTCTATACGCTGCTGCCAGCCCAGGAATTGCTTCTCCGACCCGGACGACACCTTGGTCATGATGACTGCGGTTGCGGCTTCGGAGGATTCGGACTTCTGCGCGTCTTTGCCGACGAAAACGTTCACCGCGTCATCACCAACAAGCAGCGGTTGGATCCGGGCCACCATGTCCGTGCGTTGCTGCGAGTCCAGCCAGCCCTTCAAATGCTCGGGGGAGTCGAACCGCTGGACGATGACCCAGTCAGGCTGAGTTGGCGGGTATGGAGGGATGACCTCGCCGCCGACGTACCCCGGAAAGACCGAGATCATTCGGCTCATGTCTGCCTGCCACTGGGCAAAGTCGGCCTCGTGTTCAGGCCGTACGCACGTGTTCGTGATGACCGTTGCCGGACTGTCTGCCATTGCGAATCATCTACCCGCGGTGGGCGAGCGCGAATGCGTTGTGCTCGGCTACGACCGGGGCCATGTCGACGGTGACAACCTGGCCGTCCTGCACCACGATGCGACCGTTGATGACGGTGTACTTTGCCTTCTGGGGGGCACAGAACAACGTCGCAGCGACTGGGTCCGCCAAGCCGCCGGCGAAATCGATGGTGTTCAGGTCAATGCTGAAGAAGTCGGCACACATGCCCGGTGCGAGATGTCCGATGTCATCGCGGCCAAGTACGGCCGCCCCCCCACGAGTACCGATTTCGAGGGCTTCGCGGGCGGTCATCCACTCGGCCGCTCGCAGCGGATCTGAGGTCGACAGCACTGTCTGCGGGCCCTCCGGCGGCAGCAATCCCATCCGCAATCGAGCTAGCAGCATCGCCAACCGGACTTCGCCGAGCATGTGGTTGCCGTCGTTGCTGGCCGAGCCATCGACGCCAATCCCGACCTTCACTCCTGCATCGCGGTACTTCTTCACCGGTGCGATCCCGGAGGCCAGTCGCATGTTCGAGGACGGGCAGTGAGCGACCCCGGTGCCGGTGGCCGCGAACTGGGCGATCTCGGCATCGTTGACGTGGATTCCGTGCCCGTACCAGACGTCGTTGCCGAGCCAGTCCACCGATTCCATGAACGCGACCGGCCGCAACTTGTGCGTCTCGAGCGTGAAACGCTCCTCGTCGAAGGTTTCACACAAGTGCGTGTGAAGCCCCACCCCAGTGTGGGTGCGTGCCAGCGCAGCGGAATCACGGAGCAACTCCGGGCTCACTGAGAAGGGCGAGCACGGCCCGAGCGAGACGTTGAGCATCGAGCCGCGAGACGGATCGTGATACTGGTTGATCACACGTTCGGAGTCCTCCAGGATGAACGCCTCGTCCTCCACGCAGCTATCTGGTGGCAGTCCGCCGCGTGACTTGCCCAGCGACATCGATCCGCGGCAGGCGACGAAGCGTGAGCCGATCTCGGCGGCGGCTGCGATTTGGTCGTCGACCCGGCAGCCGTTCTGGAACACGTAGGAGTGATCGAACACTGTTGTGCACCCGCTGATCGCGAGTTCGCCCAGGCCGACGAGGGTGCTCAGCCGCGTCGCCTCCGGAGTGCGCTGAGCCCAGATCTCGTAGTGCGCGAGCAACCAGGGGAAAAGGTTGATGTTCTGCGCTTGCGGAAGATTCCGAGTCAGCGTCTGATCCAAGTGGTGGTGAGTATTGACGAAACCGGGCAGGACCACTTGCCCGTCCAAGTCGATGACAACATCTGCGGTCGCAGGCAGCTCGCCGGTCGGTCCGACCTGTTCGATGATGCCGTCCCGGGCGAAGATAGCGCCGTTGGTGATCTCGCGACGTTCATCGTCCATGGTGACCAGGATTGTTGCATTTCGGGCAAGAAGAGTTGCCATTGTTCCTCCGAGTTGACGTCTTTGGTGTTCGGCAATCGTATCGAAGGACCCGGTGACACGCATATCCATTGCGCGTGTTGGAGTAGTCAATCGATCACGGAATGTCACCAAGCCCCGAATGCACCAGCGCCAGGGTTCGACGCTTGACTCTGGCCGGCGGGGCGCCTTCGATGATGGCTCGGGCAGCCGCAGTCAGCATTCCAATTAGCAGCACGGTGGTGAGCTCCGGATCGGGAACACCGAGGCCCATGACGGCCACCCGAAGCGGTGCGTACTGCTGCTTGTGCAACTCCATCAGACGTGCCCGGCAGCCGTCCGGCAGGTCGGCGCCGACGAGGGCGTATAGCGCGCGGTGTGTTCTTTCCGACGCCAAGTCCAAGGCGGTACTGACGTAGGCGTCGACCTGCTGTCGAGCGGTGCCCGCTCGCATGGTGTTGCTGTGCAAGCGATCGGTCGCGCGGGGGAAGGCATCCTCCACAACTGCGGCCAACAGCGCCGGGGCGGAGTCAAAGTACTGGTAGACGCTGGAGCGCGCCAGCCCGGTCGCCGCGCCAACCGTCGCCGGTGTCACGGCGTCAACTCCACCCTCGGCGAGTAGTTGCGCACCTGCAGCCAGCAGTGCGGCTCGTCGTTGACTGTGGTGTTCCTCCACGGTTGGTGCGTCGATCTTGGGCATGAACACCTCCGATCAGGCTGCCGTTGGCGGGTGCGCGCCAGCTATCTTCCCGACGTCCGTGTCGGTACGATACCAACATGAGTGTCGAGAAGGAAAGTCCTGAGCCGCCATCTGTCGTTGGATTGCCGCCTGATGAGACAGTGACCAGCAAGCATCGCTGGTGGGCGCTGGCGGCTGTCGCGCTGGGCGTCTCGCTCATCATCATGGACGCCACAGTCGTGAACGTGGCGCTGCCGGTGATTATCGAGGATCTGCACCTGTCCGCCACCCAGGCCGAGTGGATGAACGCGGTGTACTCGCTGATGTTCGCTGCGCTGCTGCTGACCTTGGGGAAGATCGGGGACTTGTACGGCCGACGCAAGCTCTATGTGGTCGGAATGGTGATCTTCGTCATCGCCAGTGTGGTGGCGGGCTTCTCCGCCACCGGCAATGCTCTGATCGCGGCTCGGCTGGTGCAGGGGGTAGGCGCCGCGATGATCTTGCCCGCGTCACTGTCCACGGTCAACGCCATGTTCAAGGGCAAGGAGCGCGCTATCGCCTTCGCAGTGTGGGGGTCGACCATCGGTGGCATGGCGGCAGTGGGGCCGCTGGTGGGCGGGTGGCTCACCACCGACTACAGCTGGCGGTGGGCATTCTGGATCAACGTTCCGGTCGGCATCCTGGTTGTCGTCGGACTGTTGGCCTTCGTCCCGGAGACTCGGGACACCAAGACCGCCCGCGGTTTGGACATCAGCGGTGTGATCATGTCGGCGCTGGGTCTGGGTGCGATCGTGTTCGCGCTGATCGAGGGTCAGAAGTATGGCTGGGGGCGCCAGGAGTCGGGCGCGATCTCGCCGGTGCCCATTGCGATGGCGGTGGGTCTGATCCTGATGGCTGCGTTCGTGCACTCCCAGCAGTCCCGGATGAAGTCGGGCCGGACTGTGCTGGTCGACCTTGGTCTACTCGGGGTGCGGTCGTTCCGATACGGCTCGATCGCGGCTCTGGTGGTGGCACTGGGCGAGTTCGGCCTGTTGTTCACGCTGCCGTTGCTGCTGCAGAACGCGCTGGGCTTCTCACCGCTGGGCACCGGCTGGATGATCGTGTCGTTGGCGGTCGGGACGTTCTTGGTCTCCGCGGCGACTCCGCAACTGACGGCTCGTTACGGCGGTCGGGCCGTGGTACGGCTCGGGCTGGCATTCGAGGCGGTGGCGGTAGCCGGGCTGGCGATCACACTGTCTGCGAGCATCAGTGGTTGGCTGATCGCGGCTTGGCTGTTCGGCTACGGCCTTGGCGTCGGGATGGCGACCGCACAGCTCACCTCGGTGATCCTGGCTGAGATCCCGGTTGCCGAGTCCGGACAGGCTTCGGGTTTGCAGAGCACCTTCCGGCAGCTCGGTTCGGCTCTCGGCGTGGCGATTCTGGGAACGCTGTTGATCACTTCGCTTGGCAAAGCCACCGACAAGAATTTGGCTGATGCTGGCGTACCGTCCGCAGTGGCGGCACCAGTGTCCGAAGCTGTCCAACAGTCGGCCGGATCTGCGATTCCGTCGTTGCAAGCCAAGCCCGCGACTCAGACGGCCGGCGATGCGGCGGCAGCGGCGATGATCTCGGCCAGCAAGGTCACCACCGGGGTGGCATCGGTGATCATCGCGCTTGGCCTGTTGGCGACTATAGCCTTGCCGAAGTTGCCGGTGAACCCGCCGGAGCCGACGCCAGAGGGCTCCAACACAGGTGGCGCGTCCAGCGGGGCAGGGACCCGGCGCGAGCAAGAAGCCTGACCGGCTCGGGCATTTGCGGGTCAATTCTCAAGGCGGACTCAAGTGCGGCTCAAACCCGACTCAGCAACACCGCCAGGGCTGGGAATTGTGGCGCGGGACACCTCTGCTTAGGGTTGCCCAACTTGTGCAATGTTGACTAATCTTCCGCCCCATGGCGCGCAAACTGATAGCAGAATTCATCGGAACGTTCATTCTCGTCTTCGTCGCGGTCGGCGCCGCCGTCTCCGGCATCGGGGCCGCGCGTGACGACACGTCCCAGTTCCCCATTCCCGCCAGCGGAGTCGTGGGCGTCGCGCTCGCCTTCGGTTTCGTGCTGGTGTTCGCGGTCTATTCGATCGGGCATATCTCTGGCTGTCACATCAACCCGGCGGTCACCATCGCGATGATGACTGGACGCAAGATGCCCATCGGTGAGGGCTTGGCGTACATGGGTGTGCAGGTTCTCGGAGCGATCCTCGGTGCCGCGGCGCTGAAGTTCATGACCACCGTCGGTGGCATCAAGGACAAGACCGGCGGGTTGGGCACGAACGCCTACAACAACGGTGCCATCAACCTGACCGGCGCGCTCGTTCTTGAGATCATTCTGACGTTCGTGTTCGTGTTGGTCATCCTATTGGTCACCGACAAAGTCGCAACTCCCGGTCTGGCCGGCGTTGCCATCGGTCTGGCGTTGGTGACGGTCCACCTGGTCGGCATTCCGTTGGACGGCACCTCGGTTAACCCGGCGCGCTCGATCGGGCCGGCCCTGTTCGCCGGTGGGACTGCGTTGAGCCAGGTGTGGCTGTTCATCGTGGCGCCGCTGATCGGCGGAGTCATCGCCGCGCTGGTATGGAAGGCCATCACGCCGGAGAATCTGGCGACCGCCAATATCGACGTGGACTAAGGCCGCAGTCGGCGCGCGTGGCGAGTTTCCGGCCACGATGAGACTGTGCCCGCTGAGGTACCGATCGTTTGTATCGGTCCCTCAGCGGGCACGGCTTTGTGAGCTACTTCTTGATGATGCCCTCGATCAACGGCCAGCACCCGTCCGTGTTGGTGGCGTTGTGCATCGCTGCAGTCAGTGGTGGGGCGAAGATTAGGGTGTTGTCGCCGCCAGAGGAGCAGCGCACGGCACTCGTACTCATGGCCGCCATGCTCAGGCGCCACCCCTTCTTGATCTTCAGGTTCACCTTGAACTGCTCAACGTTGTAGACATCGTTGTCCCAGTTGCTCTGATTCTGACCCTGCACATTGATGATCGGGCCGACGGCCTTCACCTGTGCGCGCCAGACGCCGTTGACCTGCTTTGCCTTGACCAACTGCAGCCGGAACGAGCTGGCGGCTCCCGAAATCACCCTAATCTTCTTGAGTGTGCCCGACACGGGAGCCAGCTCTCCACCATTGGGGCGGCCGTACGCCTCGTTCATCACGAAGCTGCAGGACAGCGACGTGTCTTGGTGGGCGCACGGGCGAGCGGGCAGCGAGTTCGACGGCTGGATCGAGGGATCCAGCGCCGAGCCGAACTTCACGGTGCTGGCTGCTTGTGCAGGAACGGCCAGGCCTGCAATTGTCAGTGGGATCGCAGCCGTAGCTGCCAATCCGATGAGCTTGTTCATGCTTGTCTCCAGTGCTGGCGGCGGGCCTTGGTGGGGCCTCGGATAGCAAACACACTAGTAGCCGATCCCCGCTCCGTAAATAGGTTAGCCTAACCAAACTAGGCGGGCCTGCTGACGTGCTGTACACCCCAGCGCAGGTCGATGATGGGGCCCCGGTACAGCCAGTCACCGGTAGGGCAGCTTGGTCCACTCATAGTGAGTGCTACGGACCAGGCAATCGGAGTTGGCTTCGCCGCTGCCAGCGTCGAGGTCCAAGGTTCCCATCCCGTCTGCCCACCCGAAACTGACCTCGTCAAGAATGATCATCGAGTGTCCTTGAATGCGCCAGTACCGCGCACCGATTGCGACGACCTGTAACACACACCAGTCGCGGGGATAGGTAGGGTCGGGGTCGACCGACAGGTCCTGCAGTCGCAATTCGAAGGTCACATCGAACGGGGTCTGTGGTGTCGGTTGAGCGCACGGCCGTTCAGCAGCCCAGGTGACGCAGGTTGTCAGCACCAAGCCGTCTGGTGCGTGGAATCGTTGGAAAAGCCCTTGCGCGTCTGTCTCGATGTGGATGATCCCGGAGTCGGGCGGGGTGGCGTGAGGCACGTGTGCAGGGTATTACTCAGGCTTGCGTGCCCACGCGTGTGTGTATGCCGGTGCGGCCACCAGGATCGTGTCGTCGGCGCTGAGCGGTTCGAGGACGGCGGCCAGCGCGGCAACCTCGGTGACTGTCGTGACTCCGGCGCGCAGCATCGCCGGCACGGTCTCCAAGAAGGTGTATTCCCAGTAGCGTTTCGCCTCGCCGGTTCGGAAGGCTGGCTGCGTTGTCTGCTGTTGTGGTTCGGGCAGCCCGGCCGCTGACAGCAATTCGGTCAGCCGCGAGCCCACGCTGTAGTCGGCGTCGTAGGTGCGGCCGAGTTCGAAGAAGAGGTCATTGATGTGCTCGTACACCTGACTTGGAGGATCGGTATACAGGGTCGCCATGTCGATGTCCTCGCACACCAACACGCCTCCGGGTCGAACCAGTCGGGTCATCTCGTTAACTGCGGCCTGTGGGTCGCTCAAGTGGGACAGCAGCGAACGGCAGCACACCAGATCGAAAGAGTCAGACTCGAAAGGCAACCGGTACACATCGCCGACGACGAAGCGCGGCTTGGGCAGACCTCGGTGGCGGAACTCGGTGTTTGCTGCGGCGATCTGAGCCTGACTGCGGTCCACGCCGACCGCGAGACCATCGGAGGTGAGTTGGTGTGCCACCCAATGGGTCACCGAACCGATTCCGCAGCCGATATCGGCGACCCAAGCGTCAGGGGTCAATACTGTGGACAGGAGGGATTCGGTTGCCGGCCCATACAGTTCTGCCAGCAGTTGCAGTCGAGCGGCGCCCAGGTCGCCGGTGGCGAGTACATAGCGTCCGGTTTCGGGCAGGTCGCTCATGAGTGGTCCGCAGCCCACGCGCAGAACTTCTCAGCAGGCATTGGCTCAGCTTGCAGATAGCCCTGTACCGCGTGGCATCCCAAGGCCTGTAGGAAATCGACCTGCGTGGCGGTCTCGACACCCTCGGCAACGCAGCGCATACCGAGTGAGCGCGCGAGAGCTATCACGGACTGCACCAGCGTCTCACTATCTGGTTCGATGCCAAGTTGTGAGATGAACGTCCGGTCGATCTTGATGGTGTCGATCGGGTAGAGCCGCAGATGTGACAGCGAGGAGTAACCGGTGCCGAAGTCGTCGAGCGCGAACCGGATCCCGCTCTGGTGCAGCGACTGCATAATCGCGGCACTGGCCTCCGGTTGCCGCATGGCCCAGTTCTCGGTGATCTCCAACTCCAGTCGTTCGGCCGGCCAGTCGAACGACGCCAACAGTGCGTGAACCGTGCGTGCGAAATGCGGTTGGCTGAATTGCCGACCGCTGACGTTCACCGCTAGGTTGATGGGCTTCATTCCGGCCGACCTCCATTGCGCCATTTGTGCCAGAGCAGTGCGCAGGACCCAATCTCCGATCGCGATGATAGTCCCGTTGGACTCGGCTACCGTGATGAACTCGGCCGGTCCAGGGTTTCCAAGCCGCTCGTTGTTCCACCGGAGCAGGACCTCCACGCCGATCAGAGACGTGTCGGCCAGGCTGATTTGCGGCTGGTAGAACAACTGCAGTTCGTCGTTGGCCAGGGCGTCGCGCAGCCCGCGGCCGATGCTCAGCCGGCGGTGCTGGGCCCGCGACAGTTCAGCGTCGAAGAAGCGCCAAGCATCCCGACCGCTTCGCTTCACGTCGTACAACGCGGCGTCGGCGTTGCGCAGCAGCTCGGCGGAGCTCCTGCCGTCGTGCGGGTACACCGAGATGCCAACCGACACCGTTGTCTGCACCGAGTCGCCGTCAAGGTCGAAGGGAGCGCCGAGGGCCTCGCGGATCTTCGTGGCGACGGTGGCGGCGCCGTCACGATTGGCAACCTGCAAGATGACGACGAATTCGTCTCCGGCTAGTCGGCCGACGGTGTCGCAGGCACGCAGGTTTGCCCTCAGCCGGTCGTATACGGTCGCTAGCAGCAGGTCACCGGCTTCATGGCCCAGCGAGTCGTTGACCCCTTTGAAATCATCGAGATCCAGGTACAGCACGCAGAACTCTTCGCCTGATCGGTTGGAGGCTCTGATTGCCTGGGCGATTCGGTCGAGGATCAGGGTTCGGGTCGGTGCTCCTGTCAGCGGGTCGTAGTAGGCCAGCAGTTCCACTTCGGCCTGGGCCGCTTTGCGGTCGGTGATGTCCAGCGCCAGGGCGGCGTAGTTGGTGACGTTGCCGTCGGGGTCCAGGATTCGGATGATCCGGGTGTCCTGCGGATACAGTTCGCCGTTCTTGCGCCGGTTCCACATCTCGCCGGTCCACAGGTTCTTGGTGGTCAGGGTTCGCCACAGTTGTTCATAGAACGGTTGCCCGTGCCGTCCGGATTGCACGATGGTGGGATTGCGCCCGATCAGTTCGTCCCGGGAGTAACCGGTGATCTGCTCGTACGCCTTGTTCACTGACACGATCTGGTTGGAAGCGTCGGTGATGACAACACCTTCGGCGCTGCGGGCCAAGACCTCGGAGGCAAGGTGCAGTTCAAGTTGGATCTGCCGTAGCTCGGCGTTGTGAGCTTTCACGACATCAGCCAGGGACATCCACTCATGGCGGGTGTGGCCGACAATTTGCTCCCGTGGCTTTCCGATGTCCGCGAGCATCGCGGAGTTCGCGAGCAGACATCGTCCCTCAGGGTCGAAGGCGTACATCGGGCTCGTGGCGTTATCGAGCATCGACTGGAAGAGTCGTCGGACCCGATCGAGGTCGACGTTGGCGGTGCGGTCCTGGAACAAGACCAAGATGTGTTCGCTGTGTTCGCCGCCGGTGCCGAAGCGGACGAAGTCGATAGACACGGGGATCGGGTCCGGTGCGCTTCGTGTCAGGATCTGCAGGTTGCCCAGGTGGACGGATTTACCGCTCGGCTGATCGCGGGCCGCCGCGTAGAACACCGGCCGGGAATCCTCCTGCAGCAAGGTGAGCAAAGACACCGCTCGGCTCGCAAGTCGTTTGTCCAGCCCCAACAGAGCGATAGCCATTCGATTGCTCTCAAGAATCTGGAATCGTTCGTCGACGACAATCGCGGGCACCGGCATGCCATCGAACAGGGTCGTGTATTCGCCGAGGGCGGCACTGGACTGGGCTTGCGCCTCGATGAGTTCTTGGTTCTGTACCTCAAGCTCGGTTTGGTACAGGTGCAGGTCTTCGATCAGGCTGTGGATCTCCTGCGCAGCGCTGGTGTCGAGTGAGTCGGCCTTCTTCCCGCCGCGGGTGGCTGCTGCCTTGGCTCGTTGCCGCAGGGTATTGAGGCGGGTCTGTCGTTCAGGCATTGGCGCCTTGTCCTTTGCGCCAAGCGGTGATCTCGACGTGGCTCACGACGGCACCGAATTGGCCCTCATCGACCAGCCCAACGTTCATGATGAACCAGCGTTTCTCGGTGCGAGAGTCGCACGGATACTCCATCGAGTATGAGCGACCCGCGCCCTCCGGCACCGAGCGCAGCCCGGCAACTGCCTTGGCAGCACTCTCATCATCTGTGTGCACGCCACCGAGGGCGTCGAAGTAGTTCGATCCGGGACCGGTGTTCAACATCCCCGGATCGCCGTTCGACTGGGCGACAGGTGTTGGATGACAACGAAAGCTGCACCGATGTCTGTTGGGCAGGCCTCGAAGAGCTTCGCTAAGGCATCCAACCCGCCGGCCGAGGCGCCGATGGCCACGATGTGGCCCTGGTACTTCGGCACCTGCGAGGGCGTCATCAGTGCGTCTCCAGTTGGTTCACGTCGACTCGCCTTGGGTACGGTCTCGTGGGCTGATTCTACAGGGGCCCGATCGGCGCGGCGGATGGATACGGAACGGGGCGTTCGGAGTCCGGGGTCGAGGTGTCGGACAATGGGCCGGTGGTCGCCGTGGTCAACATCGCCCTGCTGGTGTGCTGTGCCTTGGCCATCTACTTTGCCTGTGAATGGTTCGTCAATGCCATTGAGTGGCTCGGCGTTCGGTTGCAGTTGGGCACCATCGCAGTGGGCAGCGTGCTGGCGGCCATCGGCACTGCCCTTCCGGAGAGTGTCGTGACCCTTGTCGCTGTTACCCGCAGCGACTCACCGGAGTCGAAGCAGATCGGTATCGGGGCGGCGCTCGGTGGACCGCTGGTGTTGTCGACGATCGCCTACGGAGTTACCGGTTGGATGCTGTTCCGGCGCAGACGGCGATTGGCGGCCGAGCACGGCAAGGCGGGCATCACCGCGGCGGACCCGGTCGTGGCTGATCCGATGGCAGGGGTCGATTTGCCCAGGGTGCAGCGCGACCAGAAGTGGTTCCTGGTCATTTTCGTTGTCAAGGTCGGCCTGGGGCTGGTGGCCTTTGCTATCAAACCGTGGCTTGGTCTGGCCTTCTTTGCGGCCTACGGGGTGTATTTCGTCCGGGAGATGCGCGACGACGCGCAGGCTCACACCGACGCCGACTTGGAGCCGCTCAAGCTGCAGCCGAGTCGGGCGAACCCGGCAGGATGGGCAG